>NTKT01000038.1 GCA_002457055.1 Rhodobacteraceae bacterium MED-G08
AGAATGTAAAACCAGAATGGGTTTCACAGAGTCTAATGTGGCCAGAGAGCATAAAGGCTTGTGTGTGGCGTGCCATGTGAAGTCTTTAGTAAAAGAAAAAGTTGCGGCAGCAAATAAACCACATCGACCCACAAACGTGAAAAGTATTGATAACTTATTTACAAAGTTTGAAGATATGCTTGTGACAAGCGAAACCGCTATGAACCTTAGAATACGCAAGCGGTTTGGCGTTGTTCATGGCGAGGGTATTTTTGTTGTCGAAAGTCAGTCTTTTGTTAAAAAACTCTTATCGATATTTATAAAACGCTATCGGTCGATAGATCGGAAAACTCTGAAAACTGCGATAACCGATGCAATGGTTGAGCTTAAAGCTGCTGCTTTAAAAGCAGGAGGAAATGCGATAGTCGGATATGATATTCAGTATACAAATGTGATCTTTAATTCGAAGGAACACGTTATTGTATCTGTTTCTGGTACATCAGTCGAAACAGCATAAAGCTATTACGACCAATGTGTAATTAGTAAAATGATTTTTGTTTTACTGGCTATAGGCCCTTTTTCGAGTGACAGTCAAAGAAATGCCCTGTGAGTGTTGTGACCCCAGCATGCTCACGCCAATTGGTTATTGATAAAGCATTTGCTCCTGTGACCATAGCTCTGTTTCTGAGAGCAATCATAGTTTGAGTATAAGCTAACGAACTACTAAAATTTAATGCAATAGTTCTGGAGCAATGATCGCTTCCTCTCGTATAAGAGTATGCATGGACGCTTACTTTTTCTGACCCTTTTAGAGGGTGAGCCTCATAAATAGTCAGAGCGGTGGACTCTGTGTAAGGCTTTGCTGAAACGTTTGATGTGGAAACAGGGTGTGTAGTTGTATGGCAGCCAGCTAACAAAAGAGCTGATGCGACTAAACCAATTAGGGTTGTAATTTTCATTTTACTATCTTTCTTCTTTTTCGATCCCTATTTCTAACGACACCAGATATATTTATGTTAGCCCGGAGTATCATTTTGTATTTTGGAAATTGTTATATTTATCCTATTATACTATATAAATTATATTAGTAAGATTTAGATTTGATTTCTTAATGTCGCGCAGTTTTGATAGTGAAATAGCAGAAATTTATAACGAGAGGTTTTTAGAATTTGGTCCGTTGCCAGAAGCAAGTATGTGGTTTTCAAAGAAAAGACAATTTGCTCGGTTTGACATAATTTTAAATCAGATAAAGTCATTATCACAAAAAAAAAAGATATCAGTAAGCGATATTGGGTGCGGATACGGTGCATTTCTAGAGTTTTTGTCTGAAAGAAAATATTCTCATGAATTGCACTATTATGGCTATGATGTTTCTGATGAAGTAGTTAAATTTTGTCAAAAAAAATATTCTAACAGAGCTTCCTTTCATACCGGGTCTATTCCTGTAATGGATTCAGATTTTATCATCATGTCGGGAACATTTAATTTTTTCCCGTCACGTGATTATAATGCTTGGAGACGTTATTTTTACAGAGTTTTAAATTTACTTTGGTCAAAATTGAAATGTGCTATGATTTTCAATTTGCAAATATCAGACCAGGAAAAGATTACAGAGGGTGGAATTGTTTATTCTTCTCAAAAAGAGATAGAAAATTTATGTAAATCGAGTTTTGGCAATGTGAGCGTAATAACTAACCCTACGATACCAAAAGATATGACCTTTGTAGTATCAAAACACTCCAGATCATAAAACTAATGAAAAAATATGCATTAGACTAGTTGGTTAATTGGCATAAAGTTTGCTGCCTCTGATAAAGAGAATGGAGTTTTTTATGTTCAAAGTGGCAATAGTCTCAGTTGCAGCTGCAGTTGTTGGAGTACATTCGGCAGGGTTTTTTGTCGGTAGCGAAAAAAAACAAAGCTTTATCTCCAGGGTAACTCTTGAAGAACATTGTGATCTAGAGGCAAACGCCTTTGCTGTTGAAAATTTATCAACTGGTGACGTTCGGCCATTTAAACATGGAGAGGCGTTCATTCGTGCGAATAGTTCTGACTGGCTTAAAGTTGTGCTCAGTACAGATTTTAATCATGTCTACTTTGATGGTGAGAAAATCCGAGCGGATAAGCAACTCAAAATTGTTCAGAACTGCTCGTCTGAAACAACTCTAGACAGCATTTTCGACAGTTTTAACGACACTTTTTCAACGAAGTGATAAAGGATTGCCTCAGGCTAATGCTTTTCCAATCGGACGCTGGAAGTGTTTTCGGTGTATTTACTAAAACCTTTAATCTAATTTTAACTTTAATAGTCTACCCATTCCGCCGTCCTCTATTGCCCATATATTACGGTCTTGGCCAATTGTGAGTGCACGGATGCGTTTGCCAATATAAAACTTTTCCTCATGGGTTACCTGATAGTCTTGTATATTCAGCCGGAATATAGCTTTACTCTTTAGTCCAGATATAAATGCATTACCTGACCACTTCTGGCCCTTTTTGATCGGCATAAAGGCCAATGATGAAGGAGCAATGGTGGGTACCCAATATTTTACTGGCGGAGTAAATTTATCGTTAGTTGAATGGCTTGGGATGTGCTTGCCATTGTAATGATTTCCTTCGGAAACTATGGGCCAGCCGTAGTTTGCTCCTTTAGAAATTAAGTTCAATTCATCGCCGTGTAATGGCCCCATTTCGTTAGCCCAGAGATTATTGTTAGGTGCAAATGAAATCCCTAAAACATTTCGATGACCTAAGGACCATATAGTATTCGCTGGAAATCCCATTTCCTTAAAAGGATTATCTTCCGGTATCCGTCCATCATCGTGTAGTCTTATTATTTTACCCAAATTATTATCAAAACTCTGTGCCGAATCCATAATCTGCCTATCTCCGGATGAGATGAACAGCATTCCATTATGGGAACTTCCTGTTGGGCCAAAAGCTAGGCGATGAGAAAAGTGACCTCTTCCTGTCGTTTGTGGTAGTTGTTCCCAGATTAGTTGATGATTGCGGAGTGTAAGGTTCTCTAATTTCGCTCGGATAACTTTCGCGGCACGTGTTCTTCCATTGTTTTCGGATGCAACAAAAGATATATACACAAGACTATTTTGGCTAAAATTAGGGTGGGGTAAAATATCTCCCAATCCGCCTTGACCGCCATAAGTAATATTAGGCAAACCATCTATTAAAAACTTTGTTCCATCTTTCTTTACCAACCAAAGTTTACCTTTTTTGGTTGAAACTAATAGATCATTTTCATTGATAAATGTTAAAGCCCATGGTTCATCAAATACTGCTATCTTTTCAATTTTTATTGTGCTTCCGCTAGATCCAATGATTGATACTTCAGCTCTCGCAGTGTGAGGCAGAGTAAAATAGCATACCGACATTACCAAAATATTTACTATAAATGAGCATAGAACTTCGGTGGACTTCTTAAATTGCATTTGTTGCGACGCTTCTCTGAGTTACAATATTGGGATATGTTTTAATTCAAAATAGGATATTTTGCGTATGCGAATATTTAAAACAATTATCTTAATTTTTAAAATATGTCTTTTTGGAAATATTTCGAGCGCAGATACTATTTCTTGGTCGGAAGTTTTAGATCAACCAAAGTTGAATGTCATTTTTCTGCGTCACGCTCTTGCACCTGGTTACGGTGATCCCTCTGAATTCGATATAAGTGAGTGTAAGACCCAAAGAAATCTAAACCAAGAGGGGCGAGATCAAGCAATATCTATTGGAATAAGGCTTAAAATGGAGGGGGTTTTGTTTGATAAAATATACTCGAGCGAGTGGTGTCGTTGTATAGACACAGCAACTCTTATGGATATAGGTGAAATAAATATGTTTTCTGGTTTGAACTCTTTTTTTCAGGACCACTATGATAAAAAAGAAACTCTACGCAAATTAATGCAAAAACTTAAAAATTTGGACGAAAAAAATCGAATTTTGATGGTAACTCATCAAGTTGTTATTTCTTCAGTTACAGGCATAAATGTTGGTTCTGGAGTAGCTGTTGCTTACAGTACTACGGATGGATCTGCGATAAAAATTTCTATGCCTTGACTATAAACTCTCAAACCACTTCACTAAGTTTAGAAAAAATAATAAAAATTGCATAAGTGCATAATTCTGCCTCAATAAGGCTGTTCGAATGCAAATTTCTGTTTGACCGATTGGACATAATAATGGGTATCGAAAATGACAACTGAATTTTTTAATGGCATTAGTCCAGTAGAATACAAGGGTGCGGAAAGCAGTGATCCTCTATCATACCGGTATTATAATCCTGACGAAATTGTTTTGGGCAAAAGAATGGAAGAGCAGCTTAGATTTGCGGTAGCCTGGTGGCACAGCTTTGCGTGGGAGGGCGGTGATCCTTTCGGCGGTTCAACTTTTGTACGGCCATGGCACCCACAGGATAATATGGAACGGGCGCGACTAAAGGCCGACATTGCTTTTGAAATGTTTGATATTTTAGGAGTTCCATTCTTTTGCTGGCATGATGCTGACCTTCGACCTGATCAGGGAAATTTCAAGGAGAATTTATCTACTTTAAACGAGATTACAGACTATATCGGTTCCAAAATGAACTCAGATAGTCCAAAATTGTTATGGGGTACAGCTAACATGTTCAGTCATAGACGATGGATGGCTGGGGCAAGCACCAACCCTGATCCCGATGTTTTTGCTTTTGCCGCAGCAACTGTAAAGTCTTGTATGGATGCTACACATAAATTGGGTGGTCAAAACTATGTATTATGGGGAGGACGCGAGGGATATGAAACTTTATTAAATACGAATTTATCCAAAGAGCTCGACAATATGGGGCGCTTTTTAAGCATGGTTGTGGACTATAAATATAAAATTGGTTTTACAGGAACAATTTTAGTTGAACCGAAACCACAGGAACCTTCAAAGCATCAATACGACTTTGACGTAGCTACATGCATAGGTTTTTTAAGAAAATATGGATTAGAAAAAGAGGTAAAGTTAAATATTGAGCAGGGCCATGCAATTTTAGCGGGACATTCATTTGAGCATGAGATTGCTCTTGCAGCGTCTGAAGGAATGTTAGGTTCAATTGATATGAATAGAAATGACTACCAGTCTGGCTGGGATACGGATCAGTTTCCAAATAATGTACCGGAAGTCGCCCTCGCATATTATCACGTTCTCAGGTCTGGTGGTTTTTCGACTGGTGGTACAAATTTTGATGCTAAGCTGAGACGACAATCAATAGACGCGGTCGATCTCATAGCTGCTCATGTTGGTGCAATGGATATCTGCGCACGTGGATTAAAAGCCGCTGAAGCTATGATTAATGATGGGGGCCTTGAGGCAAAATTACAGGAAAGATACCAGGATTGGTCTAAACCTGAAGCTTTGAAAATGTTGGGTAGTAGCTTGGAGGACATTACACAGTTAGTATTAGAAAAGAATATCAACCCAGAACCACGCTCGGGTAATCAAGAAATTTTGGAAAATTATGTAAATCGTTTTGTTTAGTTTGTTTTAATGCCTAGAGCTAAAGATTATTCACTATATCTTATTTCGGTATTCCATGATCTACATTTTTCAAGCAGCTCGGGCTCAAGTTTGTTATCAGTAAAGAAACAGTCTATTATAGACAAGGGAGCGATTTTGACCGGAGCTTTTCGCAAAAATTTTGTATGATCAGCAAGTAAATACGTTTTATCAGCTTGGCTGATTATGCTCTGGTTGACGAGTATTTCTTGAGTATCGAAATCCAGCATATTGCCTTCACGGTCTAATGCCGAGCATCCTAGTATTGCCAAATCAAACTTAAAATTTTTAATAGTTTCTAGAGCTGGCTGGCCAATTAATGCACCATCTGATTTCCTCAGGTTGCCTCCTGTGATGACCACTTCACTTTTCGCATTATTCTTCAGCACATTTGCAATATTTAAATTATTGGTCACTATCAACAAATTTTTATGTTCTAAAAGCAATTTTGCTACGGTCTCAGTACTTGTGCCAATACCCATGAACAGGCATATTTCATTTGGAATGTTCTTAGCGCATTCTCGGCCAATGGCCTGTTTGCCAAGCAAGTTAATTTTTTTTCGCTGCTCGTATTCAATATTTTCTATGTGGGATGGAATTATTGCTCCGCCGTGGACCCTTTCAAGTTGACCATCAGAGCAAAGTTTATTTAAATCTTTTCGGATCGTTTGCAGAGATACGTTGAAATATTCTGCGAGTTCTTCAACTCTAACAATACTTTGTTGGTTTGCCAGCTTAATTATTTCGGGTGACCGTAAGTTGTTAACCATCCTGCAGTGCTCATAAATAAATTACGTTAACGATAATCTCAAATATCATAATTACCAACAAATTTCTTTCTTTTCCGTTGGAATATCTTCGTTTTTGCATTATACGAAAATAAAATGAATAAAAACGAAATAAAAAGAAAATAATAAGTAAAATTTGAGAATGTAAATTGAATAAAAAAGTGCATGATTTGTTTATTATTGGTGGTGGCGTAAATGGTTGTGGCGTTGCCAGAGACGCGGCAGGACGTGGCTTGTCTGTTGTTCTAACAGAAATGAACGATTTGGGCTCAGCCACTTCTTCCTCTTCTACAAAGTTATTTCATGGTGGGTTGAGGTATTTAGAGTTCTTTGAGTTTAGGTTAGTAAAGGAGGCTCTTGAGGAGCGTGAGGTACTGTTGAAAGCAATGCCGCATATCAGTTGGCCAATGAGATTTATATTGCCTTTGAACAAATCTCAGCGATTTGAGTCTACTACTCCGGCTTCAAAGTTACTTAATAGAATATTTCCATTTTATAAAAATAGAAGACCTGCATGGTTAATTCGTGTGGGTTTATTTTTGTATGATTTAATGGGGGGACGAAAAATTTTACCTCCAACTAAGAAATTAGATCTTTCGGTGTCTTTGGAGGGAGTTCCGCTCAAAAAAAAATTTAGAAAAGCATTTGAGTACTCGGACTGTTGGATTGAGGACTCTCGGTTAGTTGTACTTAACGCAAAGGATGCAGCAAAGCTTGGGGCAAAAATTTATGTGAATACAAAGGTCATTTCAGCGAAAAAAGATGATGGATTATGGTACATTGAAACAAAAGACCAAACAACAGGTAAGAGAGAAGTGTTTTTATCAAAGGTACTGATAAATGCTGGTGGTCCTTGGGTTAGCGATATAATTCATAACGTGTTGAGGGTAAATACGCCCGAAAAAGTTCGGTTGGTGCGAGGCAGCCATATTGTTGTTCCAAAAATCTGGGATCATGGAAAGTGTTATTTTTTTCAAGGAAATGATGGTCGAATTATATTTGCAATTCCTTACGAAACTGATTTCACGTTAATTGGCACAACAGATATTGACCATATAGAATTAGATGAAAAGCCACAGTGTAGTGAGCTTGAGAAAACTTATTTAATTAATTTTGCCAACCAATACTTTGATACTGAACTGAAAGTTGAGGACATCGTATGGACCTATTCAGGCGTGAGACCGCTTCAAGATACCTCTGAAGGCAATGCAACTGCTGTGACGCGTGATTACAGCATAAAAGTGAATTGGGAAAATGAAGTACCTTTGATAAATATTTTTGGTGGGAAAATCACAACTTATCGAAGACTCTCAGAGAGTGTTTTAAATGAAGTTGCTGCGTTCTTTCCAAAAATGCGCGGGCCTTGGACAGCTGAAGCTTACCTGCCTGGAGGTGATTTTCCAGTAAACGGAGTGTCAGACTTAATTATGGATCTTATAAAAGATTATCCATTCCTGAGCGAGAGGTGGGCAGCACGTCTGGTTAAGGCTTACGGCAGAGAAGCCTTTGAAATGTTAGGTAGTGTTCGTAATGAAGATGATTTAGGTATCAATTTTGGTGCGACATTAACGCAGAAGGAAGTTGAATGGTTAATTGGAGAGGAATTTGCGACTTCTGCACAAGACATTCTTTGGAGGCGATCAAAATTAGGTTTGCGTATGTGTGCTTTGCAAGTCAAGAATTTGCAGAATTTTATAGCTACTCAAACCCAGAACAAAAAAAGAAATTCTTCAGATTAAAACACAATATTTCCAATAAGACAGAAGTCACATATGGTGATCTCTTTCTTTCCAGCTATATTAGTTAATATGAAGAGTTTTTAAGGTACCCAAAAATAGATGCAGATTGAAAATTACCCAAATTATCCATCCAGAAGATCTCCTGTGATTGCTCAGAATATGGTGGCGGCTAGTCAGCCGCTTGCAGCTCAAGCAGGTTTGCGTATGCTGATGCGTGGGGGCAATGCTGTTGATGCTGCATTAGCCACTGCTATCACTTTAAGTTTGGTTGAACCGACGGGATGTGGGTTAGGATCAGATGCTTATGCAATTATTTGGGATGGTCAGAGCCTTCACGGACTTAATTCTTCTGGCAGATCGCCAGCGTCATGGACGGAAAGCCGTTTTTCTAATTTAAAAGAAATGCCTTACAGAGGCTGGGAAAGTGTCACGGTTCCGGGTGTGGTAGCCGGCTGGGTGAGTCTTTCAGATAAATTTGGCAAACTACCGTTTCAAGAACTGTTTGAACCGGCTGTTGGTTATGCGGAGTCTGGTTTCGCAGTTTCGCCCATCATAGCGCAACAGTGGAGCCTTGGAGCGGCAGAGCTTTCTGATCAACCTGGATTTGCTGATAATTTCCTACCAAATGGAGTTTCTCCTGCAGCAGGTGAAATTTATAATAATATTGAGTTCGCAAGATCTTTAAAGTTGATTGCTGAGACAAAAGGAGAGGCATTTTACTCAGGTGCTCTTGCAGAAAAAATTGATGCCTACGCAAAAAAGCACCATGCTGCGCTACGGATAAGTGATTTAGCAGAGCATCAAGCGGACTGGCCAGGTACAATTTCGAAAAATTTTCATGGGGTTTCTTTGCATGAAATTCCTCCAAATGGGCAAGGTATCGCTGCGTTAATGGCGATAGGGATATTAAACCATACATCCCTTGATGATTTGGAGTGTGATAGCCCGCTTTCGGTTCATCTTCAAATTGAAGCAACGAAGATAGCATTAGCAGATACTTATAAGTACGTTTCGGACATAGATTTTATGAAGAAAATAACTGTGGCTGACTTATTAAGTGAAGACTATTTAAAAGAGAGAGCAGTTCTTATCAAACATGACCAAGCCGTAGATTTTAAGGCAGGAGCTCCAAAAAGTGGAGGAACGGTATATCTGACAGCTGCAGACCAAGATGGTATGATGGTCTCATTTATTCAGTCTAATTATGCAGGTTTTGGTTCCGGAGTCTGCATACCAGGAACCGGTATACATTTGCAGAATCGGGGAGCAGGGTTCTCTCTTGATCCTAAAAGTCCGAATGTTGTCGGGCCAAAGAAAAGACCATTTCATACGATCATACCAGCTTTTCTAATGGATAATGGGAATCCTCTAATGAGTTTTGGCGTAATGGGAGGACCAATGCAGGCGCAGGGTCATATTCAAATGGTTGTAAGGAGCCATTTGTGGAAACAGAACCCGCAAGAGGCCATCGATGCACCGCGATGGCGAGTTGAGGGCGGATTAGATGTTGTTTGTGAGGCGTCTATGAATAATGAACTGTTATCTTTTCTATCAGAGCTAGGCCATAATGTTTCTACCAAAAGTTCCGATGATGCATTTGGTTTTGGAGGGGCGCAATTGATACGGCGATTGCCAAATGGTTTTTATATTGGGGGCTCAGAGTCGCGTAAAGATGGTCACGTCATTGGTTTTTGATACTTCAAATCCAGAAGTGGCTCTTAAAGATAGCAAGATACAAATTCTCTGTTGATTTCGTTAAATTTATAATGCTACACGACCTATGGACGATCTAGAGCCATGGCAAATCTGAATACCCCCCGATTGCCATGGCTCTCGCATAAAAGCAGAAGAGACAGAACTTGAATTACTTCATGTCCTGCCTCTTCTTGGATAACTACTGTCCCCATCTGCTTCATGTATGAGAAAAACTAAGTTTATCTCCTATCTGACATGGATAACACTTTCTGTTAGACAGGAGTTGTTATCCAACTTCGAGCTCCGATCCAACCGAAAGGTTGTGGACGATCTGAACTCTATGCTTCTGGGGTTGGTTTTGTCCGTGTTCGAAAACTATAAATGCCTAAGCGTCTATAATTCCCTTAACTTCTAATACCCCCCAGTTTTTATCCTTGCACAGAGAATGCCATCAATTTTCTGCAGCTCAAAATGAATTTTTACATATCCACACATTGCAAGGTAGTTGTCCACAAGATTTTGAAACTTATCCCCAGAACAGGTCAGTATTACTTAAGTAAATGACAAAAAATTTTCTTAATTTAACAGAATCACCGAAAAATTTGACAAACTTTGTGTCCAATAATCTCTAATGATTTCTTTAGATCAGAAATTTTCAATTCTTTGGTAGGCCTTTATACCGATAGTTATCCATCGATATATCACCATTCCATACGTAAACAGACATGAAAGCCTTTTTTTCTGTTTTTGAGGCGTGAGGCATTAAAGAAGGATGATAAGAACTTTCACCGGGAAGAAGTTCTTGGTACTTATCATTCCCACGCTTCCAGTATGACACTCCGGCCAATGCGATATAGATTTCCTCGGCGGGATGAGTTCTAATCCCATATTCGGATTGGCTGAGCATTCCATACAGTCCGATTCTCACCGAATTAGAGGTGATTAATCCATTCGGCCCCAATATCTCAACGTGAGCTTTTCGTTTGCTGTGTTCGATATACAATTTATCGTTAGAAGTTGTTGGCGGACACCAATCTAGTTCTGCATTCAGGATGCTTTTGCAAATTGGATGAGCTTGCTCCTCCTCCATCACATTAACAATTTCTGCTGGCAGAGGAGTGCTTTTCGCTGATTTAAACTTCTCGAATGATGCTTTCTGGAGTGCTTCCAGTGCTCGACGCTCAATGTCTGTTGTACCTGAAAAAACTGACTGAAGTTCTATAATTATTGCTTCTAACGACATTATAATCTCTACATCACAACTTCTAATGATTATCTATTGACTACCAATCATTTCAAGAGGTTTCTTTGTAAGCCGCTTGTTAAGTTTTGCTGAACGCAGAAAAATTGAAAACTAATAGTGTGAGCACAATCAAGGCACCACCAATAAGACTCCAATTACCCGGGTACTCGTAAAGTACCGCCCAAACTAATAAGGGTGCCAGTATAGTTTCCAAGAGTATGAGTAGCGATGCTTCGGGTGAACTTATATATCTTGGTCCTATGGCCAAAAAGCACGTTCCAGCGGCTATTAAGATCCCATGTAGAAGATAGAAATTGGCATTTGCCTCAAATCCTTTAAATGGGTCTGTGAAAAAGAATAAAATTAATGCTGAGCTTAAGTAGGCGACTGGTAAGGCTGGTAAGATAGAAATATTCTGGAGTTTTCTTATTAAC
>NTKT01000039.1 GCA_002457055.1 Rhodobacteraceae bacterium MED-G08
CCGATTGCTGTATCAACAATATCTTTTGAGTGCCCACCAGCAAGTGTTGCGGTCGCTATGGATGATGCTGCAGCAGCTGCAATAAATGTACGTCTTAACATATGTTTTCCTTTGATAAAATAGTTTGTTAAAGGAAATTGTACGGGTGAAATAAATCGATGGATCAGCTCAAAATTGTCGCATTGTGGACATTTGTCACACTTGATTTCTAGACAGTCAATCAATTGATACTTGTAAATCAATTATGCCAGTTGCCGCTGATAGTTGATACATTCAAAAACTAAATACCAACATCGAATTGGATTATAACCGAACCTTTTTTTGAAAAAATGTGAGTGCAGGATATTTGCAGATATTACTGCCTCGACTTTTGACCCCCTACCTCTCAGGATGGTCCACATAGTCCACTCGTCCACAGGTAACCCCACTCCAACTCACAATACCCCTGCTCACTCGAAAAGACGTTTATTTGGATCAGTTCGTTTGCTACACTCGTATCAAAAACGAGGCAGTAATGACTATTAGAAGAGCGGTAAAGTACTTCGTGTACGCAAACCTAGTTGCATGGTTATTAACGTTTTCATTCGCAGGTCTCCTTGTATGGGCACTTATGGATTTAGAGCATTGCGGCACGGGGAATGTCGAGGTCTATGACTGTATATTACCTCTAGATTTCCCTGAGTGATACAACTGCAAGATTAATGAAATTGATTAGTTTGTTACGCCAGACGTTACCCCCAAAAACAAAAGGCCCAGCACGATTTCCGCTAAGCCTTTGATTTATATGGCGCACCGGGGAGGATTCGAACCCCCGACCCCTTGATTCGTAGTCAAGTACTCTATCCAGCTGAGCTACCGGTGCACTCCAGGTGTGGTTAAGGTGAAAGTCAGGGCTTTGCAATACATAAATACATAAAAATCTATCCCCTTGCCCAATGGAGCCAAACGAGGGGATAATACAGACACCTAATTTAGTTCGTTAGCATAAACTGACTTACTTGAAGATTTTCTGAAACACTTTGACATAAAATTTCAAAAAGCTATTCCCGAAAAGCCTTGGAGCGTAGTACTCACTTACAACCCTTTTGTTAACCTCTCCGAGTGTAGGATATGGAGGTATCATTGAATTGACATTCGAAATTTTGAGGTTCCTTGAAATTAAAAACGCCCAAAAAGATATGAGCTCTCCAGCATTTTTAGAAACAATTGTGCAACCAATTACTTTTCTTCCAAATAATACAACTTCCACAAAGCCCTCAGTTTTACTATCCGTTATAGCCCTATCATTACTCTCCAAGTTCACACATGACCGTTCAACTTTATTTCCAAAACGCTTAACGGCGTCATTAAAATTCAATCCGACCGATGCTATTTCCGGGTCGGTGTATGTCACTTGAGGTATATGAGTGGTTTGTATTGTGGACGATAGACCAAATAGTGTTTTTTTAAGAACAATGCCAGCATGATAGCTGGCGGTATGAGTAAAGCTTGGACCGTCAACTATGTCCCCAATTGCATAAACTGACCGATTGGTGGTTTGCAGATTTCTATCTACAATAACTCCAAGTTCATTGTATTTAATGCCTGCTTCCGTCAAAGCCAGCTTCTCAATGTTGGGTGCGCGACCCGCGGCAATTAATAAGTCGCTAACAACAAGTGCACTAGCAGAGCTTAGATGTAATTTTATGTTAGATCTGTCGTTTTCAACACGATCAACAACAGTACCCTCAAGAATATTAACACCATCATCGATTAAACTTTTATGAACGGGCTCAACAAACCTACGCTCATAGCCCTGCATAATTCTGTTTATCTCTATTATTGTAGTTTTTACGCCTAGCCTAGCATGGGCCTGTGCCATCTCCACACCGATTGGACCTCCACCTATTATAGCAAGATGCCGAGGCGATTTTCTTAAATCGAACAAAGATTCATTAGTTAAATAATTTACTTTATCGAGACCTTTTACATTTGGAATTTTTGCCCTGGAGCCAGTAGCAAGCACGATGCGACGCGCAGTTATTTCATTGTTACCGACGACGACTGTTTTAGGATCTTTAAATTTCGCATAGTCCCTCAGTACAGTTACCCCCATTTCTTCAAAACGCTCTTGGCTATCGTGAGGAGCAATTTCTGCTATTTTTTTCTCTACATAGGTCATGACCCCAGCGTAATCTAAATCGACTATTTCTGCTTTAATGCCAAACTTATCCGATTGATTGACTTGCTTCGCGGTATTTGCTGCAGCCAGCAGAGCTTTTGAAGGTACGCAGCCGTAATTAAGACAATCCCCACCCATTTGATCGCCCTCAACCAAAACAACATTAGCCCCCAATTGTGCAGCACCAGAAGCTACAACCAACCCTCCAGAGCCTGCCCCAATGACGAGTAAATCTGCCTTAATTTTTTTCATTTCCCCGCTCCGTTATTGTTTTCGGCAAAATGCCAGAGCGCCTCATAATCATTGGCAACATAAGTAGAGCCACAAGACCCAGTATAGGACCTAGGATCACTGGACTGTATAGGAGTTCAAGGTTAGGATACTCATTTCGGTCAAATACCTCACCAACGCCAACTCCTATCCATGTAAAAACTATACCTCCGGGAATAATGCCAATAATAGTTGTCCAGATAAAATTAAAAAGTCTGACACCAACAAGTGCAGGCAAGATATTTGCTAAAAAAAAAGGGACCACTGGAACCAGCCTGAGTATCAGCATTATTGAAACTTGATTGATCGTGAGAGCATTTTTAATTCGAAAGACAAAATTACTATTGAACGTATTTGATTTATTATAATTGAAGCTCTTCACACCGTATCGAACTAGTAAGAACAATAAAGTGGCGCCAGTACTAGCGGCAGTTATATTAATTATTAAGCCTCCGCCAAGACCAAATAAATATCCACCTGAAACTGAGGCGACTGCGGCGCCTGGCAGCGAAAAAACAACCAATGTTACGTAAAATATCCAGAAACTAATGATTGATAGTGTGAAATTTTTATCACGAAATTCTGCGATTTTTGCTCTATTTTCTTTAAGAGACTCAAAACTTATCCATTCACTAAAAAAGATAAGGCTAAAAACAGCAATAATTAGAAGTAAGAATATAATTATTTTTCTTAAATCTAGTTTGTTCATTGTGTTTTCATACTTTCAATACTGCTAAATATGCTGCCAAAAATAATAAAGATTATCTAATTAATATTAACTCAAAGTCTGTCTGTGGCAAAAAATAGCTCATGGAACTGCAAAAGTATATTTGAAGTAGCAGAACGGTTTGACTTCTCTGTGTAAGGCCCTTAAAAGCCAAATTTCAGAGATATGCGACTTAACGATTCTTAGTTAGGGGCACAAAATACGGAGAATAGGCCATGAAACGTACATACCAGCCATCAAATTTGGTTAGAAAGCGCCGACATGGTTTCCGTTCTAGAATGGCAACCAAAGCCGGTAGAAAAATTCTCAATGCTCGAAGAGCAAGAGGACGGAAGTCCCTAAGCGCCTAGGATTACGCTCAGTCCTGAGACGCACTTTCGGTGCACACTCATGGAAAATTTTACAACAAATCGCCGGAATCCAAAAATCTTTTTGGAAACTCTTTCCAAAAGATCAGACTTCGTGGCTGCTTCAAAGGCAGAAAAGTATGTTGGAAAATCTATCATTGTACAGGCCCGACCCAACTCTCTTCAAAATATAAGAGTGGGCTACACGGCTAGCAAGAGGGTTGGTAATGCCGTAAAGCGGAATAGAGCTAAACGTCGGATGCGAGCAGCTGTGGCAGAAACTTTGGCTTTTTATGGGACTCCTGGAACAGATTATGTTTTGATTGGACGTGCCCAAACTACCTGTAATACAAAATTTGAAGAGCTTAAGGATGAACTAATCTGCGCTTTTGAAAACCTGAATGTGAAACTAAAATGAACCCCATTTCATTTGTAATATCACTTCCAATTAGAGCCTACAGGGTTATCTTTTCACCCTGGGTGGGACATAACTGCCGTTATCAACCGACGTGCAGCGCGTACGCCTTAGAAGCCCTGGAGAAACGTGGAGCATTAGTTGGGGTTTACTTAATCGTAAGGCGCTTACTAAAATGCCATCCCTGGGGGGGGCAAGGCTATGATCCCGTTCCTAAAAAAAGTAAATAGTCATAAGGATACATACATGACTTGTTATGGATATTAATCTAATTTAAAGCCATGTTATGCTAGATGATCTAAACGATATCCATCCTTTGTTTTACGGTGCCCCATCGAGTACTGAATTCAAAAAACTACGCCGCAGAATTATTAGAAATGTGAGCCAGGCTATCAGTGATTACGGCATGGTGGAAAGAAATGCGCGCTGGCTAGTCTGTTTATCTGGTGGGAAAGACAGTTATACACTTTTAGCAGCACTCTACGAATTAAAGTGGAGAGGTTTATTACCTGTTGATATATTAGCTTGTAATCTAGATCAGGGTCAGCCGAATTTTCCACAAACCGTTCTTCCAGAGTTTTTAGAAAAAATGAAAGTGCCTCATCGGATTGAATATCAAGACACTTATTCTGTTGTAGTTGATAAAATTCCTGAGGGTCGCACATTCTGCTCATTATGTTCACGATTACGACGTGGCCACTTATACCGTATTGCACGGGAAGAAGGTTGTTCAGCAGTTGTACTAGGCCACCACAGAGATGACATCCTTGAAACTTTTTTTATGAACCTTTTCCATGGCGGCCGGCTTGCTACAATGCCGCCAAAACTTGTAAATGAAGAAAAAGATTTATTTGTCTACCGACCCCTTGCTTACGTAGCCGAAACGGATTGTGAAAAATTTTCGAAGCAAATGGATTATCCAATAATTCCGTGTGATTTATGTGGGTCTCAAGATGGACTGCAGAGACAGCAAGTAAAAAAGATTATAGATGGATGGGAAAAAAATAGCCCTGGACGACGTCAAGTAATGTTTCGCTCGTTGATGAATACTAAACCTTCTCATTTACTGGATACTAATTTATTCGATTTCTTAGGTTTGCAGAGAGAACTGATAGACGAACCCAAAATCCAATCTGACTCAAAAATTAGAGATATTGTTGAATAATCTCTATTTTTTTAATTAAAATTAACATGGTATCTATAAATTCACTCAAACAGGCTTGACCTTTTTGATCTTAGTCTGTTGAACGTGTGTAAAATAGAAAGATTTGGCGGCTTTTATGGACGATCAGAATAAAAATCTAATCTTAGCATCCGTGCTTAGTTTTGTTGTTATTATCGTTTGGTTTGTTTTATTTCCTCCACCAGAGCCAATTCAAACCGAAGAGCAAAATATAGAGCAAACACAGACCCAAAATTTGCCCGCTCAAGATATTCAGGAAAATGTAACCTTACCGTCCGATCTCAGTGACAATAAAGATGTCCCCAGCATCGAGATTGAAACAGACCGAGTTGTCGGATCGATCTCACTAGAGGGTGGAAGAATAGACAATCTTTCTTTGAAGGACTATCGCGTTGCTTTGGATGAAACCGCCGAGATAGTGACTCTGTTAAAGCCAAGTAGTATCCCACACGCATTTTATGCTGCATATGGTTGGGCAGCATTAGCTGGACTAGATTCCAAGTCAGTCCCAAATCCAGATACTATTTGGTCAGTGTCAGGCAACCCAAAATTGACGCCAAAAGATCCTGTAACGATATATTGGGATAACCAAAATGGCCTTTTGTTCAGCCGAACAATATCAATTGATGAAAATTATCTTTTCACAATCGACCAGACTGTTACAAATAAAAGTGGTTCTGAAGTGCAGTTAAGGCCCTATGGCCTTCTCAGACGTCATGGCGAGCCACTTGGTCTCAAAAATTTCTTCATACTTCATGAAGGATTAGTCAGAATGTCCGATGGAACCTTAGCTGAGGACAGTTATGATGATCTTAGAGACTATTCATACAGTGACAGAGAAGCCGCATACGCGGATAGAATTGAAGTGGAAAATTCGGGATGGATTGGTTTTACCGACCATTTCTGGATGGCAACGCTTATTCCAGAACAAAACAACAGGTTTCGCTCTACCGCTAAGTATTATGATAAATCTGATATTTTTCAGGCAGAGACCGTTTTTAGTCCCCAGACCGTGGGTACAGGACAGTCGGCAAGCGTAACTTCTTACCTTTTTGCTGGAGCAAAAGAATGGGAGGCAATACGAAATTACGAAAGAACCGGCGTAGATGGCTTTTTAGATAGTATCGATTGGGGTTGGTTCTTTTTCTTAACAAAGCCGATCTTCGCAGCTCTACATTATTTAAATAAGTTCATCGGCAACACAGGCTGGGCAATCATTGGCTTAACGTTATTAATAAAAACTCTGTTGTTACCTTTGGCGTATAAGTCTTACGTTTCGATGGCAAAAATGAAAGAGCTCCAACCAGAGATGGAAAAAATAAAGGAGCGCACAGGTGGCGATAGACAAAAATTACAAGCTGAAATGATGGAGCTTTATAAAAAAGAAAAGGTAAACCCCGCAGCAGGTTGCTTGCCAATATTACTCCAAATACCAATTTTCTTTGCACTGTATAAAGTGATATTTGTTACTCTGGAACTCAGACACGCTCCCTGGATTGGGTGGATAAAGGATCTTAGCGCTCCAGACCCTTCTACTATCTTAAATCTTTTTGGTCTGCTTCCTTGGGCAAACCCATTTCCACCGGAAAGCTTACTATTTATATTCTCACTGGGCATTTTGCCAATTTTACTCGGAATATCTATGTGGCTTCAGCAGAAGCTAAACCCTGCGCCAACTGATGCAACTCAAGCTATGATTTTCGCATGGATGCCATGGGTATTTATGTTCATGCTGGGCACTTTCGCTTCCGGTCTCATAATATACTGGATTGCGAACAACATGATAACGTTTGCTCAACAATATATGATCATGCGATCTCAAGGTTACAAACCCGATGTATTTGGCAATATAAAGGCAAGCTTCAAGCGAAAAAAAACCTAAATGGCTTACTTATCAGAAATATGGCGCTATCCTATAAAATCACATGGGAGAGAGAGTATTTCGGAAGTTAGAGTAAGATCTAGAGAGACACTTCCGTATGATAGAGTTTGGGCCGTACTGCACGAGAATAGTACCGCAGATGGTAGTAAGTGGGTAGCTTGCCATAATTTCTCAAGAGGCGCCAAAGCACCTGGACTAATGGCTATTTCAGCGAATTTCGATCAGGCGACAAATACTCTGAAAATGTCACATCCGAATAAAAATGATTTAATTTTTTGCCCGGATACCGAGGGTAACAAATTAATTGAATGGACCAAAGATCTTATACCCAGTGACAGGAGTGGATCTGCTAAGCTTATTAGAGCACAGGCATCTGCGATGACGGATACGGATTATCCTTCAATAACTATTTGCAGCTCAACGTCACATGACGCTTTAGCTGCAGAAATGGGGCTAGATTTGTCAAAGGTTAGGTGGAGAGGAAATCTGTGGATAGATGACCTTAAACCATGGGAAGAAATGGAATGGGTAGGTAAAATAGTTCAGATTGGAAATATACAATTTGATATAGTAGAGCCTGTACAACGATGCATGGCAACAACTGCTAACCCTGAGACCGGAGTACGTGATGCGGATACTTTAGGCGCATTACAGGCACACGGTCATCAGAATTTTAGTGTTTACGCAGTTGCAAAAAATAATGGAACTTTAAGTTTGGGTGACAAACTTACGTTAATTGATTGATGCTAGAGTTTAAGGAAAGTTCTGAACCGGATGAGTTTGCCAGAGAAAAGGGAAGAAAACTCTTCGCTGGAAACGTAGACTTTTTGAAAGGTGTGGTGGACATGAATGGTCTACCTCCCGCAGATAGGCTTGAAGTATGCTTCGCAGGAAGATCCAACGTGGGCAAATCTTCACTGATAAATGCAGTCACTGGAAGAAAGTCTATTGCAAGAGCGTCCAACACTCCTGGACGGACGCAAGAAATTAATTTTTTCAAAACTGAGGACCATCACTATCTTGTAGACTTGCCTGGTTATGGTTTTGCAAACGCTCCAATTGACGTTGTAAAAAAATGGCAACAACTGTTGAAGCGTTATTTATCAGGGAGATCGTCGCTTCGTAGGGCATTTGTACTAATTGACATTCGCCATGGAATTAAAAAAGTCGACGAAGAAATTATGGACTTATTAGATACGTCTGCAGTCACATTTCAATGTGTTTTAACAAAATGTGACAAAGTAAACTTAGAACAAAGAAACCAGATACTAAATCAGGTGAGAAAGAAACTTCAAACCCACCCAGCAGCCTTTCCAGAACTATTAGTTACTTCGGCGGAAGATAAAGTCGGGCTCGAGGCGCTGCGGAGTATAATTGCAACATTAGATTAGTATGTTGAAATATAATGTTTCACTATAAGGCTACATTGGGGTAGTAGAAAACCTCTACACTTTTGGATTATCTAAGAAGAAGCAAAATATGAATAGAGATTGGATTGCCACGGCAGAAACCTTGTCACAAGCTCTTCCGTACTTGCAACGTTACTCGGGAGCTATCATAGTAATTAAGCTCGGCGGTCACGCCATGGTGAGTGATGAAGCCCTCGAAACTTTCGCAAGAGATGTCGTACTTATGCGCCAAGTAGGCATAAATCCTGTAATCGTCCATGGTGGCGGACCAATGATTAATTCTATGTTAGATAAATTAAACATTGAAACTGAGTTCATAGATGGAAAGCGCGTTACAGACTCTGAGACAATTAGTGTAGTTGAAATGGTTTTGTCTGGGAACGTAAACAAAAAAATTGTACAAGCTATTAATAATCAAGATGGGCGTGCTGTCGGTCTATCCGGTAAAGATGCAAAACTAATTACCTGCGTTCAAGATAAACCAGAATTGGGCCTCGTAGGGACACCTAAAGATGTAAATCCCGAAGTGATCTTTAATTTGTTTGAAAATGACATGATCCCCGTAATTGCGCCACTGGGTTCAGGCATTGACGGTGAAACTTTGAATGTAAATGGTGACACAGTATCAGGTGCTATCGCTGCAGCATTAAAGGCTGACAGATTACTTTTACTTACGGACGTGAGTGGCGTTCAAGATAAAGATGGCTCCATCATAACTGAGCTGAATTCTAACCAAATTAAGAACTGGATAAACGAAGGTATTATTTCGGGTGGTATGATTCCCAAAACAGAAACCGCTCTAATGGCACTAGAGGGCGGAGTGCGGGGTGTTGTAATTTTAGACGGACGAGTGCCAAATGCATGTTTACTAGAGTTATTCACCGAACATGGGGCCGGCTCACTAATAAGAGCTTAAGAATTGTGAATTATGTAAATTAAAACTCTAAACGGGTTGAAAATTCACTTCTACACAGTACATCTCTGCTTATGGAAAATGAAATCTTCATAAGACTTGGAATATTCTTTTTGGCTTTCGCAGCTTTAGCTTTGCTGGAACAAGTCATACCGCGCAGGTCAGAAGAAGCAAATAAAGGGTCTAGATGGAGAACAAACTGGTCTTTCATCATTATAGATAGCTTTTTCTTAAGGCTGTTCGCTTTCGCACTTCCATTGCTTGCAATAGGCGCGGCAATGGATGCAAAGGCAAATTCAATTGGAATTTTTAATTTATTTGATTGGCCGATTTTTGTTGAGTTTATCTTATCAATATTAATTTTGGATTTCGCTATTTGGTTGCAACACGTGGTAACGCACAAGATACCATTTTTATGGAGGGTCCACCAAGTCCACCACTCTGATCCTGAATTTGATGTTTCCACAGCTATTAGATTTCACCCTATTGAAATTGTCCTTTCTATGCTTTTTAAAGTTGGCCTTGTATACCTGCTCGGACCATCTGCATTAGCCGTTTTGGTATTTGAGATTTTACTTAATGCCAGTGCGATGTTTAATCACGCCAATATCAACATCCCACCAAAACTTGAAAAGTTTCTCAGATTATTCATCGTTACACCAGACATGCACCGAATACACCACTCCTCAGATAGAAGTGA
>NTKT01000004.1 GCA_002457055.1 Rhodobacteraceae bacterium MED-G08
CCCAGTAATTCCGAACAACGCTAACCCCCTCCGTATTACCGCGGCTGCTGGCACGGAGTTAGCCGGGGTTTCTTTACCTGCTACTGTCATTATCATCACAGGCGAAAGAGCTTTACGACCCTAGGGCCTTCTTCACTCACGCGGCATGGCTGGATCAGGGTTGCCCCCATTGTCCAAGATTCCCTACTGCTGCCTCCCGTAGGAGTCTGGGCCGTGTCTCAGTCCCAGTGTGGCTGATCATCCTCTAAAACCAGCTATAGATCGTAGGCTTGGTAGGCCGTTACCCCACCAACTACCTAATCTAACGCGGGCTGATCCTTCTCCGATAAATCTTTCCCCCTGAGGGCGTATACGGTATTACTCACCGTTTCCAGTGGCTATTCCGTAGAGAAGGGCACATTCCCACGCGTTACTCACCCGTCCGCCGCTCATCCCGAAGGATGCGCTCGACTTGCATGTATAAGGCCTGCCGCCAGCGTTCGTTCTGAGCCAGGATCAAACTCTCAAGTTGAAAGCATATCACTATGCTATCCTTGACGTTCGAACCTCTGCACATCACTTGATTGGCTGTTCAAACCAATCAAAACTGTTTGTTGCATCAGTATCAAAAGATACCGAAAGCCGACAAACAGTGAAGCTGACACTACATTATCGGATTAAATCCTAGTAGCGCGATATGCAAAGGCTGATCCATCGATCAACGAACCAAACTGCCCGCATATCTCTTCAGTGTTCCATCAATGTCAAATATCGTTCCAGACAAAAAAAACGATTGCGCCAACATAACTAGGCACCAAACCGCTCCTCAAATCTAGATTTTACGCTCTAAAAATTATAACTCTATTTAGAGCGACCAAATGTATCGTTAAAAACACCCAGTGAAGGGGCTTCTAGACACAATGAATTAGAGTCGCAAGCCCTAATTTAGCAAAAAAGCAATTTTTAATTAAAAATCTGCTTAATTTTGCTGATGCAGTAAAATTTCAACAATAATTTACCATAAAAACATTAGCTAAACCAGTTAAATTACTAATCTAACATTTTGTAAAATCTCAAAAATCAATGAAGAACCACTGAATCAGGTTTTACATTCTGTCTAGAAGATGCGTACTCACCTATGAGCAATCCTTCAGGACCATTAGTAACCTCGATCACCTTACCTTCCGAAATCTTCCCTGCAAGGATCAACTCAGCTATTGGGTTTTGTAAGTAGGTCTGAATAACGCGTTTTAAGGGTCTTGCGCCATATATTGGATCGTACCCCTGCTGAGCAATCCAATCTCTTGCCCCCGCCCCTAACTCAATTTTTAAATTAAGAGAGGAAATACGATCGTGAAGTATTTTAAGTTGAATATCCACAATTCTAGACATGTGCTCTTTTGACAACCGATTGAAAATGATAGTTTCATCAAGCCTGTTTATAAACTCAGGTTTAAAATGGGATCGCACCGCGTCCATCACGTTTGCTTTTGCAATTTCAATGTTTTGAAGAGTTTTTGGATCGCTCAGAGCTTGTGCGCCTAAGTTCGATGTAAGGATAATTATTGTCTGTTTGAAATCAACAACTCTCCCGTGGCCATCGGTCAAGATACCGTCGTCTAATACTTGAAGGAGAATATTAAAAACATCTGGATGTGCCTTTTCCACCTCATCAAAAAGGACTACTTGGTATGGCCTCCGCCGAACAGCCTCAGTTAACACACCTCCCTCATCGTAACCAACATATCCAGGAGGCGCGCCAATCAATCTAGATACTGAATGTTTTTCCATATACTCTGACATATCAATGCGCACCATGGCATTATCATCATCAAACAAAAATTCTGCTATGGCTTTCGTTAATTCTGTTTTTCCAACACCAGTAGGTCCTAAAAACAAAAAAGAACCTAATGGTTGCTTTTCGTCATTTAGGCCAGCTCTTGCTCGTCTCACTGCATTAGCCAGAGCATGAACAGCTTCTTCCTGCCCAACAACTCTAGCCTCGAGATGATCTTCCATTTTAAGTAACTTCTCTCTCTCACCTTCAAGCATTTTAGATGTTGGTACGCCAGTCCAACGCTCAACAACTTGAGCAATTTGCTCTAGGGCTACAGCCTCCTTTATAATTTCGCCCCCACCGTCTTCGACTTCAACCAGATTCAATTCTTTTTCAAGTTGAGGTATAACTCCATACGACAGCTCACCAGCCTTTGCGAGATTTCCATCTCGCTTTGCAGCATCCAGCTCCGCTCTCGCAGTTTCTAATTTTTCCTTGATTACCCTTGCATTGGCCAAGTTATCTCGCTCTGCTTGCCATTGGGCAGTCAAAACAGAGCTATTCTCTTGTAATTTACCAAGAGATTCTTCAAGCCGTGTCAGCCTTTCAGTTGACGCCTTATCACTTTCCAATCTAAGGGCTTCGATTTCTATTTGCTTTTGCATTATTTCTCGGTCAAGCGCATCTAGATCTTCGGGTTTACTATCAACTTCCATCCTCAAACGACTTGCAGCCTCATCTACTAAATCAATCGCTTTATCAGGGAGAAACCTATCGGTAATATATCTATTCGATAGCGTGGCCGCAGCCACCAAAGAACTATCAGTAATTCTAACCCCATGGTGAAGTTCATACTTTTCCTTGATCCCACGCAAAATCGATATCGTATCCTCAACCGTAGGCTCAGCGACAATAACTGGTTGGAAACGACGCGCCAAAGCTGCATCTTTCTCTACATACTTACGATACTCATCAAGGGTAGTTGCCCCTATACAATGCAATTCGCCTCGTGCTAAAGCAGGCTTAATCAAATTCGCCGCATCCATGGCTCCATCGGTTTTCCCAGCGCCAACTAACATATGCATTTCGTCTACAAAAAGTATCACCTCGCCTAATGAAGCTGACATCTCACTTAGGATGCCTTTTAAACGCTCTTCAAACTCTCCTCTAAATTTTGCACCTGCTATCAAAGCTCCCATATCCAGAGCTAAAAGCTTTTTATTTTTTAAACTTTCTGGCACGTCACCATTTATTATTCTTAGGGCCATTCCCTCTGCTATCGCTGTCTTGCCAACACCAGGGTCCCCGATTAAGACTGGATTATTCTTAGTACGCCGGCTTAAAACCTGCATTGAACGTCTAATTTCATCATCTCGACCAATGATCGGATCTATTTTACCGTCTTTGGCGGCTTGAGTGAGATCTGTCGTATATTTTTTTAAAGCCTCGAAACTATCTTCAGCATTTGCACTTTCAACAGTACGGCCTTTTCTCAAGTCAGAGATCGCCATTTCCAAGGCTGTCATTGAAACACCTGATCTATCCAAAATATTTTTTACATCTGATTTTACGGTTGCTAGGGCACACAATATCCGTTCCAAGGATACGAATTTATCAGCATTTTTTTTGGCAAGTGCTTGTGACTGTTCTAAAACACGCAAAGTCTGCGTATCAAAGAACATTTGTGAATTTTCAGATTTAATTTTTGGAACTTTACCGAGCAATAGATCTATTTCTACCAATATTTTGTGCGAGTCTACACCAATCTTTTTTAGCAAATTTTTTGCAAAATCTTGCTCATCTTCAAGAATAACTTTTAAAAGATGTTGGGGCAAAATTCGCTGATGTTCTGCAGCTAGCGCTGCCGCTTGCGCTGCTTGTATAAATTCACGCGACCGCTCAGTGAATTTTTCTAAATTCATCTCAAACTCCTTTTGAAGCGCCAGCCAATTCCAGATCTCCTTACAATGAAGCAAGAACTATTTTGGCCTCCTTTTATATGTGGTTAGGTGCCTCGTGATTTTCAAGAACTCTCGTTTTAAATTACTCTTAACTTAAATAAACTCATAAATGGTTGACCAAATTCCTTGTCATATAGATAAGGGAAAATTAATTAATAGGTGAAAGAACTGACAATGCCAGATGATAGACTAATTGTTGCGTTAGACGTCCAAAATGTAATTGCTGGATTAGAATTAGTTAAGCAACTAGATACAGCTGTATCATTTTATAAAATTGGCTTGGGAATGTTAACTTCAGGAGGCCTTGCACTCGCTAATGAACTAAAGGGCGAATATGGCAAACGCATTTTCCTAGATCTGAAATTATTTGATATCGGCGCGACTATCGAGGCCGCAGTTAAGGGAATATCAAAATTTGATATAGATTTCCTAACCGTCCATGGGGACCCGAGCGTGGTAACCGCTGCCAAGAACGGTGCGGCTGGATCTAATCTAAAAATACTAGCAGTGACCATTTTAACGTCGTTAGACAGAAAAGATTTGGATGCTTCCATGATCAAAAATGGAGACATTAAGGATTTAGTTTCTGAAAGAGCGTCGAGAGCTTTTGAAGCGGGTGCCGATGGTGTTATCGCATCTCCGCAGGAATGTATAAGCATACGTGATCTTCCAAATTCAAAAAATAAGTTAATTATTACGCCTGGAATTAGACCTGTAGGAACAGAATTCGGTGATCAGAAACGAGTTTCTACTCCAAGGGAAGCGATATTAAATGGCGCAGATCACATAGTTGTTGGTCGTCCGATTGTGAATGCTAAAAACAAAAAGCTTGCCGCTGTCAAAATACTTGACGATATACGGCAGCTCTAAATTTACCCAAACTATAAACTTTGAAGCCCATAAGCCAATATTTTTTGACAAAAGCTGAAGTTAGTTATCCCTGGCGAGCTTTAAAACGGCGCTGGGTTTTGTTAATAACATAAACTCGGCCTTTACGCCTTACCACACGGCAATCACGATGGCGCTGCTTTAATGAGCGAAGTGAATTTTTAACCTTCATAAGGCCTCTCCTTAAACTCAGACGCGCAAAAGCGCCAATCTAACCCCACAAAGTGGGTACTGCGTGGTGGGCGGTACTGGGATCGAACCAGTGACCCCTACGATGTCAACGTAGTGCTCTACCGCTGAGCTAACCGCCCAAAATGCGGCGGGGGTCCCGCGCCGGTGGGAGGTCTATAAAAAGTTTTACAAGTTTGTTCAAGGGGTTTTCGATTCAAAAATTACGAGCTAAGGTCTAATTATGAAGTATAGAAGTTTAGAAACAAAACCTTACAAACTGATAGAGCCTGTAGCTCTGCTTTCTGGAATAGTCGTTGCGTCTCCGCACTCAGGCCGAAACTATCTATCATCAGTTAAAGAGCAGTCTATCCTTGACCCTATAACGTTGCGAAGTTCCGAAGACGCCTTTGTAGATGAGCTTATGGATTTTGCTCCAGCCCTAGGCATTCCTCTAATTTGTTCAGAAATACCAAGAGCTTTCGTAGATTTAAACAGAGCAAGAGATGAACTGGACCCAGCAATAATAGAAGGAATCAAACCTAACAGACAAAATCCTCGTGTCATATCTGGATTGGGTGTTATCCCAAGAGTAGTTGCAAATGGGAAAGAAATTTACTCAGGAAAGCTATCCAAAGAAGCAGCTATTGAGCGATTAGAGAACTTCTGGGATCCCTATCATTCTAAACTTGCAGAATTATTAGATCGAGCTCGACAGCAATTTGGGTATTCCATTTTAATCGATA
Source organism: Rhodobacteraceae bacterium MED-G08 (assembly GCA_002457055.1). GTDB lineage: Bacteria > Pseudomonadota > Alphaproteobacteria > Rhodobacterales > Rhodobacteraceae > Salinivivens > Salinivivens marinus. Next base: position 5,520 of record NTKT01000004.1, read on the forward strand.
CACATTCTATGCCACATGAGGCAATTTTGAATGCATCTTCTAGTTTTCGCACCAGTCAAATAGTACTAGGCGACAGATATGGAGCTACATGTGCTCCCGAAATTATTAACGATTTGATCAAGTTAATATCTAAGAATGGTCTGCGCGCCAGTCGCAATGTTCCATTTTCTGGCGCCTACATTGTTCAAAAATATGGGAGTCCTGGAGTAAACCGTCATGCGATCCAACTAGAAATTGATCGATCAATTTATATGGATGAACGCAAAATCCAAAAATTAGAGAAATTTCACGAACTTAAGAATAAGTTGCAAAGTATCATGCGAGATTTTTCACAAATCCATACCTGTTTAACTTCAATTGCTGCAGAGTAATTTATCTTAAACTTCTGCCCTTAATAATCGCGTTACCACCAAATTTTTTACGAATTTGATCACTCGCAAGCTCCGCCCGTTCTCTATTCGTTGAATGTGGGTCTAGTAAATCGCCAGTCAAATCTGCATACTTCTGATCACACAGATCCATCAATGTAACACCAAGCAATCTAAATCGTACTTCTTTTATTTCATTTTTTAATAAGGGCTCCAAGGCGTTAAATAATCTATCAGCAATATTAGTAGGCTCTTTGAAAGTTAATCTTCGAGTAATCAATCGGTGTTTGTTAGTTTTTAGCTTCAGCACTCCTACCTTACCAGCTATTTCGCGAGACTTTGCCCTATCTGAAACCTTTTCACACATACGCCATAAGTGACCAATTAAAATACTGATCTGGCCAACATCGTTTCCAAAGGTTGTCTCGTTCGAAATAGATTTTATCGATCTTTCCGGCAAAACGCGTCGATTATCTTTGCCAGACGCCAAAGCCTTTAATCTTTTGCCAGAGGAGCCAAACTTTCTTACAAAATCATTCTCATCCCATCGTTTCAGATCGTTGAGATTTTTAATCCCCATTGCCGCAAGCTTCTCTTTAGTTCCAGCGCCGACACCCCACAAAATATTTACCGGTTTGGTAGATAGGAATTTTTCTGTTTCAAATTTGCCAATTATGGAAAACCCGCTTGGCTTATCAAGGTCTGAGGCTACTTTTGCCAAAAATTTATTGTGCGAAAGCCCAACTGACCCTGTCAACCCGAGCTCATTCTTCAGTCTGCTAGTGAGTTCTGCAAGCAAGACGGCAGGTGGCTTTTTGTGAAGCCTTTCAGTGCCAGTTAAATCTAAGAAAGCCTCGTCTAAAGAAATAGGCTCGACGGCAGGTGTCAACTCAAGCATCATTTTTCTTATCTGCAGACTGATTTCTGCATATAGTTTCATTCTTGGTCTTAATATAACAGCATCTGGACACAATTTTAATGCACGATACATAGGCATTGCTGAATGGACGCCACGGATACGTGCAATATAGCAAGCGGTGGAAACAACACCACGCCTACCCCCGCCAATTATAACAGGCTTATCGATCAACTCAGGTCGATCTCTTTTCTCAACAGAAGCATAAAATGAATCGCAATCCATGTGAGCAATATTTAGGGAGAGCAGTTCAGGGTGCGAGATAATTATTGGAGAACGGCAATTGGGGCATCGTTCCAATTTTTCAAAAAGCCTAAAACACTTTCGACAAAGTTTTTGATTTTCCAATAAGAAACCTAATCAAACAAAAATATTACTATATCTTAAACCGTTGAGTCAGTGCCAAGGCTAGTATGTTATAAGAAGAGTAAAACTAAAATTACTATTTGTCTCGCCACTTATTAACTATAGGATAACGCCTATCCAACCAAAAAGCACGTTGTGATAAACGCGTACCAGGAGCCGACTGAAACCTCTTGTGCTCACTATCATAGAGTAACTTCTCAACTTTGCTTACGTCACTTTTATTGTAACCTGCTTTCAAACAATCACTCGTCGACCCATCCTCATCAACCAAAATAGTTAGAATTGCGTCTAAAACTGGATAATCAGGTAAACTATCACTGTCCTTTTGATTTGGACGCAATTCAGCTGTGGGGGCTTTGGTTATGATGCTGTCCGGAATTAAAGAACCGGGCGGCCCTTTCATCCAGGGTCTATGGTTTTTATTCCGCCATTTAGAAATTTCAAACACTTTTGTTTTATAGAGATCTTTTATTGGGTTAAACCCACCCGCCATGTCACCATAAATTGTCGAGTAACCGACACTTACTTCCGATTTATTCCCAGTTGTTAACAACATCTCGCCAAACTTATTTGAAACAGCCATTAGCAATAAGCCACGAAGCCGTGACTGAATATTTTCCTCAGTAAGATCAATTTTACGACCCTCAAACGTACTAGATAGCGTTTTATCAATAGCCGTAAGACTATCATTTATTGGTAAAGTATCAGATTTACAGCCTAAATTGTCTACAAGATCGGTAGCATCAATTAGCGAGGTCTGCGAAGTGTATGGGGATGGCAACATAATCGATCGCACATTTGCCGATCCTATTGCATCGGAAGCAATTACCGCAACAAGGGCACTATCGATACCCCCTGAGAGCCCAAGTACCACCTTTTCAAAACCCGATTTTTTACAATAGTCCCGCAAGCCCATGACCATAGCATGATAATCCAACTCCTTGTCACAAGGAACTTTGGCTAATTCACCTTTAATTATATTCCAACCCATATCGGATTCCTCAAGGACTATATGCTCTAAGGCTTCTTCAAATAAAGGTAGTTTGATTGCCAAGCGCCCGCCTCGGTTCAAGGCGAAAGTGCCGCCATCAAAAACTTGATCATCCTGTGCGCCAACCATATTCAAATAGATCAAAGGTAGATTTGTTTCTACTACTCTAGCGACCATTTTGTTTAATCGAACATCATTTTTGCCATTATAATAAGGCGATCCATTGGGCACTAGCAGAAGTTGTGCGCCCGTTTCTGATAATGTTTCTGATACGTCAGAATGCCAAGCATCCTCACATATTGGACTTCCAATTCTAATTGGACCGATCTGATAGGGTCCTGATATTTCTCCCTCATCAAAAATTCTTTTTTCATCAAAGACGTTTTGATTTGGCAAATGATGCTTCATGATTATATTAGCAACATTACCATCGGCTAAGATATAATAGGCATTATAAAGCTTTCCTTTAAGATAGGCTGGGCCACCAATCGCTATAGCAGGTCCATTTTTGCAGGTTTTTGCCAATTTTAAAATTTGATCTTGTGCTGCTTTGAAAAAAGAAGGTTTCTTTATCAGATCCTGAGTATTGTAACCCGTAATAAATAATTCAGTAAATGCTATAAGATCGCTACCCATCTTTTGTGCTTGGTCCCACGCTTCAATAGCAACTTTGTAGTTGCCCTCGAGATCTCCCACCGTAGGGTTTAACTGGGCTAAAGTAATTTGAAATTTATTTGCCATCAATTCGCTCACTACCGAAACATGATCTATTTATCTAACAGGAAAAACAAATAGTAAAAGTTAAGAATGCAAATATTGATTATATCAGGCTTATCTACATTAATTTAAAAATCTAATGTTAAAAGCATTTTAGACAATTTGAAAAGATCGCATGTAAATACTTTCGACATTTTCAATTTGAGACCTACCTATCAGCTATGGAAGAAAAAGAAAAAGCCTCAGTAGACTGGTATAAAATAATAACAATGATGGAGAAAACTCTCCTCGTTATTATCGCTTTTCTCACAACTTATGCCGTAGTAGTTGAAATAATTACTGTCGTTTCTATCCGCGCTGTCAAGTTAACAGACCTATTACTATTATTTATCTACGCGGAAGTTTTAGGAATGGTAGCTGCTTTTTACAAATTCCGCAAAATCCCTATAACAGTACCGATTTTCATAGCTATAACGGCTCTCTGCAGATTAATTATTTTGCAGGGCAAGGGTATAAATACGGTAGATCTACTGTATGAAAGTGGGGCGATATTACTGCTGGCACTATCCGCTCTGGCGATCCGTTGGAACTTAATAAATTTAGTGCGTCCTAAAGGTGAAGCAGACAGAGAAACTGAGTAACAGTATTAGACACCAATTACACCACTGAGTGTAATTTCTCGGTCACCATTTTACTTCTATATTTTACTAATAAAATACATATCATTTTGCACTGCAAACAATAGCTTTTGATAACTAATCGCTTACAGTTTAAATTACATTATTGCTAAATGATTAATTTCGATTTTAAAACGATTTTCAGGTGTGGTACGTCACTACAGCTGGTATGACAAATGTACCAATATTCTAATCTGTAGACTAAAATAAAAACTTTTTAAACAGTAACAAGCCCATAAGAAAGCAATCAGATGGCAACTCCAAATAAAATTGATGACAGCACTCAATATTGGGCTGACATTTTAAGCAAAAACTGGGGTGTAAAGGCAAAGCTAACCAGGTTAGACGGCGAATACGATTTAAATTTTTTAGCGATTAACGCATCAAAAAAACCTTTAATCTTTAAAGTTATGCGTGAAAATTGCCCTGAATGGCTAGTTAAATCACAAATTTCAGCGATGCAGCACATAGAAAAAATTGCGAATTTGCCGACCACACCTACAGTTTTTTTGAGCCTTAATGGACAGAGCTGTATAGAGGTTGCTGACAAAACCGGAAATTTGCGATACGTTTGGACTTTAGAGTATATTCCGGGAAAGTGTTTAGCAAAGTTACATTCAAAACCGCCCAGTTTAATAAAAGAAATTGGTGAAGCGCTGGGTGCAACTACAAAAGCGTTGAGCAATTATAAAAATAAAAAGCTTGATAGAAACTTTAAGTGGAATCTTCTACAATCTGGGTGGATAGATGATCAGCTAACTTGTATTAAAAATAAAAAACGCTACGAGCTAATTAAAAATATTTCAGTCAATTTCAATAGACGCTTACCTGAGCTGAAATCGTTAAATCGACAAGTCATACAAAATGATCCAAATGATTATAATATCATAATTGCTGGTGATTATGACGAGCAAAAAACAGTGTCGGGCATAATTGATTTTGGGGATATGTGTGTCGCACCCCGTGTCTGTGAAGTTGCCATAGCTGGAGCATACATTGTCCTAGACTCTCCTAGCCCCGAAAAATCCTTAGTTGCGTTGGTATCTGGGTTTAACCAGACGTGCCCCCTGACAAAACTAGAGATTGACATTATTTGGGACCTGCTATTGATGCGTCTAGCAGTTAGCGTCGTAAATTCTACAATGTTAGCATTAGAATTTCCGAATGACCCATATGTAACTGTATCACAAAAGCCTGCCTGGGATTTTCTTGAAAACCATAAAATAAACGCGGAACTTCTTAAATGTCGACTTAGAAAAGCTTGCGGCCAGGAATTTGTACCCAATGAAAGAAGAATACGATCTTGGATTTATAAAAATTGTGGTAACTTTGCCCAGGTTATTGGAAAGCCACTGGCAAGTGTACCTTTGGTATCTTTGGCAGTTGAAAATTCTTCTATTCCAAAGAATCCCTTCAAATTATCAAGGCAAGAGGCAAAAGAAATTGGCTCTGCTGAAACGTGCGAAAATGAAATATGTCTGGGATATTATAACGAACCAAGACTAATTTATACCGCTCAAGAATTTAGCTTTGGACCTTACAAAGCGAGCGAGCGACGTACGGTGCATCTCGGAGTTGATATTTTTGCACCTGCAGCAACGCCTGTTTTTGCACCTCTGGATGGAGAAATTTTAGCCATAGAAAATCGCGAAAACGCACTTGACTACGGTGGGATGATAATTCTCAAACATAAAACTGATTGTAACGATGTTTTTTACACCTTGTATGGGCATCTGGATCCAAATTTTCCCAAGCAATATAAAGTCGGCACAAAAATAAAAAAAGGAAAACAATTCTGTGTTTTAGGCGACATTGGTGTAAATGGAGGCTGGGCCCCTCATTTACATTTTCAAGTTGCACTGACCATTAATGGCCTTGAAAACGACTGGCCAGGAGTGACAGATCCTGATGACCTAGGATTCTTTAATGCTATCTGCCCCAACCCCGCAGCAATTTTAAATTTAACCGATGAACGTGTCGAATTTAGACCGATACAGAAAGCTGAAATATATGCCAAGCGAAAAGAAAAATTCGCCGGCAACTTGGAGCTTTCATATGATGATCCAATTTTGTTTTTAAGGGGCTGGAAAACTCATCTATTCGATGAATGGGGCAGACCGTATCTAGATGCTTATAATAATGTTCCTCATGTTGGACATTCACATCCTAGAATACAAAATATAGCATCTGAACAACTTAGAAAGCTTAACTCCAATACAAGATATCTACACCCTTACCAATCAGATTTAGCAGAAACTATTCTGTCAAAATTACCAGAAAGTTTTAAGGTTTGCTTTTTCGTCAATTCTGGCTCAGAAGCTAACGAGTTAGCTCTGCGTCTGGCTCGGGAACATACAAAAGCAAAAGGTATGATCACCACAGATCATGGCTATTTTGGAAATACCACCGGTGCTATCGATTTATCAGCTTACAAATTTAATAAACCAAATGGCGTAGGACAACCCGACTGGCTTGAGTTGGTAGAAATACCAGATGACTATCGAGGTACCTACAAAAGAGATGATCCTAACTGTGGAGCAAAATTTGCTAATCAAATAAATCATGCAATAGAAGTTTTGAAATCAAAAAATCAAAAATTATGCGGGTTTATTGCAGAAACGTTTCCGTCAGTTGGGGGACAAATTATTACACCGCCAGGTTATTTGGAAGCAGTTTATAGACAAATACGAGAACATGGTGGGGTTTGTATAGCGGATGAAGTGCAAACTGGGTTAGGACGCCTTGGGGATTACTATTTTGGCTTTGAATATCAAGAAGTTTGCCCCGATATCGTTGTACTTGGCAAACCGATTGGAAACGGTCATCCCATTGGAGTTGTTGCTACTAACGAGGAAATTGCAAATAATTTTGATAACGGAATTGAATTTTTTTCTACGTTTGGAGGTTCGACATTATCATGCGCGATTGCAAATGAGGTAATAAAAGTAGTTGATCAGGAGGCGCTTCAGGCCAATGCAAAAAAAATGGGGGCAAAACTTAAAACAGGGCTAAAAAATCTTAAGGATAAATATCAATCGATTGGAGACGTACGGGGTATGGGCCTCTTCGTAGGCATCGAGCTCATCGACGAAACTGGTAAAGAAAATACGCGATTATGTAGTTTCGTCAAAAATCGCATGCGCGATTTCAGGATCCTAATTGGGAGTGAAGGCCCGATGGATAATGTCTTAAAAATTCGTCCGCCATTATCCATCGAAATAGGAGATATCGATATGATAATTGAAACACTCGATATTATTTTCGAGGAAGCTACCTGCTAATCAAACTGTCAAGGCTCAATAATCAGATTTGTTGACAAAATGGTTTGCGATTGCGACCTTTCCAGAAGTTGGGAAAATAGGAGTCACAAATGAAAGTATTTTTTCTTTGAGCATATAGTGCGGCTGGGATGCAGGGCATGATGAATAGCACCTATGCCGCCAGAGTTTCAGCTGTAATGAAAATGGTTGAGAAGGTAGGTGGAAAACTCGGGACTGTGACGTATCTACAGGGTCCTTTCGATGTCATTGCGGATATCGAGGTCGATGATTATGAAACCGCTTCTGGTTTACATGCAACTATGATGCTTTCTGGAGGTTGGGATGAACTACTAATACTGCCAGAAATGAACGTAGATAAGGCAATAAGTGCAGCAAAAACTGCTGGGGGCTATCCGATGCCCGGGCAGGAATAACCAAACACCACATTATTTTTACTGTTAAGTTGGATGACGGTGTACTTGGACCACGCAGCATTTTAAGGTCATCTTCTGTAGTGTCGGTTCAGCAGAGGCCGTCATCCACAACCGAACGATAACATAAAATTTAAAAAAGCTAAATAATTAGGTTACAAAAATTTGTTTTTGGTACGCACGCGAAAAAATCGCTTAGCAATATTTACGAAAGCAATCAAAAAACTAACTTTCCCAAAGAGTGATATAATTAGAATTTACTTTTTTTATGAAACCACACAGCAATAACAAAGCCAAATTTAAAGGAAAAAAAGCGCCTTTATTCTTTGCTTGCCTGTACCTATTACTTTGTTTTGTAAGTATTTTCTCCATCGATCCAGTTTTATGGTTTTTAAAATATGCGGCACTATTTGGAGTGCTAACAGCCGTTTTACTGATAGCTTATATTATCCGTACCGATGAACTTTGAAAATTTTTTTAAACTAAAGTAGCCGCTCATCGAATAAGGATTTTACTCCAATGCGTGCTAAGCGTATATACCAAAATGAATTTGCTAACACCGATTTAGGAAGGAAACTGAGTTGGATAACTCGAGCTTGCAAGCCATAAGTATTAAATCGATAGAAAGGCGCTATTCGGAGCTATCAGCGTCAATATTGCATACTCCAACTATTAGACTCTCATCGCCCCTTTTAAGTAATCTTATTAAAGAAAGCGAGCTGTATATGAAACTTGAATGCTTTCAGCATTCAGGAACATTTAAAGCCAGAGGTGCCCTCTCGGCAACCAAACAAATTACCGAGGAAGATAAGAAGTTTGGGATCACAGCTGCAAGTGCTGGAAATCACGCTATCGCCGCTGCATGGGCTGCAAAAGTTGAAAAATTATCTGCTAAAGTGGTCATGCAGACATCAGCAAACCCGTTTCGTGTGTCACTTGCGGAAACGTTTGGTGCTGAAATAATTATGAAAGAAGGTGGTGTGGCGACTTTTGCAGAGGCAGATAGACTAATGCGGGAGGAAAATAGAACATTCATCCATCCATTTGAAGGCATTAACACAACATTGGGAGCAGCTGGTGTCGGTTTAGAGCTAATAGACGATCATACTGATTTGGATGCGGTCGTTGTAGCGGTGGGGGGTGGTGGACTGATGTCTGGAGTTGCAGCGGCAGTTAAACTTAAAAATCGAAACTGTGAAGTTTATGCTGTTGAGCCAATCGGTGCAAATAGCATGTCACAATCTATAAAAGTAGGGAAGCCCGTTACTTTGAACAAAATTGATACCATCGCCGATAGTCTCGCACCGCCGATGGCACTTCCCTTTAGCTATTCTGTTTGTGAAAAATTTGTCGATCAATTTGTGACGGTAACAGATGATCAAATTTGTGCAGGTTTATCCCTATTACAAGAGGAAGCTAAGCTTGCAGTTGAGCCAGCTGCTGGTGCTGTTGTCGCTGCGGCTATCTGGCCTTTAAACAAAAAATTAATTGGAAAAAAAATTGGATTAGTTATCTGCGGAGCTAATATTGATGCGCAAAGTTACCAGAGATACTTAATTAGAGGAGCTCATATCATGAGAAAAGCGGTGAATTAAATCTAATATGTTCTACAATTTCTCGAACATAATTGTTACTTCTCCTAACGGAACTCCAAACTTTGACATGTAAGCTTTATTAAGCATTCTATCTTTAGATATGAGCCACATATAGTCATCAAAAGTCACACGCATGGTGCCGTCTGGAACCGGTAGATCAATAGTATAGTTCCAATAGAACGTGTCTCCATTCTCTAAGCCTTTGGCCTCGCCAATAACTCCATCTGCTGTGCCGCTCCAACCTTGTTCTCCCACTTTTTTAAGATACCAAATTCTTTGATCAGTTGTTCCATCTGAATATTCAAAATCTTCAGTTAATTTAAGATTAGATCCGTCCCACTCACCAGTCATATCCACTACAAAACGCCGGCTCACATTTCCAAGAACATCCTGAAATTGCCCATAAGCTACCAAATCACCAACCAAAAACTTTTCTAAGTCTAATTGCACATCAGATAGCTTCGGATCATCTATAGAAGGCTTTAACCCACAGCCTGAAATAAATAATAACAACACAACGGTAGCGAGATACTTCATAATTAAAATCCTGTTTGTGAGATTTCAGTAAAAATAAAAAAATGCGTAACAGCCAGTTCCAAGCCTTCACTATATCGGTCAAAAATAGTACGAGAAAAGCATTATTCAATTTTTATGAAAACAGTTTATGATACTTTTTGAAATTTACATGTGCTGTCCATTTCCAGGCACCTACTCAAATGAAAAAGCGCCTGCAAATTTTAGTGGGGTAATTCATGGCAAATATTCGTAAAGCAAATATAAGTGATGCTAATTTTTGCGCAGAAATCGTTCACTCATGGGTCCAGACCACATCGTGGATGCCAAATCGCTTCACATTAGCAGAACTTGAAACATTAATAGAAGAGGGAATGCCAAAGAGAGATATATGGGTAGTGGGTGATCCAATTTTTGCTTATCTATCATTTGACAGACCCAATAATTCAATTGCGGCATTATATAGCAAAAACCCCGGCCAAGGTTATGGGAAACGATTAATTAATCATATTAAATGCCACTCATCATTCCTTCAATTGTGGAGCCATTCTTTTAATTTAAAAGCTCACAAATTTTATATGCGAGAGGGTTTTGTAAAAAAAGAATTTAATCAACTTGGAGCAGATGGAATCCCAGAAATTCGCTTTGAATGGAAACGGTAACGTGCAACGAATAAATTTGTAAAAATGGAGACTAGTTATTCTACTTGGACACTTAAAGATTACTTATGTCACTCTGACTTTTTTTATCATGCATATTTGTATATTTGGTAAGCTAATCGGCGAGGAAACCGCTGAAACCTTTACAATCGCAGAACCTCCCATCTGCTATAACAATTTAGGTGAGAAAGTTAATTTTTTACAAAAGAATAACCCAAATTCCGAGGTTGCCGCCGGAATGGCAATAAGAGGTCCTGACAGAAAACCTATAATCTATCGCTTCAACTATGAAAAATCACCTCCAGAATTTCAAATTTTCGTGGACTACCATGAATGTGCTCACCATCAAATAGGCCATGTAGATCAACCTCATCCTCCAAGAAATAGCTACGAACATTTAATGAATGAAAGTATAGCAGACTGTTTAGCAATTTTACGTATGCGAGATGAATGGATGAGGAAAACTCTTGATTATGAAATATTTATAAATACTTTAGTTAAAGACATGGAGTTCATTGGTTTTCCTGAAATAAGTATCACAAGTCGGTTATCTAATATAGAAAACTGCTATTTTAATTACGGTCCAGCAGGTGACTTTTTGGAAGGTATCCTTTTGGGAAAAGGTAGTAATTAAAATCAAAACTCACTGTAGAGACTATTTGGAGCTATAATATTGCAGCAGATACAAGAAAACCTTTTCGTTATTTTGTCTCTATTAATATTTGGGTCAGCAGCTTTTATACTATTCAAGCGTTTTGGCAAACCTGATCAATCCCAAAATCAGATTATTAACAGCGATGAAGTGTTCTCTGAATTATCCAAATCAAAAGAAGAAGCGGCAAAATTTACTGCTTTAGCGCAAGAACGAAAGTTTGAAGTTGAACAACTAAAACGTGAGCTTACAGATCTTCGAGAAAGAATTGATGAACAAAACATACAATTGCGCGAACATTCCAACACAATAGCAAAAATTCATGCACAACGTGAAGCGGAAAACAATGCGGCGAATGAAAAAATAGAAATGCTCTCCAAAGTTAGGACTGATATGGAAGTCCAGTTTAAGGAATTGGCAGAAAATGCCCTAAAGGCACAAGGAGAAAGCTTTTCTAAAGCAAATATAGAAAAACTTGAAGCAACTCTTACACCTCTTAAAGAACATGTAGGACATTTCGAAAAAGAGCTTCGACAAGTTCATGAAGAAACAGTGAAAGACCGTGAACGCTTAAAAGCAGAAATTTCTCAGCTTTCTAAACGTTCAGAGGCAATATCTCAGGAAGCAATTTCCCTTACTAAAGCACTCAAAGGCGATACTCAAGTTCAAGGCGCCTGGGGTGAAATGGTTCTCGAAAATATACTAGAACGTTCAGGGCTTAGAGATGGTGAGGAATATGAAACACAAGCTCATAGAATAGGGGCAAACGGCGAAAGGTTGCGTCCAGACGTAGTAGTTCGAATTCCAGGAGGTAAAAGTTTAGTTATCGACAGCAAAGTTTCTCTTTTGGCGTATAGTGACTCCGTTAACGCTGAAACTGAAGTTGATGCATTAACTTCACGCAAACGGCATCTGACCTCAATTAAAAACCATATTAACGCACTATCTTCAAAAGGGTATCAGATAGCTGAAAATTCAACACTAGATTATGTAATTCTCTTTGTACCAATCGAGGGCGCTCTATCCGAAGCACTCAGAGAGGATCCTGCTTTAACAGAATATGCTCTCGAAAAAAATATAACCATAGCGACTCCAACAACACTGATGATGGCTTTGAAAACAATTGCAAACGTTTGGGCAGTTGATCGGCGAAATCAAAACGCTGAATTAATAGCGGATCGCGCTGGCAAACTTTACGATAAGGTTTATGGCTTTGTTCAAAGCATGGAACGTGTTGGAGAGCGATTAGATCAAGCACACGACTCATATTCACAAGCCTTCAGTCAACTCTCGAAAGGAAGAGGTAATATAATTTCTCAAGTTGATTCGTTAAAAGCCTTGGGAGCAAAGGCAAGTAAGTCGATTAAAACAGAGTTCGATAACGACGACGATAACACCGTCAAATTGCAAAGCGTCAAAAGAAAAAATTAAATTTGCCTGAAATTTTTCAGCTGATACACGATTAATCAAATACGAAAACAATGGTTTTTATGGCGACCCCGGAAGGACTCGAACCCTCAACCTATTGATTAGAAGTCAATTGCTCTATCCAGTTGAGCTACGGAGTCGCTTGAGCGGTGTCTAGACCCTTTAAAAGAAGATTACAAAAAGAAAATACTTTTTTCTAAAAATATATAGCTGACAGGCTTATTGATCGAACAAAGATATAAATTATCATATCACAGCCGTTTTACACCATTACCCCTTGATGTTTTTTAATCACCATCGTAAACAATTTTTTGTGTTGGGGTGTAGCCAAGTGGTAAGGCAACGGTTTTTGGTATCGTGTACCGTAGGTTCGAATCCTACCACCCCAGCCAAGATTACCGCCACTAATATCGTTCATTTACCATATCTAAAAACGAAAGCCTCCGATATTCAATTTCGGCTGCAAGCCTACCTAATAAACCAAAGGTTTTTCGTTTAGGAATTATGGAAAATAAATCTAAGCTTTTGAGATTTCCATTCAAAAACATTGCCATTTTTTTTCCAACGATAGGTGCAGTATTCATGCCGTGACCTCCAAAACCACAAAGTGTAAGTTCCCTGTCACTTATTTGGCCAACTACTGGAAGAAAATGAGAGGCATAGGCCATTAGCCCGGACCACGCATAATCAATAACGATTCTATCTTTCTCCATATCTTGAACCATATTGGGAAAGTGCGCTTTTATATTCTTCCAACCCATTAACCTAATTTGTTGACTAGATTTCTGCCGCATCGCGCTTACACCCATACCCCACAGTAATCTTCCATCAGACAATCTTCTGAAATAATTTCCAGCCCTTCGATCATCTCCAAGAGCCATATTTGTTGGAATATATTCGTCTAATATGTCACCCATCGGTGATGTAACACAAATAAATGTTTGGATTGGCAATACTAAATTTTTTAGAACTGAATTACTTTCCAAACCATATCCACCCGTTGCCCAAATTATCCGATTGCAACGAAAATCGGTACCGCTTGAAGTTCTCACATTCGCCGTATCTATTTGAACATCACCCACATAATCAATTATTTTTACACCGATTTTTTTAACCTCACCCGCAAATATTCGTAAGAAATTTAACGGATGGAAATGAAATGCACTCTTATCAATGATGCCCCAACGGTACCTAGGCCCACGAACAAATTGTTCCAAATTCTTCTGAGTTATAATTTCTGATTTTTCAGGAAGATTTTTTGTTAATCCAAGAGATATTACGCCATTAACTGCTTCAGCTTTAGAATATTGTGGGCTGAAAGCACGTTGACGCATCCAGCTCAAACCTTCTAACCCAAGTTCTTCAAATTCTATACAATTATTTTTACCGATCATTCTGTTGATTTGTGAGGTATTGGCAGCCCAACCAGCTGAGCAAAATCCGCCATTTCGCCCAGAGGCCCCAGCACCTATCGCAGACTTTTCTAACAGAACTACGCTAGCACCCATTTTAGCTAAATGATAAGCACATGACAGCCCAGCTAAACCGCCGCCTATAATACAGAATTCAAAGTTTTTTTGGATTTGTTGCGTGGATTGCTCACTAGGCGAAACACATGTGTCATCGTACCAGGTTCTTGAATAAACACCGCTCATTCTCGTTCGCGAGATTTATTAATAATGTTATCCAGCGCTTTCACGCCCGAGGCGGCAATTAAAGTCAGTAGTACATATATCAGAGCAGCTGAGTTAAAAGGTTCAAAAGCCAAAAAGCTTTGAGCCTGAAACTCTCTCATTCTTTGGGTTAAATCACGAATGGAGAGAATTGATATTAGAGAGGTGTCTTTGAGCATCGCTATAAACTCGTTGCCCAACGCTGGTAATACTATTGCGATTGCCTGCGGTATAACAATAAATCTGGCAATATGCCTTTCACGCAATCCAAGTGCTCTAGAAGCCTCTATTTGACCTTTGGGTATGGCTTCTATCCCGGCTCGAAAAATTTCAGCCATGTAAGCAGAATAACCGATCGCAATTGCAGCAATACCACGAGTCATCATTTGGATATCTATATACCCAGTTGTTGCAGTTTTTATTGCTCCAGCCAGAGGCAACCCAACATATAAAATAATAACTAACATTGGTACACCGCGAAGCGTATCGACAAAGAAATCCGATAAAACTGCAAGTGGATGCGCTGACGTCATTCGGCCAACAATTACTAAAAGAATACTCAAAACACCCAAAACGTAGAAGACTTTAGCCATAGTAGCGTAAAAGGGAGTAAGATATTTCGCATTCCAAACACTCAAATACTTAATTGCAAGGTCAGGCGGCAAGAGTGCACCAGATATTCTACCCTCGTCGAGCAGTTTAACTGCCTGATCTAGACTTTTTAGCGAGCGGATTTTAAATGGATTTTCCGGTGGTTCGTCTAAAAAATCACCATATCTTACCGTGTCAGAAATATGAGAGGGTATACCAGAGGCTATACCAATTCGGCCAGAAAGATCACCAACCAATACAATCTCTTTTTTAGGTTGCATGACAAAGATAGTAGCGGCAATAATAAGGATGACCCCGATTAAAAAGATGATCCTTTCGGCAAGTAGCGATACTTTTAGCCTAGACAAAAATGCCCAAACAAGCCCCAGAATAGATGCTCCTAAATAAGCAAAAATTGCCGCCCTAATCGTAATCATTAGACCTACGGCAAATCCAGCATGGGCTATCATTAGGAAATAAAAGAGAAAAGCAAATTCTAATAGCAATATCAACAAGGCAAACCAGAAACCGACATTAGAATCGAGTATCCGTGATCCAAAGATTGATAAAAGCGCAAGTAACCCAGAAACCATAGATAATTGCCAAAGGCTATTCCGCGTCCAACGCAACAACTGTACTTCAAATTCTGGGCTCAATGTAAACGATTGATCGACCATAATGAGCCAATCTACGCTTCTTGGATCATAGGCATTCACTGCTATAGATTTGATGTAAGGATTTATCCAGTCTGCTTGAGATAGAAATAAAAGTATCGCCGCTTGCAAGACAAAAGCGAAAAATGCCTTTTGTCGAAATTTTGACCTATCTCCAGGTACTATGTCAGGACTAAGGGATTTTAGGACTTGTAATGCACCCCAAAAACCTACTGCTCCCGAAAAACAAAAAATGATAAAATTACTAAGTAAAAGTGTGGCGTTATCTTCTATGCCAAGGACTTCATAAATAGCAGCACCATAGTTTCGGGATATTACCAGCAGATACACTATAACTGGAAAGACCAGAAGAAACATAAGAGAGCTTGCGCGCATGTTGCGCAAAACACTTATCAAATTGCTCATTATTTTGCTTTCAAGCAGAATACAGGGGAACTAATTCCCCTGTATTCTCACTCAGATTATTTTGGCCACCATTTAACAACCAATTTCTGCAATGTTCCATCGTCTTTGATCATCGCCAAACCCTCATTAAAAGCGTCTTGGATACCATCGCCTTCCTGAAAGACAAGACCCAGAGGATCTGAAGACAATCCAGTTATTCCAACTGTTAATTCTCCAGCAAATTCTTGCTCATATGCAGCAGCTGAGGTTGAGTCTATGATTACGCCATCAACATCACCATTTTGAACAGCAATTACCGCATTATTGAAAGAGTCAAATAGCTGAAGATTATCTCTGCCTACTAATTCTTCTCCCAAAGCTGCGTTAGTGGTTCCATTCTGGGATGCTAGTCTTAAATCACCACTTTTAAAAGCATCAATAGTTGCACCCTCATCTTCTACACGCATCAATACACCCTGCTGAACAATGATGTAAGGATCTGAAAAGTCTACTATTTTATCGCGCTCATCAGTTATTGTAACACCCGACACAACCATATCAAATTGACCATCTGCAAGTGCCGCAAAAATACCATCCCAAGCTGTTGTTACCCAGTTCGGAGTACAATTTATTCGCTCACATATTTCTGCGACAACATCAACGTCAAAACCTTTTACCACACCATCCTCAATGAACTCGTGTGGAGGATAAGTTGTATCAGAACCAATGTTTAAAACACGACCACCTAAATCTGCAGCATAAACCGGCAACGCCATGGATGCGGCGATTGCTGCAACTATGAATTTTTTCATTTAATATCTCCCTTAAATTGGCTTTTTTAAAAGCAACATAGCCTAGCCTAAGATAGTGGCAGATGCGGTCAAGTATTTCTTTAATAATTTCCAGTTTATTTTATATTTTTTATGTAAATCTTATAGTTAGACCCTCATTGTGGCTTCAACAGCAGATTTCCAGGCAGAGTATTTCCGCTCTCTTTGTTCTTCTTGCATCATTGGAGTAAAGTGCGACTCACTCTTCCATAATCTAGAAAACTCGGCAAATGGTGGATAATACCCGACTGCTGATCCGGCAAGCCATGCAGCTCCAACCGCCGTTGTTTCAAGCGTTTTTGGTCTGTCAACACCAGCATTAAGTATGTCTGCTAAAAACTGCATCGCCCAATTGCTTGATGTCATCCCACCATCAACCCGCAGAACTGGCTTTTCTTCCCCGTCGTCATGCCAGTCTGATTGCATAGCTTCTAACAAATCTCTTGTTTGGAAGCCTACACATTCCAAAGCTGCTTTTGCTAATTCAGCTGGTCCAGAATTTCGCGTCAAACCGTATATTGCTCCTCTACAATCAGCATTCCAGTAAGGAGCACCCAAGCCAGTGAATGCAGGAACGATAATCACTTGTTGATTACTATCAGCTTGTATTGCTAAATCCTGTGTCTCAGCTGCTGACTTAATAATTTGCAAACCATCTCGAAGCCATTGCACAACTGCACCAGCAATAAAAATTGAACCCTCAAGGGCATAAGTTGGTTTCCCATCGAATTGATAGGCGATAGTTGTGAGCAACTTATTATTGGACCTTACTATGCTTTGTCCTGTATTAAGCAGGGCAAAACACCCAGTACCGTAGGTCGATTTCATCATACCTGGCTTGAAACAAGCCTGGCCTATAGTTGCTGCATGCTGATCACCAGCCACTCCCTTTATCGGGATCTTATGACCTAGTATTTTTTCGTCGCATACTCCAAAATCATCAGAGCAATTTCGTACCTCTGGCAAAATTGACATTGGGATATTCAACATATCACAAATTTCACTAGACCATTTGCTTTCATTTATATCATAGAGCATTGTCCGAGAGGCATTTGTCGCATCAGTGGCGTGAATTACTCCATTAGTAAGATGCCAAATCAAGTAGGTATCAACAGTACCGAATAGAAGCTCTCCAGCTTCAGCCTTAGCCCGTGCTCCCTCAACGTTATCTAAAAGCCACTTTAGTTTAGTAGCGGAAAAATATGGATCTAGTAATAATCCAGTTATACGGGTTATTAACTCCTCTACCCCGTCACTTCTAAGTTTATCGCAGAACTTAGACGTTCGTCGATCTTGCCAGACGATTGCATTATAAATCGGTTCACCAGAAACCTTATCCCATAACAATGTGGTTTCACGTTGATTGGTAATGCCTAGAGCCAATATATCTTTTGCTCTTATTTTTCCATCATTGAGTGCTTTTTTACAAGTTGTGATCACTGACGTCAGCAAATCTTGTGGTTTGTGTTCAACCCATCCACTCTTTGGGAAATGTTGCTCAAATTCTTCCTGACCTTGCCCCACAATTGCAAACTGATCATCAAAAACTATAGATCTGGTCGACGTAGTCCCCTGATCAATTGCGATAATATATCCCATTCCAAACCCAACCTTATTAAAATTTATATGCAACTTTTAATGACAATTTTCCCTGAAGCAAGAAGTGCAACATAGTTGGCGAACTAATTAGTGCAACAGTTTGCTTAATTCCTGTAAATTGTTACTTATAAGTTATGGAGATAAATTGCTTTCATCAGTAATTTTTCTGGCAAGGAATGCGAATGACAATAAGACGCCTAAAAAGCCTCATAGCGATAAAAGAAACAGGCTCTTTTTCACAAGCCGCAGAAAGGGCACACATTTCTCAATCCGCTATGAGCCAGCAAATGCGCCAACTAGAATATGATTTGGGTCTCAAACTATTCGACCGCAGCGGTCGAACGCCAGTATTATCTAAGGCCGCTATAGAATTGCTGCCCGCCATTCGAGATGCGGTAAACGCGTATGATAAATTCATAAATTTGGCTACAATTGAAAATAATATTAAAGGAGAACTAAGCCTTGGTTCGGTTCCATCTGAACTGACCGCGTTGGTTCCCAAGGCCCTTACTGAATTAAGAAGTAAACTTCCAGGTTTAAAATTAAGGGTCGTCCCTGCTCTTTCCGCTGAATTGTGGGATTTCGTTCATAAAGAAAAAATTGATGCGGCTGTTATGAGCAGACCATCAGAACTTCCAAAAGGGTTATCGTGGTTCACTATAGGCTTTGAGCCACTAGCTTTAGCAATAAGCGAGAGGGATGAAAGAACTAATGTCCGGGAGATACTTTCTGAAACCCAGTATCTAAAATTGCCATCAGGCGCGTGGATAAATAGACCTATCAAGGAAATTTTTACTAAATTGGAAGTTAACCCAACTACAAGTACAGAGCTAGATAGCTTGGCATCCGTAGCATCTATGGTAAGTCATGGATTAGGTGTTGCAATTCTACCAATTCCAATTGCTGCAAATGAGATCTCAGCTAACCTTAAATTTATTTCTATAGAAATGCCAAAATACAAACGCGAAATTGGTATCCTATATAAAAAAAGCTCTAGAAAGTATTCCTTAATCGAAACATTCGCTACAAGTTTTAACACCGTGATAGCAAATTAAAAGCAAAAGCCTTTTTACTTAAGAAAACCTTAAGTCACAGATAAAAATTATTAATTGGCAATTTGTTAAAAAATAATGATGTTAAACCAAGATAAATTTAGAGGGCTGTGGAATGTCAATTACCCAAAATATGCTTAATGCGATGGTAAAAAATAAAATAGAGTTTGTCACAACTGTTCCATGTAAACAATTATCTGGTATTATTGAATTATTGGAAAACGATGAAAGAATACTCCATATTCCTTCAAATAAAGAAGATGAGGGAATGGGGCTTTGTGCAGGTGCGTATATGGGTGGGAAACGCCCATGTATTATAATGCAGAACACAGCGATTGGGGTTACCATCAACACCCTAGTAACTTTAATCCAATATTACCGTATGCCTCTTCCAATATTAATAAGTTATCGGGGCGAAGTTGGAGAAAAAGTTCAATGCCAAGTTGAAATGGCAGTTCACACTAAGGCTCTTTTGGAACAGCTCAAGATCCCTACATATCATTTTCATGAGCCCAAAGATGCAGACGAATTTGATGGTATTTTAAATCATACGTTTATGGCAAAAAAACCGGTTGCCATTCTAACCGACGCCAACTTCTGGAGTTCAATATCATGATACGTGCAGATATTTTAAAAGCAATAATCCCAGTTATTTCTGACGAATTTGTTGTAAGCAATATAGGACTTCCATCTCAAGAACTTCATATGCTAGATGACCAACCAACAAATTTTTATATGCTTGGTACAATGGGATTAGCCTCTTCAATCGGATTGGGACTTGCATTAAGCCAAAAAGAAACAGTGATTGCTATAGATGGAGACGGCTCTGTTCTTACCAACTTTGGGACCCTCCCGACGATTGCTAACAACGTAGCGGATAATTTCATTTTATTGATTATTGATAATGGTAGTTACGGATCAACTGGAGATCAGCCAACTTATGCAGGTGGCAAAACCTCTCTTGCTAAAGTTGCAGAAGCATGCGGCTGTGAGAATGTTATTGAATGCAAAGCATCAGAAACAAAGGACATTTTAGAAACGGCGATTAAAAGCAAAAAAATGACAATAATTGTATCAAAGTGCGAAAGTGGTAATATTCCTGTACCTGTTATTGACATTGATCCAGCAGTAATAAGATACCGCTTTATGAAAGAAGTGGAAGCCAGGAACTAAATTTGCTAAATCCTTTTTCTAAAGTTGATATTAGTTTCGATGATTTTCGGCAGTCTGCTAAAAAGCGTCTCCCAAAATTGTTGTTCGAATACATTGATGGTGCAGCATCTGATAGTAGTGGGGAGATTGATAATAGAGAGCTAATTAGAAAACTAAGACTCAAGACAAAAGCTTTAATCAATGTTGAAGACCGGAGTTTGAACCACAAAGTTTTCAGAATTCCCTCAAAGTTACCCGTTGGCATAGCTCCAATGGGCATGGTGCAAATGGCTGGCGTAGGAGCAGATGAAGCACTAGCAAAATACGCCGCAAAATACGAAATTCCAGTTGGCGTTTCTACTGCTGCTTCAATGTCTCTGGAAAAGTACGCAGAATACTCAAGAGGATATGCGTGGTTTCAACTCTACTACATGGCAGACCATGTAGAGCTTGAAAAACTCCTGAATAGGATACTTAAGGCTGGGTATAAAACTTTAGTATTTACCATAGATGTCCCGGAAGTTGGTTTTAGACCGAACGAAATAAAAAATGGTCTAACGATGCCCTTCAAGCTTGGACCAAGGCAAATTTTTGACTTTGCTATACATCCATCCTGGTCACTAAAGACATTATTGCATGGGGCTCCAAAATTTGGAAACTTTTCAGATACAAATAGCTTTAACCGTAACGCTTCACGCGCAGGTGCAGATTGGGAGTTCTTAAAGTATCTCCGAGATCATTGGCCAAATAATTTAGTTATAAAAGGCGTATTAAATACTGAAGATGCAAAAAACATGAAAGGCATCGGTGTGGACGGAATATACGTTTCAAGCCATGGAGGCCGACAATTAGCCTCAGCACCGCACCCAATTGAAATGCTCCCAAAAATCAGAAAAGCGCTAGGAAATGATGTGCAGATTTTTTATGACTCAGGATTAAGAAGCGGAGAAGATTTGGTTAAAGCCTATGCTTTAGGGGCAAATTTTGCATTCATGGGAAGGCCATGGTCTATGGCATACGCGGCAAACAACCGACATGGCATAGATAATTATATTAAGTATCTTTGCAAAGAAACATCAGTCGCAATGGCCATGATTGGACGAAGAAATATTGAAGAAATCTGTTTTGATGATATTTTCTGGAATTAGGACGTGAGAAATCGCGGGTCCTTGGTATCATCAAACTCCAGTTTCAATAATTGCTTTTGCCAACGCTGGCACTGTTTCATTATTCAGCCCAGCAACATTAAAACGACTATCCGAAACCATATAGATCCCAAATTCTTTGCGCATTTTTTCGACCTGTGAAGGCGTAGCCCCAAGCCGCGAAAACATTCCCCTATGTGATGCTATAAAGCTAAAGCGATTAGACCCAGAGATTTTTTGCAGCTCATCAGAAAGCTGTACCCTTAAATTTAGCAGGGAATTACGAATATCTTCTAACTCAGACATCCAATCAGAACGTAAATCTTTATCATTTAAAACTATTGAAACAAGTCTGGAGCCATGATCAGGAGGAAAAGAGTAATTCTGACGATTCAAATATGCTAGCATACTTTGGTTAATATTCCGCTTTGAACTATCCTGCGAAATTAGCATTAGTAACCCTGCCCGTTCTCTATAAATCCCAAAATTCTTTGAACAACTTGATGCTATTACGGTTTCTGGTACGGACTCGGCAATCAAACGAGTGGCATATGCGTCTTCTTCCAGTCCATCGCCAAACCCTTGATACGCCAGATCAATCATAGGTGTTGCACCGTTCTTATTTAATAAATCAATAATGATCTTCCATTGTTGCTTATCCAAATTAGCTCCCGTTGGATTATGACAACAGCCGTGCAACAAGATGACATCGCCTGCCTTCGCGCGCGATAAATCTGATACCATCGAGTCAAAATCAACTCCGCGGGTTTCATTATCAAAATATCTATAGTTTTCAGATGGGATATTAAGATATTGCAGTATTGAAATATGATTGGGCCATGTTGGATCTGAAACAAAAACTCGAACGCCTGGATTAGCGATTTTAAATAGCTCAAACCCTTGTCTAACAGCACCTGTTCCACCAGGAGTTGCTGCTGAAGCTATTAAATTTCTTGGAATACTATTACCCAAAACTAATGAAATTATGGCGTCTGAAAACGCGGGGTCTCCTACCAAGCCAACATATGATTTACTACTTTCAATCTCCCACCATTTTTTTTCAGCAAGTTTAATTGACCTCATTATGGGAGTAATACCGGTTGGATCCTTATAAACACCAACACCGAGATCAAGCTTTTGATCTCTTGGATCTTCCTTAAACGCAGTGATCAATGCGAGTATCTTATCAGGAGGCTGCTGCTGAAGGTTCTTGAAAATCATTTTTTATCTCCAGTCGCTATTGGGAGAATGGGTGACATTCCCCACTCAGTCCAACTTCCATCGTACAAAGAGTGATCAGTTTTGCCAATAAGCTCCAACCCAAGATTCAACACGGCTGCAGTAACACCAGACCCACATGTAGTAATCGCTGGCTTGGACATATCAACTCCAGCAGAATGGAAAATCTGTTTCAATTCAGATATATTTTTAAAAGTTTGATCATCATTGAGCAGGGATTTAAAAAATACATTTTTTGAATTTGGAATATGCCCTTTTCGCAATCCCTCTCTAGGCTCATCCTCTTCACCTCTAAATCGCTCTGGTGACCTTGCATCAATGATCTCATAATCCCCCAACTTTGATGCCGCAGCCACTTCGGTTACGTCCTTTACAAATGAAGCCCTCTGATCAACCATCATATGTCGATCACGTATTGATGGAGGTTCGTCATCAACTCGCAGCCCTTCAGCAATCCATTTGGGCAGACCACCATCAAGTACAGCTACATCCCTATGACCCATCATCTTGAAAAGCCACCAAACTCTCGCGGCAGAAAACATACCTAAACCGTCATAAATGACAATTTGATGACCATCTCCAACGCCTAATTTGCGAACTTTAGACATAAATTTTTCTACTGGTGGAACCATGTGAGGAAGGTCAGATCTATTATCAGAGATATCATCAATATCAAAAAAACGGGCATTAGGGATATGCCTTTTTGCATACTCGGCACCTGGATTTCGATCCAAACCAGGGAGATACCATGATGCGTCAAGTATCCTCACCTCAGCGTTGTCTAATCTTTTGGCCAACCACTTGGTTGAAACAAGAGTCCTTGCGTCCTCTTTCATCATCATATTGTTTCCATAAATTCCAGAAGCTTGCTAACTAAGCTATTTTACCATTTAAGAAAATATTATTTTAAATCGAGTAATTGGACAAGACTTCACATTAGTCTCCCTGTTTCAACAGACGTTGCTTTTGTCTGCCCCAATCACGTTTCGCTTGATCTGATCTTTTATCAAAATTCTTTTTACCTTTTGCCACACCTATTTTTAATTTGGCAATTCCCCTATGGTTAAAATAGAGGACTAAGGGAACCAGCGTCATTCCCTTTCTCTGTGTCTCTGTCCACAGCTTGCTAAGTTCACGTTTCGTCACTAAAAGTTTTCTTCTCCGCCTTTCCTCATGGCCCCAGGTTTTCGCTTGCTCATACGGTGCGATATATGAATTGACTAACCATAATTCACCATTTTCAACTTCTGCGTAGCACTCACCAATATTCGCAGATTTTTGTCGAAGTGATTTTACTTCAGAACCGGCCAAGGAGAGGCCACATTCAATTTCATCTTCGATTGAGTAATCAAAGCGAGCTCGTCGGTTTTCAGCTATAATTTTGTAATTTGGATTAGTTTTATTTTTGTTCATAGCAACCGATGGTTAGACATAACTTACTAAAATTGTCCAGCAGTTTTACTGAAACTATAGACAAAGCAAAAAGAGAGATTAACAATGGTTTTAATTTGAATTTACAGGCGGGCTTAAAAGATGAAAGATGATAATTTTCTTAAGGCTAATAATGCCAAACACCTATGGCATCCTATGGGTCATCCAAAAGACTCATTAGAGGCTCCCCCTAGAATAATTACCAAAGCACAAGGCGTGAAAATAACAGATATTGACGGGCACCAGACCGTAGATGCCGTCGGTGGACTATGGTGTGTAAATTTAGGGTATTCTAATCGAAGCATTAAGGAAGCAATAACAAAACAACTTTCTGACCTTCCGTACTACTCATCTTTTGCGGGGACTACCAATCCTATGGCAATTGAAGCATCCTACATGGTGCGAAATTTATTTTCTGAAGACGGCATGAGCCGCGTATTTTTTACTTCGGGGGGCTCAGACTCTGTCGACACATGCCTTCGGCTAGCCCGCCAATATCACCGATTAAAAGGCGAACCAACCCGTACAAAATTTATTTCGTTAAAAAAAGGTTATCATGGAACTCACTTTGGCGGTGCGTCAGTAAATGGTAATAATCGGTTCAGGATAAACTATGAGCCTCTCCTGCCAGGCTGTTTCCATCTTCCAAGCCCTTATACGTATAGAAATCCATATAATGAAGCTGACTCCTTAAAATTAGCTCAAAATATCGCTGCCGCATTCGAAGATGAAATAGCATTTCAAGGAGCAAATAGTATTGCCGCTTTTATAATGGAACCTATTCAAGGTGCCGGGGGCGTAATCGTTCCTGATCCAATATTTATGACCCTCATGAGACAAATATGCGATAGACATGGCATCTTACTTATATCGGATGAAGTCATAACTGGTTTCGGTCGCACCGGAGACTGGTCAGGCGCGCGCCACTGGGGAGTCCAGCCCGATATGATGAGTATTGCCAAAGGTATTACCTCTGGATACTACCCTGTTGGAGCTGCATTGATGTCCGATAAAATCGCGGAAGTTTTTGAAAATGACGATACGGGTGATGCAGCAATCTTTCATGGTTATACATATTCTGCCCATCCCGTCGGAGCAGCAGCTGTGATAGCATGTTTATCAGAAACTGAACGCCTAGATACCAAGGTAAACGCCCAAGTGCGCGGAACACAATTATATAATGGCGTAATGGAGTTGGCTAAAAAACATACTATAGTGGGAGATGTAAGAGGTGGACATGGCCTGATGCTTGGGGTTGAACTCGTTTCAGATCAAAGTAAAAAAACACCATTGGACACGAGTGATATGAAAAAAATACATCAAAAAACTTATGAATTTGGTGCCATGGTCCGGCTGGGCTTGAACAATATTTTGATGTCACCTCCATTAACAATTTCTGAGAACGAAGTGAATCAGATACTAGGTGCTTTAGACGAGGGGTTAACAGCAATTTGACCAATAATTAGCATTTGGCGCCTAGCTATGAAATATTTTCAAAATCTCCAGGCATTAAATTTTTAAGATCATAATCTCCTATTTTTATGCGAATTAACCGCAATGTCGGGTATCCAATGGCCGCAGTCATTCTTCTAACTTGCCGGTTCCTTCCCTCAGAAATAATGATTTCCAACCAAGAATCTGGAACTGTTTTTCGCACTCGTATCGGTGGCACTCTATCCCAGAGTAATGGTGGCTCTATTAACTTCGCCTCAGATGGACGCGTAATTCCATCCCTTAATTTTAATCCCACTCTAAAAAGATCCAAATCTGATTGCTTCGGCTCACCTTCAACTTGCACGTAGTAGGTTTTTCTAACTCTATTTTTTGGGTTTGAAAGGCTATACTGTAATTTCCCGTCATCAGTTAGCAACATCAATCCTTCGCTATCTTTATCAAGTCTTCCAACTGGGTAAATATTTGGAATTGAGATAAAGTCAGACAAATTACCTCGATCAGCCGATTTTTCCGTCTTATCACTAAATTGCGACAATACATTAAATGGTTTATTAAACTTAATAAGCATAACTACTTTATCAGTGGTTTTATGAAACCAGTTTTTAGCCCATCCCAGTTCAAAATCGAAGGTTGTAAATATTTCTCTACAATTGGATTAGCAGGATTTAACACATCTAGCCCAACTAAAATTGATGCTATTACACACTCGCTGGCTCTGGTCGCACCATCTAAGACTTTTAGTGCCACACCCATTTTTTTCTTTGGAATTATCGCAACAAAAAAACCTTCTGCTCCAGTCTTCAGAGCAACTTGACCCTGCGCTGCTCTCATTAATTCTGTACAAGCGCGACCCTCACCAGCCACTAACTCCGGATACCTCATCATGGCGTCTATTATTCTTACCGCACTTTTAGAAGATATATCCGATCTGCTATTAGCATCAGCGAACCAAGCCATTGCCTTTGCAATACCTTTCAAAGTAAATGCGTGATTTGGCGCCGAACATCCATCTATTCCAAAACCTGGACTTATTTCATTTGTAGTCATTTCGTAGGCCTCTAAACAAGCTTTTTGAACTGGATGATCAATGCTTACGTAATTAGCACCAGCTCTCAGGTGCTTGGTCAATGTTAAAAAGCCAGAATGCTTTCCAGAACAGTTATTATGAATTCGACAAGGCTTAAGATTAGCCTTGAATAAATCTATCTTAGCATCACGGTCACGCGGCGTCTGGGGACCACAACAAAGATCAGAATCTGACAAACCAATTTCAAGCAACCATTTTTCCACAAGAACGGTATGAATATTAGCAGCATTATGAGATGCACAAGCCAGAGCAATATGCTGAGAAGACAAGCCAAATTTATCTGCTGCGCCAGAAGATACCAACGGTAGTGCTTGAATCATTTTAGATGATGATCTCGAAAAAAAAATCTGTTCTGGATCGCCCCATGACTTTACGATACTTCCACTGCTATCAACCACGACAGCATGCCCGACATGCAAACTTTCTTTTAAGGAGCCTCTCCAAACTTCACAGAGCTCCACTGCAGAATTAAACATTAAAAATTTGTCCTAGCTAATTGTTATTATCAGGGCTTTTATTTAAATCACCTTCAGTTTAAAATAAAATTGGAAGATAAAGAATAAAATAATCTGTTTTTGAATGGCTATTTCAGTATAGTGAGCCAAGAAATCAATGACGCGAGGAAATATGGTTAAACAAGTATCCAAAAATTTGTTAATTCTGTTTATTTTACTGTTAAGCGGAGG
Source organism: Rhodobacteraceae bacterium MED-G08 (assembly GCA_002457055.1). Lineage (GTDB taxonomy): Bacteria > Pseudomonadota > Alphaproteobacteria > Rhodobacterales > Rhodobacteraceae > Salinivivens > Salinivivens marinus. Next base: position 33,091 of record NTKT01000004.1, read on the forward strand.
CGCTCTTTTTGCTCAAGACTCAAGTACTAATGTAGCATCAACGCAAGCCGATTGGGTGGTATTTGTGGAAGATAGTCCAAAGGAATGCTGGGCTGCATCCCAACCAATTGAAACTGTCAATACACGTGATGGGAGAATGGTCTCGGTGAAACGGAGCGATATTTTGTTATTTGTATCTTATATTCCCGGTTCAGGAATAAAGGGACAAATTTCATTTACTGGTGGATACCCTTTCGACGATGGTAGCAATGTAGATGTAAATATAGATGGTACAAGATACCAAATGTTTACAAATGGCGAATGGGCATGGGCTCCTACAGATGAGGCCGATAAAAAAATGGTTCAAGCCATGAAACGTGGGGCCAAAGCTACACTAACAGGCAGATCCTCTAGAGGTACAAAAACTGAAGACACTTTCTCACTTAAAGGTTTTACCGCAGCCGTTGAAGATGCCTCAAAACGATGTAAGTAAAGGTATGGCCATCACGGCTTAATTTAAAGTTTAGTAAGAAACGACAACTACTTTTGGATCTGGATAGCGCCTACCTAATGGAACCATCTTTACCAATAACTCAGGATCTCTTGACCGTACCACGTACTTTACCCTCTGGGCCGATAAACTTAATAGGGATGAGTCGATCGCTGATGACTGAAAGGCTATTGGGAATAGGGACCCCTGAGAAACAGGTGAGAATGAGAGTAACCCAAATTTGGCAATGGATTTATCAAAAAGGTATTCGAAATTTTAACGAGATGACAAACCTGTCAAAAAGTTATCGTGACCTTCTAATTGATAATTTCGTAATTGAAGTTCCCCAAGTAGTTTCAAAGCAATGCTCCAAAGACGGAACAAGAAAATATCTTCTGAGGTTGACTGGAGGACATGAGGTTGAGGCAGTATATATTCCAGAGGAAGGTCGTGGAACACTCTGCATTAGTTCTCAAGTCGGATGTACTCTTACCTGTTCATTCTGCCATACTGGCACACAAAAGCTGGTACGGAACCTGACCGCTGGGGAAATCGTGGGGCAAATATTAATCGCACGGGATGACTTAGACGAATGGACCAATGTGAACGGCACTAATAATGAAATCAGATTGCTCTCTAACGTTGTACTCATGGGGATGGGTGAGCCTCTATACAATTTTGAAAATGTGAGAGACGCGCTCAAAATTGTCATGGACCCTGAGGGAATATGTTTATCGAGGAAAAGGATCACTTTATCTACTTCTGGAGTCGTACCAGAAATATCAAGGACAGCGGATGAAATTGGATGTCTTCTAGCGGTTTCTTTTCATGGCACAACCGACGAAATCAGAGATAAACTAGTACCCATTAACAAAAAATGGAATATTGAAACCCTTATCAAGGCGCTACGGGATTATCCAAGATTATCTAATTCAGAACGTATCACGTTTGAGTATGTGATGATCAAGGACGTCAACGATAGCGAAATGGATGCTTTCCGCTTAATCAAACTAATTGCCGGCATTCCCGCAAAAATAAACTTAATTCCATTTAATGAGTGGCCTGGTTCTCCATATAAAAGAAGCGATTGGTCTCAAATAAAGAAATTTGCCGACATAATCCACCGAGCCGGTTATGCAAGTCCGGTACGCACTCCAAGAGGAGAAGATATTATGGCAGCTTGTGGGCAACTAAAGTCTGAGACAGAGCGACAGCGTAAATCAAGAAAAGAAATCACTCTTGAAACTGGCATTTGAGCTTAGACCTGATCTATTTTATCCCAATGAAGGTTGCTACTTATTTCTTAACTTCTGATGGGCCAATAACTTAAGGCGTAATGCATTAAGCTGAATGAAACCTGCTGCATCATTTTGATCGTAAGCCCCAGCATCATCTTCAAAAGTTACATGTTTTTCAGAATACAAACTGTATTCTGACCATCTTCCAACAGTACTTACCGAACCCTTATATAGCTTAAGCCTTACTGTCCCAGAAACATATTTTTGTGACTTATCAATCAAAGATTGCAGCATTTCCCTTTCTGGGCTGTACCAAAAGCCATTGTAAATGAGTTCCGCATATTTTGGCATTAACTCATCCTTCAAATGCGCTGCACCACGATCTAGAGTAATTTGCTCTATACCCCTATGTGCCTCCAGTAATATTGTCCCACCAGGAGTTTCGTAAATACCTCTGGACTTCATACCAACAAATCTACCTTCAACCAGGTCAAGTCGCCCAATGCCGTGAGCTCCTCCTAATTCGTTAAGTTTAGTTAAAATTTCGGCTGGAGACATTTTATAATTATTTATGGCGACTGCATCACCGTTTCTAAACTCAACTTCGATAAATTCTGGAAGCTCTGGAGCAACTTCCGGGTTTACAGTCCTCTGATAAACATACTCAGGGGCAGCAGTTGACGGATCCTCCAAAATTTTACCCTCAGATGAAGTATGAAGAAGATTAGCATCAACAGAAAATGGGGCCTCACCACGCTTATCTTTTGCAATGGGTATTTGATTATCTTCAGCAAATTTTATTAATCTCGATCTACTCGTTAAATTCCACTCGCGCCAAGGGGCTATAACTTTTATGTCTGGGTTTAACGCATAAGCTGACAGCTCGAAGCGAACCTGATCATTACCTTTGCCAGTTGCGCCATGCGCGATTGCATCAGCACCCGTTTCTTGGGCTATTTCAACAAGCCGTTTGGAAATTAATGGACGCGCAATTGAAGTTCCCAATAAATAAAGACCCTCATAAAGTGCATTACATCTAAACATTGGGAAAACAAAATCACTTACGAATTCTTCTCTAAGGTCCTCAATAAAAATATTAGAAGGTTTTATACCTAACAACTCTGCTTTTTTACGCGCTGGCTCAAGCTCTTCACCTTGCCCTAGATCCGCTGTAAACGTAACTACTTCGCATGCGTATTCAGTTTGAAGCCATTTAAGAATAATCGATGTATCCAGACCACCCGAGTAGGCCAAAACTACTTTCTTCGGCTTATACATTAGAATCCCCTTTCGCTCGATTGCCCTAACCTTTTTTAAAGGTATGGGCAAGATCACCATTGACCAAAGGCATATCAGGAATAACCGATAATCTAAAAAGTATCCCTAAAAATACTTGCAATGCTGAAAATGCTCAGCCATTGCTTATTTATGACACATTTTATCGAGTTAGCTGACCAAGCCGAAAAGGCGATACGAGACGTTTTTCCTCCAACCCCTCTGCAAAGAAATGAACACCTATCAGCAATTTATGATGCCGACATTTGGTTAAAGCGAGAAGATTTGAGTCCCGTTAGGTCATATAAGTTACGCGGAGCATTCAATGCTATGCGTAAATTTTCCGATAAAAAGGCTTTTGTATGTGCTAGCGCTGGAAACCACGCTCAAGGCGTTGCCTTTATGTGCCGACAGTTGAAGGTAAATGGTATTATTTTTATGCCAGTAACAACACCACAGCAAAAAATACAGAAAACGCAAATTTTTGGTGGAGAATTTATTGAAGTTAGATTAACTGGCGACTACTTTGATGACTGCTTGCACACAGCTCAAACTTTTTGTGAGAAAGAAAGTCTACACTTTCTTTCTCCATTTGATGATGAAAATATTATAATTGGCCAAGCCTCTGTTGGCGTAGAAATTAAGAAACAACTCAACAACAACCCAGACCATATTATCCTGCCAGTCGGGGGCGGCGGCCTTTCGGCTGGAGTAACCAGCTATTTTGGAAGCCAATGCACATACACTCTAGTTGAGCCCTTAGGCGGTGCTTGCCTGCGTGAGGCGCTTATTAATGGAAAACCCACTAAACTTGATACTGTAAATACATTCGCCGATGGTGCTGCTGTTGGTAAGATTGGTGAGAAAACATTTAGCCGTCTTCGTAATATCGGATTAGCAAATGTTATAACAATACCAGAGGATAGAATATGTATCTCTATGTTAGACATGTTAAACGTAGAAGGCATTGTACTTGAACCTGCCGGTGCTCTGGCTGTCGACGCACTGCAAGATTTAGGACAGGCAATTAGAGGGCGTCGCGTAGTATGCGTAACTTCAGGAGGTAATTTTGATTTTGAGCGATTACCAGAGGTTAAAGAGAGAGCCCAAAGATTTGCAGGCTTGAAAAAATATCTTATTTTGCGAATGCCACAGAGACCTGGAGCACTAAAGGAGTTTTTAAATTTCTTAGGTCCCGAGGATGACATTACGCGCTTTGAATATCTCAAGAAATCAGCAAGAAATTTCGGTTCCATTCTCATTGGTATTGAGACAAAATCGCCAGATAGTTTTAATGACTTTTTTCAGAGACTTAAAGATGCAGGCTTTACTTATTCAGATATTACAAATGACGAAACACTATCCCAATTTGTATAACCAAAATTTATTATATTTAGGCTTAATTTGAGTTCGATCATTTTTAAGCTGCTTACTTACAGCAAGTTTAATTATCTCAGTAAGCGCCTTTCACAAACTTTTTTAAAAAATATGCATCTCCATCTACGGCTAAAATCTGATAGGCCACATCTATATCTACAAAAACAGCAGTGTGGTCGGCTTCTGTCGGTTCAGACTTTTTTAAAATAGGTTTTGCCAAATAAATATGACACAGTTTTTCTGCCCTCATATTGTATTCCGGCATATATACAAAGCGCCTAAATGCGCCTATTTTTTTTGGTCGCCCGATAATCCATCCCGTTTCCTCCATCACCTCTCTATAAAGAGCAGTTATAGGTTGCTCACCAGCATCAACACCGCCGCCTGGTAACTGAAACTCATTATGAGGATCCGCCTGAAAAGTGAGCAATATCTGCCTGCCAATAGGCAAAATCACATACACACCTGGCCGATAAAAATATTTTTTACCCCGCTCAATTTCTGTGGCGTAAGTCTTTATCATACAAAAAGTACTTCACATTTTGAAACTTGTCCTACTTGTTGCGAGCGTATAAGCATGATCTGATAATTCAAGGATAAAAAATGTCATTGGGAAATAAAATCGCGTGGGATGATACTGTCCTGCCATTTCAGCTTGATGCTGCAGATATGCGCGGCAGAATTGCCAGATTAGATGGAGTTTTACAAGGTATTCTTAAACAACATCAGTATCCTGAAGCAGTTGAAACATTGATCGCAGAAATGACATTACTGACGGCATTGATGGGAGAAAGTATCAAACTGCAGTGGAAATTATCGTTGCAAGTACAAACAAATGGCCCAGTCCGCATGATCGCGACTGATTTTTACGCTCCAAAAGCAACGGGAGAGACTGCACAAATTCGTGCATATGCCAGCTTTGACAAAGAAAAATTGACTGATAAAGCTCCATTTGATCAACTGGGCACAGGTTATTTTGCGGTATTAATAGACCAAGGTGAAGGAACGAAGCCTTATCAAGGGCTGTCACCGTTAAATGGAAAATCTCTTTCGGATAGTGCCGAAACCTATTTCGCTCAATCAGAGCAACTCCCAACGTCCTTTCATTTAAAATTTGGTAAAATAAAACAAGCGCATGGAAAAGAAAATTGGAGAGCGGGGGGCATAATGGTTCAGCATTTACCAACTTCTACTTTTCAAGCATCTGATGAATACAGCTCAGATCCGAGCGGGCTACTAAGCTCTCAAGATCTTCTTAATGGTGATAACGCAGAAAACTGGAACCGTATCAATTATCACCTTGGGACAATTGAGGAACTTGAAATGATTGGACCATCAGTAACTCCCTCTGAACTTCTCGTGAGGTTGTTTCATGAAGAAGGTCCCCGCATTTTCGATACTCAATCAGTGCGCTTTGGATGTAGTTGCTCAGAAGAACGAGTACGCCAATCACTGTCGATCTACTCCGCAAAAGATATTTCCAAAATGATAACGGAAGAAGGCCTCGTAACGGCAGACTGTCAATTTTGTGGTGCGCATTATGAATTAGACCCAAAATCAGTAGGTTTTGAGGCAGTGAACAGTGGCAACTGATTGGATAGCTACAATTAAAAAAGCCCTTGACGAGATGAGTATAAACTCATCAGACTTCGATCTTAATCAGAATGCCAGACTACCAAACAATAGAAAACTTAGTAAAGCTGGTGTTCTAGTTGGGATATGTTTCCCACAGCAAGGTGAACCATCAGTTTTACTAACTAAAAGAGCTTCACACCTAACAAATCATCCTGGCCAAGTTGCATTTCCTGGAGGAAAATTTGAACTGCAAGATATCACACTAACCAATACTGCTTTGCGTGAAGCAAAAGAGGAGATTGGACTTGATCGATATATACCACAAAAGTTAGGCGTATTACCAAATCATGAAACAATTACAAGATTTCTGGTAACTCCAGTCATGTTTAAGCTTCCAGACAAGCTCAATTTAAAAATAGACAAAAATGAGGTGGACGAAGTTTTCTATGTACCCCTCAGGCATATCTTGAATCTCGAAAGTTATCGTATTCAGGCTAGGAAATGGAAGGAAGAAGTAAGATACTATTATGTAGTTCCATATGGTCCGTATTATATTTGGGGTGCTACTGCTAGGATCCTGTATGGCTTTGCTGAAGGCTATAAGAATGCAAATAAATAGTGAATGGATAAAAAATAAGGTAACGCAAAATATTTTAAAAATATTCGAAGGTGCTGATCATAATGCATACCTCGTTGGAGGTTGCATTCGTAATAGTATTCTAAACATTCCTGTAACCGATATCGATATTTCAACCGACGCAACACCTCAACAAACCGTAGATCTTTTTAATAGAGAGAACTGCAAAGTTGCTCCAACAGGGTTTTCACACGGCACGGTAACCGTTATTTCAGAGGGCATCCCTTACCAGATCACAACAATGCGTTCTGATCAAAATACTGATGGAAGACATGCTGATGTGGTTTTTTCAGATGATATAAAAAAAGATGCTGAAAGAAGAGATTTTACAATAAATGCTCTGTATGCAGATTCCACTGGAAAGATTATAAATCCAATAGGGGGACTAGAAGACTTTAACCCTCTTGCGATAAAATTTATCGGTGACCCAAATAACCGTATACAAGAGGATTACTTGAGAATTTTGAGATTTTTTCGATTTCATGCACAATTTTCTGAACTAGTAACGCAATTCGATAAAGTCGCATTAGATGCGATCAAGAAAAACCAAGATGGACTGAAAAAACTCTCAAAGGAGCGGATTTGGAGCGAATTAAAAAAAATATTGTCCACCTCAAATCCAGCCCGATCTCTATATAAAATGTCACAGCTAGGCATTCTTAAAATAATTTTGGAAAATAAAAATGTCCATAATATAAAGAGATTTAATTTGATTGAAAAAAAAATAGGTCTTGAACCAGAACCAATTCGAAGGCTTGTTGCAATTACTGAGAATACCGAAGACACATTTCTTAATTTATCCCGCAAGGAGGCAAAAAAGTTTTCTCTACTGAAGGGACTTCTGAAAAAAAAGCATGACCCAGCTGAATTGGTTTATCAATTCAACAGGGAAATAGCGCAATCCGTGCTTGCAATTTATACATTTTATAAGGGGGAAAAGCTAAAACTAAGTGATATAAAAAAAATCGAAAAAGCCTGCCTGTTTCCCTGTCCAATAACAGGAGCACAAATATCTAAATATATGGATGGAGCGGCCGTAGGGATAAAAATAAAGGAAGCTCAACGCGCATGGATAAAAAGTAATTTCAAATCTGATGAAGCTAAAATACTCAGTGATATAGGGATAAAAACATCGACCCACTCTTGACAGGAATGGACTGTCTACTATCGTAATACTCTTTTGCGATCAACGGAACTTTTATGTTTAAATTTTTTGAGAGCCTTGTAGACCCATTCTGTCAATATGAGGAGACAGACACTCCTCCCAGAGAAATTTCGAATTTCTTAAGGGATTATACTAAACCTTTTTATTTTCTTTTTGGAGTAACCGCGTTCTTTGCCTTTTTACTGGCAACAATTGAACTTCTACTAATTTATGGCATAGGTCAAATTGTTGACCTGATGCAGACTGGATCGAGACAAGAAATTTTAGACAATGGTCTCTTTATTGCTTTTTTCCTAATCCTAGCTGGAATTGGAATGCCGTTAATTGCATCAATAACCGTTCTACTTAATAACAATTCGCTAATGCCCAATATAGCGACATTATTTCGTTGGAGAGGTCACAGGCAGGTTATGCGCCAGTCAGTTGGGTGGTTTGAAAGCGACTTTGCCGGTCGGATTGCCAACAGAGTCATGCAGACCCCTCGGTCAGCCGGTGAAGTAATTTATCATGTTTTTGATGCGTTTAGCTATATTGTCGCTTACCTGGTGGGAGCATTGTTTTTACTATTAAACGCAGAAATGGAACTCATTATTCCACTTTTGCTTTGGATGTTTGCATACGGATATCTGATAGTTTTTGTGGTAAAGCGCATTCAACCAGCCTCGCAGGCTGCTGCAGATGCTCGATCAAATTTAAACGGTTATATTGTAGACGCCTACACAAATATCCAATCTGTAAAATTATTCTCTAACGAACAAAAAGAACTCGAATATGCCAGAGAAGCTATCGCAGACACCCGAAATACCATTATAAAAGAATTGAGATTATATTCTATAATGGATATTTCACTCTCCTTTTTAAATGGCATTTTGACCGCAGGAACAATAGGTTGGGCCATATGGCTTTGGTATTCAGGCCAAACGTCAGTGGGTGTAGTAGCAGCTGCAGCCACTTTAGTACTACGAATAAGCGCAATGTCCGGATGGATAATGTGGGCTACTTCTACTTTCTTCCGCGAATTGGGTGTTATCCGAGAAGGGCTAGAGACGATAACCGAAAAAATTGAACTAGTTGATCATGAAAAAGCTGACCAGCTGAACCTTGGTAATGCAAAAATAGAAGTCCAAAATCTATATCATCATTACGGTAAAGACTTTGGTGGTCTTGATAATCTAAATATAAAAATTCCTGCTGGACAGAAAGTCGGTTTAGTTGGACCCTCAGGGGCTGGCAAGTCAACTCTTTTTAAGTTGCTTTTGCGTTTCTATGATGTCGAAAAGGGGAAAATACTAATAGATGACCAAAACATTTCACTCATAAAGCAGGAAAGTCTGAGGCATCATATTGGAACAATACAGCAAGACAGTAGCCTTTTACATCGAAGTATTAGAGAAAATATAAGCTATGGAAAGCCAGATGCGACAGAGGAAGAAATAATTAATGCTGCTAGAAAAGCACGCGCCCACGAATTTATCATTAACTTAAGAGATACTGATGGCAATCAAGGCTACTCCTCTAAAGTTGGTGAGCGTGGGGTTAAATTATCCGGAGGCCAAAGGCAACGAATTGCACTCGCTCGTGTCATTTTAAAGGATGCGCCAATTTTGCTTATGGACGAAGCCACAAGTGCGCTAGATAGCGACATAGAAGCTGCGATTAAAGAAACTTTTTCGTATTTGATGGAGGGAAAAACTGTGATCGCAATAGCACACCGGCTTTCAACAATTGTCAATATGGATCGGATACTTGTTATGAATAATGGACGCATTATCGAGGATGGCTCTCACACTGACCTATTAGCAAATAACGGTCTATATGCCAAATTGTGGGCACAGCAGTCTGGTGGATTCATACAAACGACTGTTAAATGATTAGCTGGTTATCCAATAAGATTGACTACAAGAAAGAAAGTGCATCTCCGCCGCCGCAAGAACTTTGGAAGTTTATAGTTTGGTCTTGTGGTGGGACTTGGAAATTCATATTTCTTGGTGCAGCGGCAAGCACATTAGCCGGATCATTTGAGATGATAACTACTATTGCACTTGGGTGGGTAGTAGATGCAGCACAAGTCGCTGATGATCGCACCTTTTTTTTCAATATAAATAAACTTCTTTTGTTTTTTTGTGTATTAATTTTTTTATTTTTCAGGCCACTAAGCTTTTGTCTAAGCGCACTTTTTCAAGCAGTTCTGGGCCCAAAAATACTTAATATGACCCTTCTTAGACTTCATAAATGGACCCTTGGCCAATCGGTAAGTTTTTTCGATAACGACTTTGCCGGCAGGATAGCCCAGAAACAACTGCAAACTGCCAATTCTTTGTCGACATTAATTACAGATTTTTTACAAACAGGTGTCTATGCTTTGGCGTCGGTAATTGCTGCAATGGTAATTGTCGGTTCTTTTGATTTAAAGAGCACAGCATTTGTAGCAGTCTGGTTAATAACTTATATTGCACTTATTAAAATATACATGCCGAGGATAAGACGAAAGTCAAAGTCTTATGCAGATTCAAAGGCGATGGTATCCGGCCAAATTATAGACACCATTAGCAACATAAAAACGGTGAAGCAATTCGCCCATATTTCCCATGAAAACGATGCTGCAGTTTTGGCAATGGATAAATACCTTAGCCGTTCCATCGATAGACAAAAAACTATGTTAGAGTTTCGTATCGTGCTTTTGACGCTAGCTGGTTTAATACCAGTAGGTCTCATCGGTTTGTCGTTGCTCTCTTGGGTCAATAACCTTGCCTCAGTCGGCGAGGTCACAATCGCTGGAGCTATAGCTCTGCGACTCGCACAAATGACGGGCTGGGTAAGTTTCACTCTTATGAATATTTATGCTCAGATAGGTGAAATTGAGGATGGTATCAAAACGCTTACGCCAAGATATACCCTTATAGATCAAAAGGCTGCAAAAAAATTAAAAATTGCAGAGCCAAGAATTAAAATTGAAAATTTAAAGTTTAAATATGGGCAAGAAATTGGAGGGATAAACGACCTTTCACTTGATGTTTCTGCGGGGGAAAGAATTGGCTTAGTCGGAGCATCAGGTGCAGGAAAATCTACATTAGTCAATCTGGTATTAAGATTTTATGATCCAGAAGGTGGACGAATTTTAATATCGGACCAAGACATATCGCAAGTGTCCCAGGACAGCCTTAGAAGTAAGATATCGGTGGTAACGCAGGATACATCTATGTTCAACAGGTCTGCTTATGAAAATATATTATATGGCAATCCTATTGCATCCTATGATGATGTTATTGACGCAGCACAGAAGGCTCAAGCATATCCATTCATAATGGATCTTACTGACAATCAAGGCCGTACGGGTTTTGACGCATACCTTGGAGAACGAGGTGTGAAGCTTTCGGGCGGTCAACGTCAGAGAATTGCTTTAGCGCGCGCAATCCTGAAAAAAGCTCCAATATTAATTTTAGATGAGGCTACTAGTGCTCTGGATAGCGATACCGAAGCTAAAATTCAACTCGCTCTAGATTATGTAATGCGTGACAAAACTGTATTTGCAATAGCTCACCGTCTATCTACCATTGTAAAAATGGATAGAATTATTGTACTACATGAGGGGAGAATACTGGAACAGGGGACACATCGCGAGTTACTAAAGAACAGTGGATTATACTCAAAGTATTGGGAGCAACAAGCAGGTGGTTTTATCGGCATTGACCAGATGGCAGTTTGAACTTTAAATCTAAATCATATAAGTTTTTCACGCTAAATAATGAATAAATATTAATTTTGCACTTGCTACAGACAGGGGTCCGTTTTGTTAAAAAGAGACTTTATTTTCTCCGGCATTGGTTGGATTTTAACCACTAGCTCTGTACTTTCAGCAACTAAATCGCGCGAAGTAACTGAAATTGTCGTAAAGAAAAGTGAGAGAAAACTATATTTATTTAGCGGTAATGAAGTGATTAAGTCGTACAAGGTAGATCTAGGCTTCGCCCCAAAGGGCCACAAAAATTTTGAGGGCGATGGCAAGACTCCTGAGGGAGCGTACAAAATTGATAGGAAGAACGCTAACAGCAAATATCATCTATCTGTTGGAATCTCTTACCCAAACCAAAAAGATCAACAGTTTGCAAAGTTAAAGGGCAAACTCCCAGGCGGCGATATTTTTATACACGGTACAGATAAACCTTTCCGCTGGTTTCAAAAAGATTGGACAGCTGGCTGTATTGCAGTGAGCAATAAAGAAATCCGCGAAATTTATAACTTAGTAAAAATTGGTACGCCAATTTTTATTGAACCATAGATAGTGATTTACCACCAAGGATCATAGTCCACCAGATTTTCCCATTGCGCTCTTGATACCACGCAAATCCTAATTCGTTTGCTCTAGGATCAAGTATAACATCTCTCGTGTTTTCACTATTAATCCATGCTGTTAATGTTGTAATCTCGCTTTCGTAAGTTTCTGAAATTGTTTCGCCTAAAAAGACCTTTTCATATCCCACTCGGGCTACTCTATCTAAAGGAGATGAGCCATCTGAACCAAAATGCCAAGGTCGATTTTGTATGGACATATCCCGGGCATGCGTAGCTGCAGCCGCGTTTAATTCTGAATTGAATTCTAAAACCTGAATACCTTTGGCAACTCTAAGGGCGTTTACTGCGTCTAACATCCGGAATTTAACTTCGGCAACATTTTGTCTATTTAATTTGTATATTTTCGGCAGAGGTTTTCCATCTGGACCTAGTTCTGGAGACCCCAATGCGTTGCAGCCTGATAACCAAAGTATCGAAAAAACTAAGAGCCACCTAATATTCAACATTCTTATCCCAGTTCGAACTGTAAATGCCAATATATTGATACTTTAAGCATATCATCCACAGTTTTATTTAACTTAACTATTTACTCTTTGCTTAGATTGTAAATAAAACATAATGGCAATATCAAATTTAAAGTTTGGGAATTAGTTATGGGAACTTGGTCAAGAAGATCTTTTGTAATGGCGTCATTTGCCTCTGTGAGTACTCCCGTCTGGTCACAGTCAAATGTTAATTCTGAAGACACTACTGAAATTGAGCAAGAAATTACAAAATCTCAACGCCACAATCTCTCAAGTTTCCGTGCACTGGATTGGCGTCCTTACTTTAGCAATTTGAAGAATGGTGCAATCCTCGTAGATATGACTTCAAGAGCGTTACATTTTTGGTCAGAAGATGCGGATATTTACAATCTATATCCATCTAGTGTGCCAATGTCAGACGAATTGACCCGTCGCGGCCGTACCAAAGTTATCAAAAAAGTTGAAGGTCCAAGCTGGCGGCCTACACCATCTATGCTTGAAAGAAACCCTGATTGGCCAGAATTTATGCCACCTGGCCCAGACAACCCACTGGGCACTCATGCTCTGTATTTGAGCTGGCAATATTACCGAATTCACGGCACACATGATACTCGAAAAATTGGACGCAGATCTTCCAATGGTTGCATTGGATTATATAACGAACATATTAACGAATTATTCAGTTTAACCAAAGTAGGAACCCAGGTACTACTTATTTAAAGTACATTGATAAAACTGAAAAAGGGCAACCGATTGATTATGCCTAAACTTGTTTTAAACGAAGTCTCCTACACTGCTTTCGGAAAAGTTATCCTAGAAAACCTAAAATTTACGTTGGAGGAGAAATCAATTGGCATTATAGGAAGAAATGGTTCGGGGAAATCCACATTAGCAAAAATTTTATGTGGATTGATTGAGCCAAGTAAAGGTGAGCTCGAAGTACATACTAACAAAATTACTGGAAACCATCCCAGTTTGAATATTGGAATAGTATTTCAAAATCCTGACCATCAAATAATTTTTGGAACAGTTGAGGATGAAATCGGATTTGGACTGAAAAATTTGGGGTATTCGAAATCAGAAATAAAAAAGAAAACTAACGAAACTCTAAAAAAATTCAATAAATCTAGCTGGATTGGATTGTCCACAGCAACATTATCTCAAGGGCAAAGACAGCTCTTATGTATAATGAGCGTATTTGCAATGGACCCGGCTATTTTAATTTTAGATGAGGTTTTCTCAGGATTAGATTTACCAACGAAAAAAGCATTAGATATTTATATAAAAGACTTACCGCAGATGGTGATACACATAACTCATGACTTGCCGAGTCTTCAAAGCTGTGAACGCATCATTTGGTTAGATAATGGAAAGATGTTTCTAGATGGACCACCCAAGTCGGTATTACCAGAATATTCCAAGCATATGCATAAACATTTAAGTCTATAATGTTAGCTCTTCGTTATCCTAAGCAAACTTGGTTAGAGAAAATGCCAGCCGGTCTAAAGATGGCACTTCTAGCTATAGCAACTAGTGGAATTTTTTTCATAGACTCAACTACAATTATGTTTCTCTTATTTGTGGCAACAATTTCATTTCAATTTCTATTCGGATGGCAAATTCTAAAATTTAGCTTGGGGCTTTTAAATCCCTTGTTACCCTTTGTCGCAATTATAGCATTTTGGCATCTATTTACGGGCGACTTATCGCAGGGGCTTTCAATTATACTAAGGCTATTATTAATTGTCAGTCTCGCTAACATCGTCACATGCTCAACAAACATGGGTGAGATTTCTGAAATTATTGAAAAAATACTTAGCCCATTACGATTTACGAAAATAAATATCCAGGCCGTGTCACTTTGCGTAATAATTTTTATCAGGTTCACACCGATTGTGCTCGAGAGACATAAAATTTTACACCTTGCATACAAATGCAGATCGGGTAAACGGCCCTCGTGGCAAATCATTTTGCCACTAATTTTAACTGTTATGGACGACGCAGATCATGTCGCACAGTCACTTCGATCAAGATCAAATTTAAAGGTTTAAATTAACAACATGGAAAAAAAGATAGTTCTGGTATCTTTGTTTGCAGCTTTGATTGCAGTTCTTGGGCTTGCGCCGAAAATGATGCTTGCTTCAGGAGTACCAATTACTGCTCAAAGTATGGGGATTATGTTATGTGGAACAGTTTTAGGAGCAAAAAGAGGGGCTTTGGCTGTTTTACTCTTCATAACACTCACCGCATTAGGTCTTCCATTACTATCAGGAGGGCGCGGTGGCCTAGGAGTGTTCGCCAGTCCGAGTGTTGGATTTATTGTTGGATTCCCACTGGCGGCCTTTGTCGCAGGTTGGATTACCTCTAAATTAAAACTTATTAATGTATTTTATTCGTCCTTGCTTGGAGCCGTTATAGGCGGAATTCTTATATTATATATTCCTGGTATCGTTGGAATGTCTATAATTTTGGATAAGTCTATTTCCGAAGCTGCATTAATTGCATTAATTTATTTACCGGGAGATTGTATAAAAGCTTTTCTCTGTGCCATGCTCACCCACACCTTATTCAAACTCCGTCCTGAAAATGTTTTGTCACGGATTTAAGTTAATCATAACAACCAAATATAGCTGCACTTCCTATACCCCCCGCCGCAGCTATGGCCGCCAGTCCCCAATCTCCTGGCGATAAATCAGAAAATAGTCTTGTAACTAGTATAGTACCTGATGCTCCAATAGGATGCCCTCTGGCAAGAGCACCCCCTTTTGGATTAGTTTTGACATTCCCAAGACCAGACTCTGATAGACATGCCATGGCTTGTGATGCGTAAGCCTCCATTACTTCAACCTGATTAATATTTTTTTGTCTTAAACCAGAGGCCTGGAAAACCTCTTCAATAGCAGTTATAGGAGCTAGACCAGGCAATTTTGGATTTGCACCTACTGTAGCACCAGAAATGAGCTTTAAGGCTTTTCTACCCTTAATTATATTTCTACAAATCACTACGAAGGATGCTGCGTCTGCTGAAATTGCTGTATTTGCATAGGTTACCGAACCAAATAATTTGGGAGCACGCTCACAAAGTTTGAGATTCAAATTCCTGGCATATGGATCAAATAAAGTATTTTCCGGACCTATGTTTACAATCTCATCGATTAGATATTTTTTTGATTTTAGAGCATTTACATGACTATTAATTGCAAACATATCTTGATCCATCTGTGTAAATCCAAATTGCTCTGCAATATTAAAAGCAGCTTCTGCCATCTGAATTTCTTGGTACAAATTTGGTGTAAATGCAGGAGCATCATAGGGAACTAATATTTTATCATATTCCTGCGCTAATCGAATGGGCCTATTTGAAAAGCTTTCAACACCCCCGGCGACTACTATATTGGCGCTACCCGCTTGCACCAATTTTATACCAAGCAATATCGCGTCAAGCCCCCCTACACATTGGCGGTCAATGCTAAGACCAGCAACTCTTTCTGGCAATTTACTTTCAAGAGCAATTGATCTCGCAGGATTACCCCCCGCTCCAAGAGCATTCGATACAATTAATTCATCAACGTCATCGAACTTGATTCCACTGGTTTCGATTAGATTATTTATAACTGGCGCTGCTAAATCATTTATTTTCAATGAGGAAAGGGGGCCATTAATTGGAGATACAATTGATCTTTTTGCGCCAACAATATAGGCAGATTGCATTTTACACGCCCCGCAGTTCTAACTTGCAAAAATCTGGTTTTCCTGATGGCAAAAGTGGAAAGTTTGCCAAGGTAAGTTCAATTATTTTTAATGAGCCATCAAGTGGTGGAATTAGTGAAATACATTCATCTATGAGCTTTTCTACATTCACTGCATCACTTGTTGCAATGTAAGCAATAGCTTTGTTACCTCTAAGAATATCGTATTCTTTTACTACCGCAGCCATCTTGACTTTTTTTTCTGCAAGTAGATATCTCTCAATTTCTTCAGGTATTATACTTTGATCCTTAATTTTAAATATTCGATCAATTCGGCCCAAAATAAACAGGTTTTGATCCTGATCAAATTTTGCCAATTCTCCCGGGCTTACCCAACCCGAGACTTGGTTTGAATTAATACCATTCTCACCAACATACTTTGAAAACAAATAAGGCGAACGAACCCAGACCCTACCAATTTCACCTTTTTTTACCGGCTCATTAGGCGATGCACCTAGGATTATCTCCACATCCTTGTAAGCCTTACCAACTGAACCTTTAGGTGTAAATTTATCTGATATGGAAATAAAACTCGTTTCGCTTGAACCATAAAATTGTTTTAACGCGGCATTTGGGGCTAGTTCTGATAGCTCCATTAGTGTGTTTTGTTCTGTCGAACCACCGCCGATAAATACATATTTTAAACTTTTAATACGATAATTCTTATACTTAGCGGTCAACATGAGCCTTAATTGTGTAGGCGTAACATAAAGTATTTCGATATTTTCACGCTCCAAATATTCTAATTGCTTGGTTGGACTTTGACCTTCTAGATAATGAACTTCACAACCTAAATGAAGGCCTTCTAGTGCCCCATAAAGCACTAAACTATGATTTAAAGAACCGAATAAAGCCACCTTACAGCCGCTAAGGTTAAAAAATTTATTGTTAATATTGAAACTTAATATCCAACTAATACAAGTTCGTTCTATGATTTTTGGAAGCCCAGTTGAACCGCCTGATATAGATTGAAACCCACCACCAATTACTGGTTTGTGCGAAGTGATACCATCAGAATTTATTCTGGGAGTTTTCCCTGAATGAAGTATCTCAAAAAATAGTGCAAGCTGATTAGCAATATCTGCTTTATCTCTTGATTTAGAGCGTGGAGAAATAAAAGATGACTTGTCACTCCATTTGAACAGATTCTGGTGCATTCAATGTCTCGAAATTATTTCTTATTATACGCAAGTGAAATACTGGGCAAAAGGCTAACATTTATCTCAACTCAAACGTCTTTTGGACGGGAAAACATAACTCATCTACTATAAATATTACTTTTAGCTAAAATAATCACTACACTTTATTTTCAACTCAATAAAGACTATAAAGATCAAACTAAGCTCGACACTATTTAGAATAAAAATAATAGGTAAATAGAATTTGGAATAAGTGAAAACCTGATTTATGCCGATACTATTTGATGAAAATAATTCCGACTATGAAGTGGGTCTACGGCCTGCTGAAAAAGTGATGCGCCTAAGTAGATTGGGTTCTTTTCACCAATCACGCTTGTCTTTTCTTAGAATTCTTTTGAGGCGGATCTCAGCCGAAAGATGGGAATTTAAGAGAAGAGTATTTGACATAAATGTCGACTGTTCTGGTACGGCAGTCTACACATATCAATTACTGAATAGAGCTTATTCACTTGTTGCTTTTGCACATAAAATTTCTGATGAAGCTCGTTCAGATCGAGTAATTGCTACAAAATGGGATGCTACTTTTGTACTTTTTGATGGTATTCCATCAAAGACGGACATCGATCGGTTAAGGAATAATGTTCCCGTTCAAGAAGCAGGTCGGGTAAGTGAAAAAGAAATTACTTTATCGAGAGCAAATAAGTCCGTTCGGCTCTGGGACTACGTTGTTGACTGTTTATCTGAAGGTAAACAACCAGATATTCAGGAAATAGAAAAAGTCGGATATCTTATGCGAACTACAGCTGTTTACGGTTCCGGAAAATTTGGAGCTATTGATTATAAAGAAATTTCAGATCGTTCCGAATTTGCCGCTCCATTTCAGGCAGAGATGCTCACAGTTTATATGATACGAGCATTTGTAGTTGATTTATTACAGCACGCTGCAAAAATAAAAAATCCCTCGAGATTTGTAAATCTTGAGCCAAGAATTAGCAAAATGCTTGGAGTAGGAAACTCTACTGGACTCGGAATGGCTCCGTTTTTAATTAATCATCCACAACTCCTAAACAACTGGATAAATGCAAAAGAAACAGCTTTAGCACGAATTCGAAGCCTCAAAACGCCAAAGCAGAAATGTGTCGACTTATTTAAAAATTATATAAAAAGGAGCAATTATTTAATTGAGAGTTGGCATTCACAACATGAATTGCAAATTGCAAAATTAAATGAATTAATACGAGACAAAATTACTTTGGATCATCATATAGGAAAGTTTAATTTTAAGAGGCCATATCCCTTTGATGCATTGTATAAATGGGCCGAGGAAACCCTGGGAGAGGAAGCACAAGAACTACTGGTATCCATTATATTAGAACCATTTGGTAACTTAATTGACAATCTAAGTAGTGAAATGAGTGATAATAATCAATCTAAGAATAAGATTAACGGCTCAATGCTGATTAGCGATTTTCTAAATAAGACCGAACAGCATTATGATTTTGCACTTAAGATAAATTGGGATAATTCAGAAAACAATCAGCTTGCCTGGTACATATCTGAAGAGAAACTGGAACCGCGCCTTGGGGACCGTTATAAAGAAAATGGTATAGGGTCTTATGAACAGCCCCTGCAACCTGGCCGTGATGTAGCTAAGATGTACGCTGACCTATTAAAATGGCAGCGCAACAAAAGTATTGCCGAGTTTCTTATGAAGCATCCAGAGCATCGTCATATAATACGCAGGTGTCAGATAGTTTTCACCAGTCCGTATGCAGAAATAAAAGACAATACGATTTCTAGAGATGTCATTCCTATCGACCTGCTTAGAGCAAAACTATCATTTTTCGGCGCGTTTCACTTTGATCCAAGATCAGACAGATGGGTAAGAATAAATATGTTTAAGGGCGCCCCAATGCCTGAGACTCTTAACGAAGAAAATTGCGATAATTGGACATATCCAGAACAGAAATCAATTTGAATTTATCAAAAAACGAATTTGTTTCACTTTGTAAAAAAAGCCTTAGAGGAAAAGGACATCACTGGGGAGTTTGTGAAGATTTATCCAGTGCTCTCCTTGCACTTGCAATAAATCAATTCCCAGCACCAAATATTCTACTTGAGGCGTTGAACACCGAAAATAGCAAGATTAACCAAATTTTGACCATACCCGACACTCGGGTTTATGAAGTATCTGATAAAATTGCTGGTGAGTTTTACGATCCACTTATAATCTTAGGATTAATATCTATTGATAGAGATTTTAAAAAACCTCCGCTAGAAATAACATTAGAAAACGAAGTATTTAAGTTAGAAGGTGACTTAATCTTTGGTAATCGTTCATATTTTAAGAAGAAAGTCACTGAAATTTACTTTCGTAAAATAGTAGATAGTAGAGATAAAAAACAAAACCTAGTAACGAGGATCTCAATAGACAAAACAACATTGAAAGCTATTGAGGCATGGTCAAATTTAGTTTATGCGCCGGCTACCGAAGAGAGTCGACAACTAGGTGCAGGTTCTGAACATTCAGATAACGATTAGGTTTTTATGCCTTATTCGACAAAATACTACTTAAGTAGATATTCTTCCTTTTTTGATAGGAGCCCATAAGCGCTTGTTAGTCAGATAAAGTAAAATCGACAAAACAACCAAAAATAATACTCCCACAAAACCAGTGTGTTTTCTAGCCATCATTTTAGGTTCTGCAGCCCACATCAAGAAAGCCGCAACATCCTCTGCTTCACTGTATAAGTCATTCGCGTGCCCATCATCAAAGTCGACGTCCTCGCCATACAAAGGTGGGGCCATAGCTATCCATTTTCCAGGATACGCCGTATTTTCATAAAAAACGGAGCCATACTCTTCTTTTTCTTCCCCAGTATATCCAGTTAATAAAGACGCAATATACTCTGCTCCCCCCATACCATTGATTAATTGACTTAGACCGGTTCCATAGGGACCATGAAAGCCCGCCCTTGCTTTTGCCATAAGTGAAAGGTCAGGAGCACCAGCGTCAACTACAGCTGGAAAATGATCAGACGGCACCGCAGCCCTATAATCGTCTAATTCTGCATCGTATACTTCGTAGTACTCAGCGTAAGCGCGAAC
This sequence comes from Rhodobacteraceae bacterium MED-G08, assembly GCA_002457055.1. Lineage (GTDB taxonomy): Bacteria > Pseudomonadota > Alphaproteobacteria > Rhodobacterales > Rhodobacteraceae > Salinivivens > Salinivivens marinus. The sequence continues at coordinate 53,640 of NTKT01000004.1, forward strand.
TTGCTCTTCAGAGTAGCCTAGCCCGCCTTCATCACCGAGTGTCCTTAGAGGGACATATTTTAATCCGTGACACGAAGAACAAATTTCAGTGTACACTTTTAACCCGCGCTGGAGCTGGGTTTGGTCGTATGTACCAAGAGGCCCCTCGAAGGAAAAATCAAAATCTTCTACATAACTACCACCCCCAGCAGCAAATGTAGCGCTGGAAAAGAAGCCAGCTACCAAAGCTACAAAAGTTGACTTAAATAGGTACATCTTGTCTCCAATCATTATTCGGCCGGAGTAGCATCTGGTTTCGAATAAAAACCATCCGAATTGCCACCATCCTTTGAATATTTATTATTAAAATCTTCCTCAATTGTCGTCGGCTGAGCGTTTGGTTTTTCTATTATACCAAGTAATGGCAATATAATCAGAAAATAACCAAACCAATATGCAGAAGCTATCAATGATAAAGTTGCATATGGCTCTTCAGCGGGCATTGCTCCCAGCCACATCAGCGCAAAGAAATCAAAAATAAGAATACCAAACCACCATTTCAGCATAGGTCGGTAACGGCCGGATCGTACGTTTGATGTATCGAGCCATGGCGCCAAAGCCAATACAATAATAGCGCCAAACATTGCTAGCACTCCGAAAAATTTTGCATCAATAATTCCACCTGTTATGAATGACGCAAACTGTACCACCCACACCTCAGCAGTGAATGCTCGAAGAATTGCATAAAAGGGTAAGAAGTACCATTCTGGCACAATATGAGCAGGTGTTGATAAAGGATTAGCCTCTATATAATTATCCGGATGTCCTAAGTAGTTCGGCATAAACCCAACTATTGCAAAGAAGACCGCTAAAAGGACTGCCAATGCAAATAAATCCTTAATCACAAAGTAGGGCCAGAAAGAAACAGTGTCCTTTTCTGCTTCTGCTTTTGATGTCCTTCTCACTTCCACGCCAGTTGGATTATTATTCCCAGTAGTGTGAAAAGCCCAAATATGCACTATGACCAGTCCAGCGATTAAAAAAGGAAATAGATAATGCAAACTGAAAAATCTGTTCAAAGTGGCGTTATCTACTGCTGGTCCACCCAACAACAATGTTTGAATAGGCTCGCCAATAAACGGTATTGCGCCAAATAAGCCCGTAATCACGGTCGCGCCCCAGAAAGACATTTGACCCCATGGCAAAACGTACCCCATGAAGGCTGTGCCCATCATCAGTAGGTAAATTAACATTCCAATGATCCACGTGATCTCTCTTGGTGCCTTATATGAGCCATAATACAAACCTCTAAATATGTGTGCGTATACGGCTATAAAAAACAATGATGCACCATTTTGATGCAGGTAGCGTATCATGTGCCCGCCATTCACGTTTCGCATGATATGTTCAACCGAAGCAAATGCCATATCCACGTGCGGCGTGTAATGCATTACCAGGACAATCCCAGTTATAATTTGTAGGGCAAGGCAAAAGGTTAAAACGATCCCCCAGATCCACATCCAATTCAAGTTTTTTGGCGTGGGTATCATTATTGTATCGTAAAGCAACCCAACAATCGGCAATCGACTACTTAGCCATTTTGCGCCTTTAGTTTTTGGTTCGTAATGATCATGAGGTATTCCAGCCATCTCAATATATTCCTTTAACCAAGTTTTATCGTAGTTTCGTCAACAAATGAGGCCACAGGTACGGGCAAGTTCTCTGGTGCCGGACCCTTTCGAATGCGCCCCGAAGAATCGTAATGAGATCCATGGCATGGACAAAACCAACCACCAAACTCACCAGCGCCATCTCCCAATGGAACGCAGCCGAGATGGGTACAAACACCCATCATCACAAGCCATTCACCGGCTTCGTCCAAAGACCGATTTTCATCAGCTGCGCTTGTTTCAGGTATGTTTTCATTACGTGCAGTACCATCAGGCAAATCGTTTAAAGAAACGGATCGGGCTTCTTGAATCTCATCTTCAGTACGTCTGCGTATAAATACTGGCTTACCTAACCATTTAACAGTTAACTGTGTTCCTGGCTCCACTTCTGAAACATCAACTCTAATAGATGCGAGTGCTTTAACGTCAGCAGATGGATTCATTTGGTTTACTAATGGCCATACTGCTGCCGCAGCCGTCACAGCTCCAGCCCCTGCCGTTGCATAATATAAAAAATCTCGTCTAGTACCATCTGCTTCGTGAGTATCTGACACAGGATGTCTCCATTATATTTCAGTGTGATTGTTAAAATAACAATTAGAATCGAATAGTATTTAGCGCCCAATTAACCGATCGTCCAGCACTCCTGCACGTGGTTTTTTATTTAGCGCCGTTGTGTCGCAAGTGAAGAGCTCTGTATAACATTATAGAAACTATTCACGAACTAATTGTTCGTAATTTTTTGATACTGCTTGCGTAAGCTCTCCCACCTCAAAATTATAATTACCAATTTGCCCAACTGGAGTTATCTCGGCTGCAGACCCAGTCAACCAACATTGACTGAAGTCTTCCAATTCGCCCGGCAAAATATGCCTTTCATGGACCTTGACTCCCATCTTGGTAAGCATCTCAATAACTGTTTGTCGTGTTAATCCATTTAGGAACGCATCTGGCGTAGGAGTATGAACTTCACCATCCTTAACAAAAAATATATTTGCTCCAGTTGCCTCTGCAACGTAGCCCCGATAATCCATCATCATGGCATCTGAACACCCGTTGGCTTCTGCTGTGTGCTTTGACATTGTGGCAATCATATAGAGACCGGCGGCCTTAGCTTCAAAGGGTGCAGTTTTCGGATCTGGCCGCTGCCATTTTGCCACGTCTAATTTTGCACCTTTCATCTTAGCGTCGCCGTAATAATTACCCCAAGACCAGGTAGCGACGGCCAGATTTACAGGATTTCGCAGTGATGCAACACCCATATCCTCCCCGGCACCGCGCCAAGCTACTGCTCGTACATAAGCATCCTCTAGTTTGTTTGCACGTAAAGCGTCGTATTTGGCTTTTTCAATTTCATCAACGCTGTAAGGAATTTCAAAATCTACCATTTTCGCTGATTTTAAAAGTCTCTGAGAATGCAATACACTTTTAAATATTTTTCCATTATACGCGCGCTCACCTTCAAAAACTGAACTAGCATAATGCATCGCATGCGTTAAGATATGAACATTTGCATCACGCCATTCTATCAACTTACCATTCATCCAAATTTTGCCATCACGGTCGTCGTAGCTTCCTGACATAATTATTCCCTCTCAACTAAGCAGTCAAAATCTGCATCTCCCCGCAGAATTAAAGGGCCGATACGGATATAAAATACCAAAAAAATCGATAATCGCTAGCAGTTAAGCATTGGAATGTCAACAAGACTGACGTAAAATAGCCATGAATATTTGACTTAAAAAAGGTAATTTGAGCGAATGCAAAATGATCGAACCGGCGAAAGTCTCCTTTTCCTTACTGATGAGCAGCTGAGACAAGGTATTGAAGCTATGTTTTTTGCATATCGGGGATTTACAGCCGACCCCGATAGGATTCTTGAAAAATATAATTACGGCCGAGCTCATCATAGAGCAATGCATTTCATAAATCGTGTGCCGGGCACCAATGTTAACAATTTACTCAAGATATTAGGGGTCACAAAACAATCTTTAAACAGGGTCCTAAGAACGCTTATCCAAGATGAATTAGTAACTCTAAAAATTGGAACAAAAGATCGAAGAGAACGGCATTTATATCTCACAGATAACGGCAAATCGCTCGAAAAACAGCTTTCCACTGCCCAAAGTCACAGAATGCGTGAGGCATATCGCCGAGTTGGACCGGACGCGGTAACTGGCTTCAAACAGGTTCTCGAGGCAATGATGGATCCCAAACTTCAAGTTACTTACAAAAAATTACGCAGCAGTTGAATGAAGGAAGAGAAAAAACACATACTTATAGTAGATGACGATACTAGGATTTGTGATCTTTTAGAAAAATTCCTGAATAAAAATGGTTATCTTATATCCACTGTTCATAATGCTGAACAAGCGCGCCGCCTTCTCTTAGCCCTAGAGTTTGACCTAATTATTCTTGATGTAATGATGCCAGGGGAAAGCGGAATTGAGTTAACAGTGGACTTACGAAAAAACGATAAAACACCTATTCTATTATTAACAGCTAGAGGTGAAGCAGAAGACCGAATACTGGGGCTTGAAGCAGGAGCAGACGACTACCTGCCAAAACCTTTTGAACCTATGGAATTACTCCTCAGAATACAGGCTATCTTAAGGCGGACCGGTGAAATCTCATTGACTAGGAATAAGGATAATCCAATTTTGTCATTTGGAGACGTTAGTTTTGATACAGAACGAAATGAATTATGGGATAATGGAAAATTAATCTATCTCACTTCATCTGAGGCAAAGATTATGCAAATTTTTTCCCAAAGTGTTGGTATCCCAATTACAAGGTTTGATCTTATTAAAGCAATGCAAAATGATGGCAAAAATATGAACGATCGAGCCGTTGACGTGCAGATTACAAGACTAAGGCGAAAAATAGAGAACAAATCCAAAGAACCCAGATATCTTCAAACCATTAGAGGTATTGGTTACATGCTGACGGCAGATTGACTGTAAAATCAAAGGTTCTAATTTTTAACACTCGACGTGACATAATTTACTGAAAGATCTTTATCAGAAATACTCCATTGCCAAGAAATCGGATTGAAAACAAAGCCTTTTTTATCAACCATTTTCAAACCTGCTTTGGTGATTATATCCTCTAATTCCCGCGGCTTGAAAAATTTTGACCATTCGTGAGTTCCTTTTGGCAACCAACGCATAACGTACTCAGCTCCGATTATTGCCATAATGAAACTTTTAGGATTCCGATTTAACGTTGAACAAACCATCAACCCCCCATCTTTTAATAAAGCCTCACAAGTTTTTATATAACCGGAGGGATCAGCTACATGCTCTATAACTTCCATATTTAATATGACGTCAAACCTTTCGGTATCGGCCAATAAACCCTCAGCTGTCCCATGGCGGTAATCAATCTTGAGGTTACTTTGTTTTGCATGTGCCATAGCAACAGGAATGTTTCGTTCCGCCGCATCAACACCAACAACCTGTGCTCCAAGACGCGCCATCGGCTCACATAACAAACCACCACCACAGCCTATATCAAGAATTCTTAGCCCATTAAACGGCTTGGCGTTTGTTGGGTCACATCCAAACTCAGTTCTTATCATAGAAATTATATAATCTAAACGGCATGGATTAAGCATATGCAGGGGCTTGAATTTACCATTTGGATCCCACCATTCCTCGGCCATAGCCTCGAATTTAGCTATCTCGTCAGGATCAATACTTACTTGAGAGGCTTGCATTTTCATCTCCGAATGGTTTTTAATAATCTACGGATTATATAGTGAAGTAATGGACAGATACTCGGGACATAAAAGCGCAGGTGCTCAATTGTATCCAACAATTGATCCGTTTGACCAGCAAATACTTCATGTAGATGGTGGTCATCAAGTTTATTTTGAACAGTGCGGAAAGGCTGATGGCATACCTGTAGTAGTATTACACGGTGGCCCTGGTGGAGGTTGTAGCCCATCAATGCGTAGATATTTTGATCCAAAAATTTACAGAGTTATTCTCTTTGATCAGCGCGGTTGTGGAAGATCGAGGCCATATGCAAGCGTGGAAAATAATACCACTCAGGATTTGATAAAAGATATTGAGGCAATCCGTACTCATTTAGGCATAAACCAATGGATTGTATTCGGTGGAAGTTGGGGAGCAACTCTTGCTTTACTTTACGCACAAGCTTTCAAAAGTGCAGTTACCCATTTAGTTTTAAGAGGTGTATTTTTGATGACACGCACTGAGCTTGATTGGTTTTATGGAGGTGGTGCTGGAAAATTCTGGCCTGAACAATGGAAAAAATTCACTGATCCGATTCCAGTAGACGAACACCACGACCTAATCGCCGCCTATAATAAGAGACTTTTTTGTGGCAATGTATCAGTGGAAACAAAATACGGCCAAACGTGGTCGAACTGGGAAAATGCTTTGGCGTCTTTTCAAACGAATGGCAGAACGGCGTCAATGCCAGGGCCATACGCGAGGGCATTTGCCCGAATTGAAAATCACTATTTTTTAAATGGTGGTTTTCTAAAGAGCATGAACGAAATTTTGGAAAACACGGAGGCTATCAGCTCAATCCCGGGATTTGTAGTGCAAGGCCGGTTTGATATGATCTGTCCCCCAAAAAGCGCTTGGGATTTAGCGAATTGTTGGGATAATTGCGATCTTCGTATTGTCGACCATGCTGGTCATGCAATGTCAGAACCAGCAATTAGCTCCGAGTTGGTTAGAATAATGGATTTGATTGCGGAAACTATAAACGATTGAAACTAGACTTCAGATAATAGGATAATAATGCTTTCCCGTAATGAAACAGTAATGGATTTTTTGCTCAGTCGGAGATCCAAACCGGCAAAAACTCTTTCAGCTCCAATACCGAAAAAGGACGAACTGCTAGAACTATTAAGCGCAGCAGCTAGGACTCCAGATCATGGAAAGCTAGTTCCTTGGCGCTTCATTGTGGTCCACAAAGAAAAATTATCGCAGCTGGGGACGCTCGTTGAAAGTGTAGGTGCTCAAGAGTCAATTCCGGAAGAGAAAATTTTAAAGGCAAAAAAACAATTGGAGAATGGCCATTTGGCAGTTGCTGTAATTGAAGTACAAAAGCATTCTGAAAAAATACCAAAAATTGAACAAACTTATTCTGCAGGTGCTGTTTGCCTAGCTCTCTTGAATGCAGCATCAGCTGCAGGATGGGGTGCTAACTGGTTAACAGGTTGGCACGTTCATGATAGAGGATTTATAAAAAATGGTCTTGGACTTAAAGATAATGAATCTGTGGCAGGCTTGATCTACATCGGCACTCCATCTATCACACCCCTAGATAGGCCTCGACCAAATCTGGATGAAATTGTAGAATGGCAATAATTCAGACAAGGTTGGTTTATCTAAATTATTTTATCCAGCCAGTCTTCTAAACAAATCAATATCGTGAATTGTGATTATCTCAAAAATTATAATTAGTGTAATTATTAACCATATAAAAATCGTAACCCCAGTGGTTATTATAGCCTTTTTTTTTAAATTATGGACTTCAGGTGCGCCCGCTTGAGTACCTTTAGCTACCGTCCCCAAATCACCCTGAGTTTTGATTTTAAACGGTATGACTATAAGGAAGGTCAAAAACCAGATAACAGCGAATAAAACAAAAGCAGATGTAATAGTCATGATACATTATCAAATACAAAAATATTATATTTCTTCAAGCTCTATCAACGTGCCATTGAAATCTTTTGGGTGCAAAAAAATAACCGGTTTTCCATGAGCCCCAATTTTTGGCTCTGCCTCTCCCAAAACCCGCGCGCCAGAACTTAGAAGCTGATCTCGAGCCTTTTTGATATCTGTAACTTCATAACATATATGATGGATACCACCATTTGGGTTCTTGTCTAAGAAGCCCTGAATTGGACTGTTCAAACCAAGTGGGTGCAACAATTCAATTTTAGTATTAGGCAATTCAATAAAAATCACGGTAACCCCATGCTCTTCTTCATCTACCGGATCACCGACCTCTGCGCCCAACGTGTTACGGTATTGCTCAGCGGCCGCAGCTAAATCTGGAACTGCTATAGCTACATGATTTAATCTACCAATCATTTAAATTCCTATCTGAAAACCTTAAAACTAATTTACCTTCAACTATTGGGTATCGTCCGTAAATTTAATTCCATCAGCTGCTCGGATGTAGGCTCCGACGGAGCTCCCATCATTAAATCTTCAGCGCGCTGATTCATTGGAAACATAATTACTTCTCTAATGTTTTCTTGATTTGCCAGAAGCATTACTATTCTATCAATACCTGCTGCGCACCCTCCATGGGGCGGTGCTCCAAATTGAAAAGCATTGACCATTCCACCAAATCTTCTTCTTACCTCATCTTCTCCATAGCCAGCGATTTCAAAAGCCTTGAACATTAAGTCTGGCTGATGATTTCTAATAGCCCCAGATACAAGTTCAAAACCGTTACAAGCCAGATCATATTGATATCCCAAAACACTTAAAGGATTACCATTTAAAGCGTCTAATCCACCTTGTGGCATTGAAAATGGGTTATGTTCAAAATCAATTTTTCCTGTTTCATCATCTTTCTCAAAGATTGGAAAATCAACTATCCAGGCAAATGCAAATCTATTTTTATCTATTAAATTTAGCTCATCACCAATTACATTACGCGCTTTCCCAGCAACTCTTTCAAAAGATTTTGCCGTTCCACCTAGAAAAAATGCAGCATCTCCTACACTCAAGCCCAATTGCTCTCGAATTGCCTCGGTCCTTTCAGGACCAATGTTTTTCGCAAGCGGACCAGCAGCTTCCATATGACCATCATTATCTCGCCAGAATATATACCCCATCCCAGGCAAACCCTCTTTTTGAGCAAAAGAGTTCATTCGATCACAAAACTTTCGAGATCCCCCACCCGGTGCAGGAATTGCTCTGATTTCTGTTCCATCTTTTTCCAAAATATTCGAAAAAATCGCAAACCCCGAATTTCTGAAATGCTCAGAAACATTTTGCATTTTGATTGGATTTCGCAGATCAGGCTTATCAGTTCCATAACTAATAGCAGAATCTCTATATGAGATTATTTCCCAATTTGCGGGTGCATCAACTACTTTTCCTCCGCCAAACTCCTTAAAAATATCTGCAATTATCGGGGATATTGTATCAAATACATCCTGCTGGGTAACAAAAGACATTTCCATATCTAATTGATAAAAATCAGTTGGACTACGATCAGCCCTAGGATCTTCATCACGAAAACAAGGCGCTATCTGAAAATATTTATCAAATCCAGATACCATAATTAATTGTTTGAATTGCTGTGGAGCTTGTGGAAGCGCATAGAACTTTCCTTCATGCAGACGAGAAGGAACTAAAAAATCTCTTGCACCTTCTGGTGATGAAGCTGTGATAATTGGCGTTTGATATTCCCTGAAACCAATATCCCACATTTTCCGACGGATAGAAGCAATTACATCTGCACGTAATTTTATATTCTCCTGCATTACTTCACGGCGTAAGTCCAAGTATCTGTAACGAAGCCTTGTCTCCTCAGGATACTCTTGATCACCAAAAACCATTAAAGGCAATTCAGCTGATGCTCCGAGCACTTCAATATCTCTTACAAATACCTCAATTCCACCTGTGGAAATTTTAGTATTTATTAATTCTGGATCGCGGGCTTTAACTTCCCCGTCAATACGGATACACCATTCCGATCGTACATTTTCTACTTGGCTAAAAACTGGACTATCTGGATCGCACAAAACTTGTGTTACACCATAGTGATCACGTAGATCTATGAACAGGACCCCACCATGATCTCGAACTCTATGTACCCATCCCGAAAGGCGTACATTGCTTCCAACATCTTCTATTTTTAGATCTGCACATGTATGGCTTCGATAGTTATGCATCATATAGCCTTCCAAAGAAAAATAGTAACTCGCGTGGATACACAAGTTTGCGACTAAGATGTCAAGAGTTATAGGCCAAATCATATTAAATTGGCGTCTGTTTGTATTTTATTTTGTTTAAATTTATGTCATCAACAAATATTCGTTAGTAATGAAATACAAATTGCCGCGATTTCTCTTGCGGACTTTGGAAGTATCATTATAACGCGAAACAATTTGCGTGATTTCCATACGTGGTTGCCCGAACTACTGCTGATCGAGAGTCAAAAATATGCCTAAGAGAACGGATATTTCGTCTATAATGATTATTGGAGCTGGCCCCATAGTGATTGGACAGGCTTGCGAATTCGATTATTCCGGTGCGCAGGCGTGTAAAGCACTAAAAGAAGAAGGTTACCGAATAGTATTAGTAAACTCTAACCCCGCCACAATAATGACAGATCCCGGTTTGGCTGATGCAACATACATTGAGCCAATTGAACCATCGATTGTCGCAAAAATTATTGAGCGGGAACGTCCTGACGCCCTGTTGCCAACAATGGGGGGGCAAACTGGGTTGAACACCGCATTAGAATTAGAAGAGATGGGTGTTCTTAAGAAATTTAATGTTGAAATGATTGGTGCTAAAAGAGAAGCAATCGAAATGGCAGAAGATCGTGCTCTATTCAGGGAGGCGATGGAACGACTGGGGCTAGAAAACCCGAAGGCTGCTGTTGTTACAGCTCCCTCATTGGAAGATGGCAAGACAGATTCAGCGGAGGGCGTGAGGCTATCTTTAGAAGCTTTAAAAGATATTGGCCTACCAGCAATTATTCGACCTGCATATACATTAGGAGGAACGGGCGGAGGAGTAGCATATAATCTCGAAGACTATGAGCATTTTTGCAAATCTGGGATGGATGCGTCGCCAGCAAACCAAATTCTGATTGATGAAAGTCTTCTTGGTTGGAAGGAATTTGAAATGGAGGTTGTTCGGGACGTCAAGGACAACGCCATAATTGTGTGCTCAATTGAAAATGTTGATCCGATGGGAGTTCACACTGGAGACTCTATCACTGTTGCACCTGCGTTAACTTTGACGGACAAAGAATACCAGATGATGCGTACTGCATCTATAGATGTTTTGAGGGAAATTGGCGTAGAAACAGGTGGGTCAAATGTGCAGTGGGCGGTGAATCCGTCTGATGGCCGCATGGTAGTCATCGAAATGAACCCACGGGTATCTAGATCTTCCGCTTTAGCATCTAAAGCTACTGGATTTCCAATAGCCAAAATAGCGGCAAAACTCGCCGTTGGTTACACTTTGGACGAATTAGAAAACGATATCACCAAGGTTACACCAGCTTCGTTTGAACCATCTATTGATTACGTAGTAACGAAAATACCAAGATTTGCTTTTGAAAAATTTCCTGGGGCAAAGCCAAATTTAACCACTGCAATGAAATCAGTTGGCGAAGTCATGGCGATCGGTCGATCGTTCCATGAGTCATTGCAAAAAGCATTATGCTCACTAGAAACTGGGCTTTCAGGTTTTGATGAGATTGACATACCTGATGCACCTGAAAAAAGCGCTATCATTAAGGCGCTGAGCGAACAAACTCCGGATAGAATTAGAATAATTGCTCAAGCAATGCGCTTTGGGCTTTCTAATTCGGAAATTCACGAAGTAACAATGTATGATATTTGGTTTCTCGAAAGAATACGAGAAATTATTGAAATGGAGGTTCAGGTTCATAAAAATGGTCTTCCTAGTGACGAAAACAAACTAAGGCAACTTAAAAGCATGGGCTTTAGTGATGCACGGCTAGCCAAATTGAGCGGAAAAACTGAACAAAATGTTCGCCAGAGCAGAAAGAAGGCTGGAGTAGATGCTGTATTCAAGAGAATAGACACATGTGCAGCTGAATTCGAAGCTCAAACGCCATATATGTATTCAACCTATGAGGCTCCTATGATGGGAGACGTTGAGTGTGAATCAGAGCCATCTAATCGAAAGAAAATCGTAATTTTAGGTGGTGGTCCAAATAGGATAGGCCAAGGAATCGAATTTGACTATTGCTGTTGTCACGCTTGTTATGCTCTTGCTGACGCAGGCTTTGAAACCATTATGATCAATTGCAACCCCGAAACTGTTTCTACGGACTATGACACTTCTGACAGGTTATATTTTGAACCCCTGACTCTAGAGCACGTTCTAGAAATACTGACAAAAGAACAGAAAAATGGACATTTAATTGGTGTGATTGTTCAGTTTGGCGGGCAAACCCCATTAAAATTAGCAAATGCATTGGAAACCGAGGGGATACCTATTTTAGGCACAAGCCCAGATGCAATCGATCTAGCGGAAGACCGGGAACGATTTCAAAAATTAGTAAACGATTTAAGTTTAAGTCAACCGAATAATGGGATCGCTAATTCTGATGCAAAAGCACTCCAAATTGCCGAAAGAATAGGTTTTCCATTAGTAATACGGCCCTCATACGTACTAGGTGGTCGAGCTATGGAAATAGTGCATGATTTAGATAGCTTGAAAAGATATATTTCAGAAGCAGTGGTTGTATCTGGGGAGAGCCCAGTCCTTTTAGATAATTATTTGGAAGGGGCAATTGAGTGCGACGTAGATGCTATATCTGATGGAGATAATGTTCACGTAGCCGGTATTATGCAGCACATAGAGGAAGCTGGCGTTCATTCGGGTGATAGTGCTTGCTCTCTGCCTCCTTACTCACTGAATAGCAAAATAATAGATGAGTTAACAATTCAAACTGCGAAACTGGCTAAAGCATTAAATGTGGTTGGTCTGATGAATGTACAGTTTGCAGTCAAAAACGACCAAATATACATAATTGAGGTTAATCCTCGTGCTTCACGTACTGTACCTTTTGTTGCAAAAGCAACAGACAGTGCAATAGCCTCTATAGCAGCAAGAGTAATGGCTGGCGAAAAATTAAATAGCTTTGAAAAGAGGGAAAGCTATGGATCAGTCTCATATGGAGAAACAATACCACTGGCAGATCCAATGAGTCTAGCGAGCCCCATGTTACCTTGGTTTAGTGTAAAAGAAGCAGTAATGCCATTTGCGCGATTTCCAGGAGTAGATACTATTTTAGGACCAGAGATGCGTTCTACAGGAGAGGTAATGGGATGGGACCGTGACTTTGGTAGGGCATTTTTAAAAGCTCAAATCGGTGCAGGAATGAAACTACCAAGAACAGGATGTGTTTTCTTCTCAATTAAGGACAAGGATAAGAATGATAACCTTGCGGAGACTGCTCAAAGGCTCATCAAGTTGGGTTTCAATATAATTGCAACAAGGGGAACGTCCGCATTTCTTAAAGAAAAAAATATACCATGCAAACAAGTAAATAAAGTATATGAAGGACGGCCTAATATTGTAGACACAATGAAAAACGGTGAAATAGATTTGGTAATGAATACCACCGAAGGATTACAGGCCGTAAAAGATAGTCGCGAGATACGATCTGTCGCGCTACATGATAAGATACCCTACTTCACGACAGCTGCTGCTGCCCATGCGGCTGCTCTTGCTATTCAAAGCCAAAACGAGGGTGATATAGAGGTTAAATCTTTACAAAACTAATAGGGTGCCCAGTTCATTCTGCCGGAATAGCATCACTCTCAGAGGATAATGGATGAGATAATTTATCTAGCATCTCCTTTGGACAAATCTGAAAAAACTTAGATTTTTCAGTATCCCAATCCTGCAATATTTCTTCAGCCTTTTGGCTAGACGTTTCCTTATAATGCATTTGAATTAACGCATATAGTTGTTCTTCCCAGAAAGAAACCCCAACTCTACACGTTACCAGGGAGTCCATATTCAATAATTCAATTGCAGTTTCATTCGGATCATAAATATAAGCCATACCACCAGTCATACCAGCGCCAAAGTTTGCACCAATTGTTCCCAGAACAACTGCTACACCTCCCGTCATATATTCACAACCATTCGACCCACAGCCTTCCACAACAACTTTTGCTCCAGAGTTCCGAACTGCAAAACGTTCCCCCGCCCTTCCGGCGGCGAACAAAAGACCATCGGTAGCTCCGTATAAAACCGTATTTCCAATAATAGTATTGTCACTGGCTTTGAGTGGGCTGGCCATAGGTGGTCTTACGACAATGATACCTCCTGATAAGCCCTTACCCACGTAGTCATTAGCATCACCAGAAACTTCTATTTTCAGGCCCGGAGCAGCAAACGCTCCCAGAGATTGCCCGGCTGAACCCTTTAATTTCACCGTTAAATGATCTGGTTGAAGGCTATTGCGCATACCAAAATTCTGAACTATGTGACTCGACGTTCTAGTGCCAACGGTTCTATGCGTGTTCTGAACTGCATATGACAATTGCATCTTTTCACCATCATTTAAGAAACGTGCCGCATCACGGACTATTTCTTTATCTAACGTGTCAGGCACACTATTACGCTCACGGTCCCTATTATAATTTATTCGATCAGCACCATCCACCGAAATTAAAAGTGGGTTTAAGTCTAAATCATCGAGGTGGTCCGCTCCCCTGCTTACTTGAGACAATAGATCCGCACGCCCGAGAACTTCATCAATTGATCGAGCCCCTATATCAGCAAGAATTTCCCGAACTTCCTGAGCGTAGAACGTAATCAAATTCACAACTTTGTCAGCATTCCCACTAAACTTTTCTCTTAATTGCTCATCTTGCGTACATACACCAACGGGACAAGTATTAGATTGACACTGTCTCACCATGATGCAGCCCATAGCGATAAGTGCTGCGGTACCAATTCCAAACTCCTCAGCGCCCATCATGGCGGCCATAACAATATCACGGCCTGTTCTTAATCCTCCATCAGTTCGCAAGGTTATTCTCTCTCTAAGATTATTCATAGAAAGAACTTGATGCGCCTCCGTTAACCCCATTTCCCAAGGCAAGCCCGCAAATTTGATTGACGTAGCTGGAGAAGCACCTGTACCTCCGTTATGCCCAGATATCAGAATAACATCTGCCTCTGCTTTAGCCACGCCGGCTGCGATTGTGCCGACTCCAGAAGATGCAACTAATTTTACAGTCACCTTACATCTCGGATTAATTTGTTTAAGGTCATAAATTAGTTGTGCTAAATCCTCTATCGAATAAATATCGTGATGTGGCGGTGGCGAGATTAAAGTTACGCCTTTTGTCGAATGTCTCAAACGCGCAATAAGATCCGTAACTTTCATCCCCGGAAGTTGACCACCTTCTCCCGGCTTTGCACCCTGAGCAACTTTTATTTCTAGTTCCTCACATTGGTTCAAATATTCGGCTGTAACACCAAATCTTCCGGAAGCAACTTGCTTTATTTTTGCTGAGGGATTGTCGCCGTTAGCTTCGGGAGTAAAATGTGCGGGATCTTCGCCTCCCTCGCCAGAGTCAGACTTGGCACCTATCCGGTTCATTGCAACATTCAAAGTTTTATGTGCCTCAGGACTGAGCGCTCCAAGTGACATCCCAGGAGTCACAAACCTTTTGCGTATCGAAGTAATACTCTCCACTTCATCGATGGATACTGCTGGTCCAATTGGTTTTATGTCTAACAAGTCGCGCAGATGAATAGGAGGATTAGATTTTATGCGATTAGAATATTGTCTCCACAGATCATAACTTGCGTTATTGCATGCAGCTTGCATTAAATGCATTGTCTGCGCCTCCCACGCATGGGTCTCTCCCGATTTTCTCGATTTGTAAAAACCACCAACAGGCAAAAACGCAGAATTAGACCGATAAGCTAGATTGTGAATCTCCTCAGATTTTTGTTGGATACCACTAACACCAATGCCAGATATACGACTTATGAGACCCGGAAAATACTCGGCGCACATCGCACGAGACAAACCAACCGCTTCAAAATTTAAACCACCGCGATAAGAGGATATTACAGAAATCCCCATTTTAGACATTATTTTTAGCAGGCCCTGATCTATTGCTTCTCGATATCGAGCAATTACCTCGGTTAACGGCCCATTCAACAAACCTTTATCAATACGATCTGCTAATGTATCTTCTGCCAAATAAGCATTTACAACAGAAGCCCCAGCACCAATTAAAACTGCAAAATAATGCGGATCAAAGCATTCAGAGGACCTAACATTTAAAGAGCAGAAAGTTCTTAAACCTTTTCTTGTTAAATGACTATGAACAGCAGAAGTTGCAAGAATCATTGGCATTGCTACTCTGTTCTCGTTGATATTTTGGTCAGTAAGAACAATATGGCCCGCACCTGAACGAACCGCGTCCTCTGCTTCTGTCCTAATTCGATACAATTGAGCTTGGAGGGCCTCCTTTCCAGTACCTTTTTCAAAAGTACAATCTAATTTGGTCACCTCTGACTTGAAATTCTTTATTAATTCTTCCCACTGAGAGTTCCCCACAAAAGGGCTTTCCAGAGCTAAAATCTCTGATTGATTACTCCCTTCATCAAGGACATTTCGTAAATTTCCAAAACGGGTTTTTAAAGACATAACTCTAAATTCACGTAATGAGTCTATTGGGGGGTTCGTAACCTGAGAAAAATTTTGCCGAAAGTAATGTGATAATGGCCTATATCTTTCCGACAAAACCGCAGATGGAGTATCATCGCCCATTGACGCTAGGGTTTCCTTACCATCTTCTGCCATTGGAACCAAGATTTGCTCAATTTCTTCAATAGTATACCCGGCAGCTATCTGTCGTTTGCGCAGATCTTCTCCAAAATAGATTTGCTTTTCTTGAACACCAGATAGTTTGTTGTCTAGTTCTTTTATTTTCGCGGTCCATTCACTAAAAGGATGAGCCTCTGCAAGTTTATTCTTAATTTCCTCATCGTGGTATAATTTTCCAGCTGCCAGATCTACCGCAAGTAATTGTCCGGGTCCAAGCGCACCCTTCTCAGCACAATTAGCTTCATTAATAGGAACCATTCCAACTTCTGAACCTGCTATTAATAAATCATCGCCTGTTATTACGTATCGCATAGGACGCAAGCCATTACGATCTAATCCAGCACATACCCAGCGTCCATCAGTCATTGCAAGAGCCGCGGGCCCATCCCACGGCTCCATAACGGAATTGCAATACGAATACATATCTCGCCATGACTGTGGAAGTTCTTTTGCCTGTTTTGACCAGCTTTCAGGGATCAACATTGTCTTTGCCATCGGGGCACTTCTTCCGGCCCTTACCAGCGCTTCGAATACCGCATCCAACGCGGCTGAGTCAGATGAGCCTCCCGGTATTATTGGTTTGATATCATCTGCCATTTCACCAAAGGCTGAGGATGCCATTCTTATTTCATGACTTTTCATCCAATTTACGTTGCCTTTTAGAGTATTTATCTCACCATTATGAGCTAACATACGAAAGGGTTGTGCCAGCCACCACTGAGGAAATGTGTTAGTAGAATATCTTTGATGATATATCGCAAAGGTAGAAGTAAATCGTTCATCACATAAATCAGGATAAAAAACAGCGACCTGTTCTGCCAGCATCATCCCCTTATAAATAATCGAGCGACATGAAAGTGACGCCAAGTATAATTGGGAAACACCTGCCTGAGAAGCTGACTTTTCAATGCGACGCCTTATTACATAAAGCTCCCGCTCAAAGGTGTCTTGATCGACGCCTTTAGAGTTAGAAATCAGGATTTGCTCAATCTCTGGTCGGGTTGCATTCGCTTTTTCACCAAGACAATCAGTTTTCACAGGAACATGGCGCCATCCGTAGATGTAGTATCCCATTCTTAAAACCTCAGTTTCAACAATTGAACGACAGGTTTCCTGCGCACCGAAATCGGCCCGTGGAAGAAATACCTGACCCACAGCCATTAATTCATCTTTTCGAGGCTTATGCCCTGTTCGTTCTATTTGATCATAGAAGAAAGAGACTGGAATTTGCACATGAATACCGGCTCCATCACCAGTTTTGCCGTCTGCGTCTACTGCACCTCTATGCCAAATAGCTTTTAACGCATCAATTCCAAGCTCAACAACTTTTCTGCTGGGTTTGCCCTCGATTGATACGACCATTCCGACACCACAGGATGCATGTTCGAAGTTTTCACGGTACAGGCTATTTTTATGCATCCAAGAACGCTTGTTTGCCTCGTCTGTCGCCCAGTTTTTATTAATTTTCTGCATCTGTATTTCCTTTTAAGCTCACATTAGGCCCTTGGTGTGCTGTTAAAATTCACTGTTCTATTCAGCTGCTATTACTGATTTATCTGTTAAATCTTTAATTATAGCATCTGCTGTATCCCTGCCATCTCGGATGGCCCATACAACAAGTGATGCTCCTCTTACTATGTCACCGATTGCGTAAACTCGATCAAGAGCTGTTCTACCGCTACCGACTTCTACCTTTATAGTGCCCCATCGAGTGACTGGCAGTTCAGATTGATCCCACAGTTTAGGAAGGTCTTCTGGTTCAAAGCCTAAAGCTTTTATCACCAAATCTGCAGGTTCATTGTAATCACTGCCGTCAATTTCTTCTGGAACTCGACGTCCAGTTGCATCGGGAGCACCCAAACGCATTTTGCGTCCAATCACTCCTTTCACCATGCCATGCCCAGTCTTGAGGTTCACAACATTCTCCGTTTTGGTATTTGATGTAAATCCTTGCGGAGTGGTCAACCATTCGAAAATAACTCCCTCTTCTTCGGCATTTTGCACTTCTCGCTGAGAACCGGGCATGTTATCCCGATCGCGCCGATACATGCATTTTACAGACTTTGCACCTTGGCGGATTGCCGTTCTTACACAGTCCATGGCAGTATCGCCTCCACCAATTACAACAACCCTCTTTCCAGCCGCATTTAGTGTACCGTCATTAAACGATGGCACATTATCTCCAAAATTTATTTTGTTTGAAGCGGTAAGATAGTTGAGAGCATCAACAACACCATTTAAATTATTACCTGGAATGCTTAATTCTCTAAATTTGTAAACACCTGTTGCTATTATGACTGCATTGTGTTTTTTCCGGAGCTCGGAAAAAGATAAATCCTCTCCGATTTTGCAATTCATAACAAAGTCAACACCCGATTTTTCTAAGTTGTCAATTCTACGAGCCACAATATCTTTTTCCAGCTTAAACCCTGGTATCCCGTAGGTTAATAAACCTCCTGCTCTATCGTAAAGATCATAAACACAAACTTTAAAACCAGCACCTCGAAGACGCTCTGCTGCCGCCAAGCCACCTGGACCGGCTCCAATTATTCCAACAGTTAAATCAAGATCAATGGATGGTTGAGTTGGCTGAACCCAACCATTTTCCCACGCTAGGTCAGTGATGTATTTTTCTACGGCACCGATAGTGACTGTGCCATGCCCTGATTGTTCAATGACACAATTACCTTCACATAAGCGATCCTGCGGACATATCCTTCCACAGATTTCTGGAAAAGTATTCGTTTGTTGAGAGACTTCATAAGCTTCCTTAAGTCTACCTGTGGCTGTTAAATGAAGCCAATCTGGTATATTGTTATGCAGTGGGCAGTGAGATTGGCAAAAAGGAACACCACACTGACTACATCTGCTTGACTGTTCCTCTGCTTTCTCTTTGGCAAATTCAGAATAAATCTCCTGAAAATCCCTTTTCCGCTCATCAGCAATTCGTTTCGCTGGCATATCGCGATCAAACTTCACAAATTTCAACATTGGTTGAGTAGGCATTTCACTATCCTTCGAACGTAGAAATGTCGTATACATCGGTTCTATCAAAAATAAAAGTAAGAATTATTGACTTATTTTTATCTAAAATCAAAAAAAAATAGAAAAAGGGCTAGCATTTATGTTTTTTTAAGTCCGTTCCGGACCTAAAATGTCGCTTTTTTATTTTTCTTTCACAAGTTAGAATCAATAAAAATACTAATCGGACCTCTCAATGTTACTACTTCACCTTGCATTGGTAGCAATTATCCAAGGACTAACGGAATTCCTTCCTATTTCCTCAAGCGCCCATTTAATTTTATTGCACCACCTAACGACCTTACCAGACCAAGGACAGACAATAGATATTGCAGTGCATTTTGGAACCCTAATAGCGGTCATTACTTATTTCAGGGAAGATAGTAAGAAAGTTTGGTTCGGCCTTATCAAGCTGCTTCAAGGTAATGTTTTAACCGCTGATAGTTTTACTGCACTATGCCTTATAGTTGCGACAATCCCTGCTGTTATTTTTGGACTTGCAATCAAACTACTTGGTTATGACATTCTTATGCGGGACAGTATTTTATTAATCGGGATTACTATGACAGGCTTTGGATTCTTCCTTTGGTGGTCAGATAGTAAGGGGAAACAGACTACTGACGAAACGAATGTATCTTGGTCTCTAAAAAACTCTCTTAAAATCGGCTGCTGGCAAGCATTAGCATTAATTCCTGGCACATCACGATCAGGCATAACTATCTCAGCAGCGAGGCTTCTTGGATACAGCCGTGAAGACGCAGTTAACATTTCTATGTTACTATCCATACCTGTAATAATTGCAGCAACCGCTGTGTCAATAATGGACAATTACTTAAATGCTGCTGAAATTGATTTTCAAGTTATCTTGATAGCTCTAATATTTTCCTTTGGCGCGGCATATTTGGCCATTGCAGTAATGCTGAAATTTTTAAGAACTTTGGGATTTTTACCATATATTATTTATAGGATCGTACTTGGTATTGCCCTTATTTTGTGGACCGTAATATAGTACTTGCAAGTAAGGCTTAAGAGGTCCAAATATAACCCAAACAAGAACGGAGACCGTAATGGCAAAAAAAATTCTGCTTCTTAACGGGCCAAACCTTAATATGCTGGGCAAGAGAGATCCAAAGCTTTATGGAGATATCACCCTTAAAGATGTTGAAGAAACATGTGAAAAGCTCGCAAAACAAAATGGAATACAACTAGAAAGCAAACAGACAAATTACGAGGGAGAGCTTGTAGAGTTTGTACATGCGGCTAGAGAGACTTCTGAGGCAATAATAATAAACCCCGGTGCATATTCACATACCTCCGTGGCAATTTTTGACGCATTGGAAATGTTCCAAGGGCCAATTGTTGAGGTTCATATATCAAATATACACAAAAGAGAGAGTTTCCGCCATTTTTCTTACGTTTCTCAGCGTGCTGATAGTGTGATCGTTGGCTGTGGAGTGCAAGGCTACGAGTTAGCCCTTTTACGTTTAGTCCAAATTTTCAAAGATACTTAGCATAGGATTAGCAGGCCCTTCATAATAAAAAGTTTAGGTTAAAGCATCTATGATTTGGACCATTCCCAACATTTTAACTATCGCCAGGCTACTAGCCGCTCCAGGCGTCGCAGTTATGTTTTTATACTTTGATAGGCCTTATGCAGACTGGTTTGCTCTATTACTTTTTTTAATAGCCTCTGTAACTGACTGGTTCGATGGCTATTTAGCCCGAGTATGGCGCCAAGAGACTAAATTTGGAGCAATGTTGGATCCGATTGCTGACAAGGCAATGGTAGTAATCGCTTTAATGGTAATCGTAGGCTACTCAAGCATGTCACCGTGGCTTGTACTCCCAGCCACGTTCATACTGTTTAGAGAAGTTTTTATATCTGGACTAAGAGAATTTGTTGGAAACAACACTGTTGACTTGAAGGTAACTACTTTAGCGAAATGGAAAACAACGTCACAAATGCTCTCTATTGCTTTGCTTTTTGCACAAGGAGTGGTGGAGCATTATGTTTTAAAATATACCTCAAAAAAAAGTATTAATGGTGATAAAACTTCAAAAAACTCTGATATCAACCAAACTGCAGATTTAAACTTTGACTATTTATATTGGTTAGAAAATTTTGGTCTAGTTATGTTATGGATTGCGGCTATATTGACACTAATATCAGGTTTTGAATACTTCAAAAAGGCAATACCCGTACTCAGAGAGGGCAAATGATAAAGGTTTTATATTTTGCGTGGGTAAGAGAGCGCATCGGCGTTCCGTATGAAATGCTAGAAACACAATCTGGGACGGTTATGGAACTTGTTGAAGAGTTAAAACAAAAGGAAGAAAGATACAAAGTTGCATTTTCGGATCTTTCCGCACTAAAAGTTGCCGTTGATCAAGAGCTCTGCGAATTTGATGCAGAGTTAAATGGAGCTTTAGAAGTCGCATTTTTTCCTCCAATGACAGGGGGGTAAAGTGCGGGTATCTGTTCAATTAGATGACTTCGATATAGGCCAAGAGTTAGACTTATTTCGCAATGGCAAATCAAACACAGGTGCAATTGTCTCATTTCAAGGAATAGTTCGAAATAATAGCGAAAACTCACTATTAAATATGGATATAGAGCAGTATCCGGGCATGACTCAGAAAGCAATTTCAAAGTACGTCACGACCGCAGTAGAAAGGTGGTCACTGAACGATGCATTGGTTATTCATAGACATGGGAAACTTTTTCCAGGTGATCAAATAATGATGGTTGCTACTGCTGCGATACATCGTCATGACGCCTTTCAGTCAGCTGAATTTTTGATGGACTACCTTAAGAGCAGGGCACCTTTCTGGAAAAAAGAAATAACAAAGAAAGGTTATCATTGGGTCGAGTCTGTATTTGACGACGAAAAAGCCCTAGAGCGGTGGTAAAAAATCAGTTTATTTTTTATCTTTTTCAGTTTTTTGTGATATTTCTTTTAAATTTTCGATTTCCACTCTAGCGTTGTGTAAACCGTCCATTGTTGCTTTAAGCTCAGCCTGAGCTTGCGCTAATTTATTTGTTAGCTCTGTGTCACGTTTTTTTAACTGATCAACAATAAGCGCATGATCAGTCTCTGCTTTGTGAAAAGATTCGGCCATTAACCGGTCACCAGTTGGAGTTCTGGAAGACTTATGAGACAATTTTTCGATTAAAATACGTGCAAGCCATCCCAAAGAGAAAGTTATAAAAAGAACAATCGATGTAAAAATAATTAACTCAATCTGGCTCATTAGTTACCTACATTAATTACGAATATCATCTTCAGAAGATACTGTGGTACCCATAGATTTATCGAAAGGTGTAAATTCTATTCTTCTATTTATTTCTCGACCTTGCTCTGTATCATTTGATGCAATCGGCTGACTTTCCCCATAGCCTTTCGCTATAATATTTTTCGTTAAAACACGCCGCCGCTGCAATTCAAACAATACAGAATTTGCTCTTGACTGTGACAAATTCAAATTCATTTGCTCTCTTCCTTGACTATCAGTATGCCCTCCGATTTCCAAACGGATATCACCACAGTTGAGCAAAATTTTTGCTATATCATCAAGGGTCTCATGTCCAGCAAGGTCAACTCGGTCAGAACCGGGTTCAAACTTAATTTTTCTTACCCGTAAGGTTTCTTCAATTTTATTAAGACACTGATACGAAGTTAAACTATCGTCCACCGGTTTAGGCATATCAATATAGTCAACTGATAGTGATAGACGTTGATCATAACCAATTTTATCTCCAATAACCTTAGTTATTTTAGCAGAAGAGAATTTTTTATAAGTTTTACCTCTAATCTCTACCAAATTTGGAGTTACGTTAACTATCCCATTCTTTAACTCTCGAAGCCCCTCTAAACCTGCAATAATTCTAAAACCCCAATCATCAGGAAGTGATCCTACTTTATAAAGTGAGATTGATGCATTTTCAGAGCCAAATCGCACCTTAGCAAAATTAGAAACGAGTTCTTTATCCAACTCCTCACCGATAGGGCCCACAATTTTTAAAAGACCTTCAGGACTTAAAGTGGCTACCACCCTATTAGATGAAAGATCGCTACCTCCATCATTTGACAGCTTTACAACAGACAAAACAAACTCTGGTGGGAAAGTGTTTGATAAAGAATTTAGAATTTCTGAATATTCTTTTTTGGGGAAGGAATGGTCTAAAATAACAGAAATGTTGAGATTATCGAATACTACTTTTGCGTTCATAAGTTGTGGTAAAATTGTAAAAGCCTTTTCTAGTGCTTCAGCCCACTGCGGACTAGGCTCCCCAAGTCCAACTAAACATTCTTGTGCAGCCTTAGCACTAAGTTTTTCAGCAATTTTAGCAATCCGATACTTACTTTCTTCATCGGCCACTACACAATCCGAATACTGCAATAACCCATTCTTAATCTCGATCTGAAAAGTAAAAGGCGAGATTAGTTCCCGAGGTTGATAAAACGAGATTTCAACAGGTAAGTTGGGTGGAGCTCGCGATTTAATATATTCTTTGAGTTTTTCGTGATTACGATTGCCACTGGCTATACCTTCGACAAAAAGCTGTTTACCATCTGTTTCAATTTTTCCAAGTTTTATCACATCTACCAAAGATAATGCGTAAGAAGTGATCAATTCCCAATTCAAAGTTGAAGCCATATCCGTTTGATCAACGATAATATGGTACTCTTCACTTTTCGGCGACTTTGTTTTTAGCATTTCTTCAAAGTCAAAAGAATCAAATCCTTTCGGAAAACTGCCAATAAAAAATACTTTCCCAATGGACTTTAATATTTTTAAGTTTATCTCGCCTGTCTTATTATTGGAACTTTCTAAATGAGATATATTGTCGATTAAACGCTGACCAGTAACCATAGAACGCCCAAATTTTACAGCCTCAATTCTTTCAAAATCTGACGGTGCATCACCATGCAAGAAAAGCAGCAATCCGTCAGCATTTATTTTAACCCAAGAGTATCCAGCCTCATGGAGGGCTGATTTAAGATAATTCTTAGAAGAAACCTCAATAAAATTTGAAAAAATACTGGCTGCCAAGACCGAAATACAAGCAGCAAGAACAAAAAGAAAATAATTAAATTTATACGAGAAATTGAACATTTGCCCGTTACAATAGCAAAAAACTTATTAGACTTAAATGAAGTAATTTAAAACAGAATCGAAATACTTAAAAATATTACCGGGATAAAGCCAGCATTCCGATTAGAACGAAAGCTATCTAATAAACTTTGAATATTTTTTATATCGAGATTAATCACTTGACGTACCATATGGAGGTAAAAAAATAGAGCTCCAGTAATTGCAATAAACATCTGCAGACCGCTTGTTGAAAACAGAAATGACAAGATCATTAACCCCGCTGCTAAAGTAGCGAAAATAAATAACCAACTTTTAGTACTATCTGCAAACAAAATTGCAGTTGATTTAACACCAACTAATGCATCATCTTCTTTATCTTGATGCGCATAAATGGTATCATAAAATAACGTCCAAGAAATTCCTGCTAAATAAAGTATAATACAGGGCCAGGTCAAAAAATTTGTGGACGCCGCAAACGCTAAAAGCACACCCCAATTAAATGCAATACCTAAAAAGAACTGTGGCCACCAAGTAAATCTTTTAGCAAAAGGATAAATAGCAACAGGTAATATTGCTATAAAACCCAGTATAATTGCAGTGGTGTTAAACGTCAGCAATATGAACAAGGCCATCAAAGCTTGAGCAACCATCCAAAGCGCTGCCTTTTTTACACTAACGGAACCACTAGGGATTGGTCTAAGTTTTGTTCGCGCAACTTTGGCATCAATTTTACGATCATTAATATCGTTCCATGTACACCCAGAACCTCTCATTAAAACAGCACCCACTGCACAGCCCACAAAAATCCATAAATCGTTTAATTTTGGGGACCCAGTGTTAAGTATACCTATTAGCAGTCCCCACCAGCAAGGCAGTAACAAAAGCCAAGTTCCAATTGGACGATCCATTCTCGATAACTTTAAAAAAGGTCGGCACCAAATTGGAGCATGAACATCTACCCAATTATTATCAATTGCGTCAAATATTTGATCCTTCGCCTCTGGTAATGGCTCCAAATGGGGCATAGACTATCATCCGATATGAATAAAATTAGAGTCTTTGTAGATCACACTTTAGGGGAAGCGCAATCAGTTCCGTTGAATAAGGACCAAGCTCATTATATTTTTTCAGTAATGCGCAAGCGCATAGGTGACTTAATTCTGATTTTTGATGGAAATAATGGAGAGTGGCTCGCATCTATAAATGAAATTTCAAAGAAAAATGGGACTTTGCTTTGCATAAAGCAAACAAAATCACAAATTAATCCTCCCGACTTATGGCTCTATTTTTCTCCTCTAAAAAAAACTCGTACTGACTTCATAATAGAAAAAGCAACTGAACTTGGGGTTAGAAAAATAATACCAATTCAAACGGAACGCACAAATGCTGACCGAATTAGGATTGATAGACTAAATGCACATGCAAGAGAGGCAGCAGAACAATGCGGGGGTACTTACATCCCCAAAATCTTGGAAATACAAAAACTAAACGAAGCACTAAAAAATTTCCCATCTGACAGGAAACTTCTATTTTGCGATGAAGAATTAAAGCAATCCAAGGTTAAATTTAATAGTTTGACGAAGGGGAAATGGTCGATACTGATCGGCCCGGAGGGTGGTTTTTCTGACATTGAGAGAAATCACCTTTTAGCACTAGAATTTACCCATAGAATAAGTCTTGGACCAAGAGTTTTGCGGGCGGATACAGCAGCTGTTACTGCAATTTCATTGTGGCAAAATTATCTTGGCGACTGGTAATGAAAAAAAATTCTTTGTTACATATTTTGCTTATTTGGCGAGAAACTATTATTGCAATAATCTTTGCTGGCTTGGGTTTGTACTGGATATTAAATTCGTTCGCTATGCTTCATACTATCGGATATGGAGTTTTATTTACCGGAATGGCTTTGGCATATGCAAGCTATCAGCGTATAAGGTTCAAGAGAACAGAGACTGGGACCGGAATAGTCGATTTCATAGAAGGACAAATTAGTTACTTCGGTCCCGAAACCGGTGCTATATTTTCAATAAATGATATAAAACGCCTTATTCTGGATAAATCTAAATACTCTAGCAAATGGATAATAGAAAATACCGCAGGTGATCAAATAGAAATACCAACAAATGTAGAGGGCCACGAGGTATTATTTGATGTTTTTAATAGCCTTGAAGGTTTTCCAATTCGCAAAATGTTAGAAACATTATCTTCTAAACAAAGCATTAGGACTGTTCTTTGGCAAAAATAAGACTATGATTGCGATGTTTAAGTTAATGTAACAAAAGCGTTAGATTACGTGTAAATTTTTAATAAAGAATTAAGGTCAAATTATGTCGATTCCCCAATCTGGTGGCGGTCTTGTTGAGCACTACGATCAGTTAGTGCAATACTTGTCTGACGGATGCAAACCCAGATCTGACTGGAAAGTTGGAACCGAACATGAAAAATTTGGTTTCTTTAAAGATACGTTAAAGCCAATACCATACAATGGTAAAGGTTCGGTAAAATCATTATTAGTCGGTTTAAAAGATAATTATGGCTGGGAACCTGTATTTGAGGCAGGCAATATTATTGGACTTACAAAGGATGGTGCCAACGTTTCACTTGAACCTGGTGGGCAGCTTGAGCTCTCGGGGGCTCCCTTGGCCAGTATCCATGAAACTTGTGATGAGGTTAATACGCATTTAAACCAGGTAAAGAATATTGCTGACAAGTTAGGTATAGGCTTTATTGGACTAGGAGCAGCTCCTACCTGGAAACATCACGAAATGCCTTTAATGCCCAAAGGTAGGTACCGACTTATGACAGACTATATGGATAAAGTTGGTACTATGGGCAAAACAATGATGTACAGAACCTGTACCGTTCAAGTGAATTTAGACTTTGAGTCTGAGTCCGATATGGTCAAGAAAATGAGAGTTGCAATCGCACTGCAACCTGTAAGTACTGCTCTATTTTCCAACTCGCCATTCTTTGAGGGAAAACTTACTAATTGCAAAAGTTGGAGAAGCCGAGTTTGGAGAGATCTTGATGCATCGCGAACTGGAACAATTCCTTTTATTTTCAAGCCAACGTTTGGATTTGAAAGATGGGTTGAATATGCCCTAGACGTTCCAATGTATTTCGTTTACCGCGATGGGAAATACATAAATGCATTGGGCCAGTCTTTTCGAGATTTTCTTAAGGGCAAACTACCTGCATTGCCAAATGAGTTACCAACCTTAAACGACTGGGCTGATCATCTTACAACAATATTCCCTGAAGCCCGCTTAAAAAAATTTATAGAAATGCGTGGAGCGGATGGAGGACCATGGCGCAGCCTTTGTGCACTTCCCGCGCTGTGGGTTGGTTTGTGTTATAATCAGTCCTCGTTAGACGCAGCATGGGATCTTGTAAAAACATGGACAAGTCAGACTCGAGAAGAGCTTAGGGTAGAAGCCGCAAATAAAGGCCTGCATTCCAAAGTCGGTAAAATTAAAATGATTGAATTAGCTAGGGAAGTAATAGCCATTGCCAATGAAGGTCTTAAAGCTCGCTGTATTCCTAGTTCTAACTTAAAATTCCCAGATGAAACTCATTTTCTAGATGCCCTAAAAGAAGTTGTTGAAAGTGAGCGTACGGCTGCCGATAAATTAATCGAACTATACAGAAACAATTGGAACCAGGATGTTTCCAAAGTATTCGATCAACATAGTTACTGATACTACGTGTGTTCAATTAAAGTTTATCGGTATAAACAGTAATAAAATTAGTAATGCCAAGCATGCGAATATAACTCCTAACCCAAATGGCTTTAAACTACCATTCCAGCTTCTTTTCACGATTTGAGGTTCAGGATTATACTGTTTAATCAAAGCCTGTTCTACTAGGCTAGGTAATCTAGGTCCGAAGCGAGCTAAAACTTTTAGTGTGGTTGTCAAATCATTCAGTACTGCAGCCGGGCCCAAGTTAGATTTAATATAACCCTCGACAATTGGGCGGGCAACTTCCCAGATATTTATTTGAGGATTTAAAGATCTAGCTACGCCTTCAACGACTACCATTGTCCGCTGCAGTAATATAAGTTCAGTGCGCGTTTCCATGCCAAAACGCTCAGTAACCTCAAATAGATAACTTAAAAGCCTACCCATTGATATATTGGATGCATCCATACCAAAAATTGGCTCCCCTACGGCACGCAGAGACCGTGCAAACTCATCTACATCCTGATCTTGTGGAACATATCCCGCTTCAAAATGCACTTGCGCAACACGCTTGTAATCCCTTTTTATAAAGCCAAACAAGATTTCGGCGTAAACACGCCTAGTGTACTCATCAATATGCCCCATGATTCCAAAGTCGAAGGCCACAATATCTCCGCTACTAGACACTTTAAGGTTTCCTTGATGCATGTCCGCGTGAAAGAAGCCATCGCGAAGAGCATGGTTCAAAAACATATGCAGAACCCTATCACCAAGCTCGCTCAGGTTATGACCAGCTGCAGCTAGTGCATCTACATCTCCCATCGGCACCCCATCAGCCCAATCTAAAGTCATCACTCTACGACTAGACAAACTCCAGTTAACTGAGGGTACAGAAAAACCCTTGTCTTCTTTGATATTTGCCAAAAATTCGGATGCAGATGCACTCTCTAGTCGTAAATCCAGTTCTCCCCGAACAACGCCATCAAAATGAGCTATCACGTCCATCGGTTTCAATCGGCGCGATTTGGGAGACACAAACTCAACTAACCTTGCCGCAAAATAAAAGGTATCAAGATCTTTTTGAAACGCTCGTTCTATTTCAGGCCTTAAAACTTTTATAGCAACACTCTGTCCAGTGTCTTTCAATTCGCCCCGGTGCACCTGAGCAATCGATGCTGCTGCAACGGGTTCTGAAAAATCGCTAAATACATCATCAGCATCAAGACCGATCTCCGACTTGAAACTTTGCTTTGCAACATCAGTAGAGAAGGGAGGTAACCGGTCTTGTAAAACACGTAGTTGCTCAGCGAGTTCTGGGCCCACAACATCTGGACGCGTAGACAGTATTTGACCAAATTTAATGTAAGCGGGACCCATCGCTGTCAGGGCTCTAGGAGCTGGCGATAAGGATTGATCTCCTCTTCGACCTAAAAACTGAAATGGCCAAACAATAAACCTTGCAGCAAACTTCAAGGTTCTAGGTGCATCTAGAGCATTTAATATTACTGGCATAGCGCCGGTGCGCTCAAGAGTTGCACCAGTACGAATTAACCGCAAAATATTATGAGGCCCACGCATTTAAATTTTCCACCCAGAGTGCAAACAGGCCACTCCCATCGTTAAATTACGATATTTTGTTTTCTCAAAACCAGCACCGTTCACAAGTTTCATAAAATCTTCTTGATTTGGAAACTTCCTAATGCTTTCGACAAGATACTGATAACTACTTCTATCACCCGCGATTATTTGCCCTAGTCTTGGTATCACGTTAAATGAATATTTATCATAGCCCCATTGCAATAAATCGTTTGGAATATGGGAAAACTCAAGAACCATAATTCTACCGCCTGGCTTCAAAACCCGATATGCCTCAGATAAAGCTAGTTTTGGGTCAGTAACATTACGTATCCCAAAACTAATAGTGTAGACGTCGAAAGTGTCGTCTTCGAAAGGAAGGGCCATAGCATCCCCAACAACCCACTCGAGCTGTCCAGACAGGCCAACCGTTTCGGCTCTTTTTCTTCCCTCTGCCAGCATTGGTTCAGTTAAATCCAAAACTGTGGCATTTGCATTTCTAGCACGCTTAAGAAAGCGGAATGAAATATCACCAGTGCCTCCTGCAACATCTAACAAGGACTGAGACCCTCTAGGGGCTAACCAGTCCATCATCGCATCTTTCCAAACTCTGTGTATTCCCAAAGACATCAAATCGTTCATGACATCATATTTTGATGCAACCGAACTAAAGACACTTTTGACTTTTTCAGCTTTGTCTTTTTCTAATATAGTTTCAAAACCAAAATGAGTTGTATTTTCTTTTTTGTCTGACATTGCTCCAAGCCGAAAACATTTTATGTTACTTATAGTTTAGTTACGGCGCGATACAATGCGCTCATGCATTTATGAGATAGATTTATGCCTGAATTACCAGAAGTTGAAACCGTTTTACGGGGTATTTCTCCATTTATGGAAGGTAATGAAATTGAATATGCTGAAGTAAATAGGCCAGACCTTAGAAAACCATTTCCCAATAATCTTGCGAAGCGCTTAAAAAATCGCAAGATAAATTTTTTGCACCGAAGGTCAAAATATATACTCATCGATTTATCGGACGGGGAAACTTTAATTATGCACTTGGGAATGTCAGGCCGAATTTTGATTTCTGAAAATGTTACGGGTAATTTCCACCATAACTCAAGACACACCCAGAAGCATGATCACTTTGTTTTGCACTTGAAGGATAAACACATGGTTACCTTTAATGATCCTAGGCGATTTGGCATTATTGATTTACTTGAAACAAAATCATTAGAAATAAGCAGCATGCTCAGCCACATTGGGCCAGAACCATTGAGCAATAGGTTCAATGAAGAATATTTTATAAATGTCATGCGTGGTAAAAAAACTAATATAAAATCAGCGCTACTGGATCAGCGTATTGTTGCTGGCCTTGGCAATATATATGCTTGCGAGGCATTATTCCGGGCCGGTATATCCCCGAAAAGAAAAGCATTCAGTATATCACACAAGAGGCTCGGCTTTCTTGTTCCTATAATCAAGGAAATACTAACGGAAGCAATATCATCAGGCGGTTCCTCATTAAGGGATTTTCGCAATGCCGCGGGAAATTTGGGCTATTTCCAGCATAGGTTTGAGGTCTATGGAAGAGATAATAAAAATTGTTATAACACACAATGTACCAGAAAAATAAAACGTATTATTCAGGCAGGCCGCTCAAGTTTTTATTGCAGTAATTGCCAAAGATAACTTGAGTCTTTTGACAGAAATGATAAAAAAACCTCTCATAAACGCTACGAAGGACAGAGCTTATGGCTTACGAGACAATCATAGTTGATGTTGAGGATCACGTTTGTGTTATAACACTTAATCGTCCTGAGGCACTAAATGCACTTAGCAAAGAACTTCTTGAAGAGCTTGCAGAAGCCTTAGAAGAAAGTCAGAAAAATGACAAAATTCGTTGTATAGTAATCACAGGCTCCGAAAAAGCATTCGCAGCAGGTGCTGATATAAAAATGATGCAAGATAAGAACTTTTCTGAGGTATTTTTGGAAGACCTGTTCACAAGCGAATCCGATAGGATTTCTAGAATTAGAAAACCAATAATTGCGGCTGTGTCTGGCTATGCATTAGGCGGTGGATGTGAACTGGCAATGATGTGTGATTTCATAATTTGCTCAGATACAGCTAAATTTGGCCAACCTGAAATCAATCTAGGGATCTCTGCTGGATTAGGTGGCACACAAAGGTTAACGCGTTTTGTTGGCAAGTCCAAAGCAATGGAAATGAACCTGACAGGACGATTAATGGAAGCAGAGGAAGCCGAACGATGCGGATTAGTTAGCAGAGTTGTGCCAACTAAAAAACTCCTCGAAGAAGCCATATCTGCCGCTCTCAAGATATCAGAAAAATCATTACTTACTACTATGGCAGTTAAAGAAATGGTAAATAGAGCATACGAATTACCATTAGCAGAGGGATTGCGATTTGAGCGAAGAGTTTTTCACTCATTGTTCTCAACAGAGGATCAAAAGGAAGGAATGGCCGCATTCAGTGAAAAACGGGATGCTCAGTTCCGAGATAGATAACAAAAAAGCACTAATTTATCAGTAGACATGTTGACTCGAATACAAGAGACGCATAAAGAGCAACGAAATTTGTGAAACATAAGGTTCGATAAATGGCAAATACGCCTCAGTCAAAAAAGCGTGCAAGACAAAATGAGCGAAAGCTAGAGGTCAACAAAGCGCGTCGATCAAGGATACGTACATTTCTGAAAAAAGTAGAGGAAGCTATAACTTCAGGTGATAAGAGCGCCGCGAATACAGCGTTAAAATCCGCTCAGCCTGAGCTAATGCGTGGCGTTACTAAAGGTGTTTACAAGAAAAATACTGCTGCAAGGAAAATGTCGCGGCTTTCATCTAGAGTCAAAAGCCTAACTTGATAATTAGTGAGATGTAATTTTTTGAAGGACGCAATTCGCGTCCTTTTTTTTGATGCATACTTTTTACAACAATCAGAGATTCTCTCCATTTTTTTTTGAGTCAAGTCTTAAGTTCTGTTGAATGATTCAAAAAACACTTGTTAATGTCTTAGCAGCGAGTCGTTCGCCTGGGGGGTTCAGTTAATTAGGAGTTGTATGCCACACTTCACCTAAATTCTGGCCGATCTAAAATTTTGTAACATCGCTAGCGGAGTTTATCTTCGCCAAGCTTGATCTGTGTACATTCTTTAGCGGGTAGTGACGCCTTTAAGCTGCGACACAACTGAAGTTTTGGGAATTAAAAAATGAACAATGATTTATGGGGGCAAATTCAAGAGGAACTTCAGGAAACAATAGGAAAAAATAACTTCACTAATTGGATTTCACCAATAAATTTCTCAGACGTAGTTGATGGTGTTGCAACATTTAAGGTACCAACAACTTTTTTAGGTAATTATGTTTCTCAAAATTTTGGTGATATAATTCTATCCAAACTCAATAGTGTTGATAAAGGTATAACACGGATTTCCTTTAAAGCTAGTGACACCGTTTCACCCAAAAAATCTGAAGCTATGAATGAATTAAAAGTTGCAAAGTCTGCAATAAATCGGTCTGAAGTTATACCTGGCGCCCCTTTGGACCCAAGGTTTACTTTTGATAGTTTTATTGTTGGAAAACCAAATGAGCTGGCTCATGCTGCGGCAAGAAGAGTTGCGGATGGCACTTCTGTGACTTTCAATCCACTATTTTTGTACGGTGGCGTAGGATTAGGCAAAACACATTTAATGCACGCTATAGCGTGGGAATTGTCGAATAAAAGACCAGATTTAACTGTTTTATATCTATCGGCCGAACAATTTATGTACCGCTTTGTACAATCATTGCGTGAACGAAAGATGATGGATTTCAAACAAATCTTCCGATCAGTAGATATACTGATGGTAGACGACGTTCAGTTTATTGCAGGGAAAGATAGCACTCAGGAAGAGTTTTTTCATACTTTCAACGCTTTGGTTGATCAGGGAAAACAGATTATAATTTCAGCAGATAGGGCCCCTGGCGAAATAAAAGGGCTCGAAGAAAGGATTAAAAGCAGATTGCAGTGTGGTTTAGTTGTAGATTTACACCCAACTAATTATGAGCTGCGACTTGGAATTCTTCAATCCAAAGTGGATATGTATAGTAAACAGTATCCAGATCTCAGTTTTGATCCGGAAGTTTTAGAGTTTTTAGCTCTTCGAATATCAACAAATGTTAGGGTCCTTGAGGGGGCATTGACTCGTTTATTTGCATTTGCATCATTGGTTGGCCGCCATATAACTTTGGAAGTCACGCAAGACTGTCTTGCGGACGTGCTTAGAGCCTCTGAAAGGAAAATTACAATTGAGGAAATACAACGTAAAGTTTCTGAGCATTACAATATTCGCCTATCAGATATGATTGGACCAAAACGGTTAAGAACTTATGCACGCCCCCGGCAAATTGCTATGTATTTATCCAAAAACCTTACGAGTCGCAGCCTGCCAGAAATAGGAAGAAGATTTGGAGGGCGGGATCATACAACTGTAATGCACGGTGTGAAGCGAATTGAGGAACTAAAAATCCAAGATGGCCAGGTTGCAGAGGACGTCGAAATCTTACGCCGCGCACTCGAAGCTTAAGACTAGTTATTAGGTAAAGATAAAAATCACAATTCTGGTCCATACTGCGATTTCTATTAAATGATAGAAAATACTTGAGCAGGTCATAAAATGGTTTAACCTAACATTCCAAATATTTTTACATAGGAGCAGAGGGAATGAAATTAAGCATAGAGCGAAATACCCTTTTGAAATCTGTATCGCATGCTCAATCAGTAGTTGAGCGTCGTAATACAATTCCTATTCTTGCCAATGTATTGATTGAAGCGGAGAATAATAAGGTTCAATTTAGAGCCACAGACTTAGATGTGGAAATAGTCGACCGAGTGCAAGCCAAAGTTGATCGTACTGGCTCAACAACAGTTTCAGCTGTTTTGTTGCATGAAATTGCTCGTAAACTACCCGATGGCGCACTGATCGAACTTACAGCCGATGCGGCGAATGGAAGGCTTACAGTGGAAGCAGGGAGATCAAATTTTTCTCTAGCTACCCTGCCTAAAGAAGACTTTCCAGTAATGGCTTCATCAGAATACGCAGCAAATTTTTCCGCAAAATCTGGGGATCTTCGTCGATTATTTGATAAATCTAGATTTGCTATTTCAACCGAAGAAACAAGATACTACTTAAATGGTGTTTATATGCATGCCGCCACCTTTGAAAATTCAAAAGTATTAAGGTGCGTGGCTACTGATGGGCATAGGCTTGCAAGGGTAGATGCCAGTTTGCCCAACGGAGCAGAAGAATTACCAGGTGTAATAATTCCTAGGAAAACTGTAGCAGAAATACGAAAATTCTTAGATGACGATGAAGTCCAAATTGCTGTTTCAGTTTCTGAAACAAAGGTTCGCTTTGCAACACCTGAT
The DNA here is from genome assembly GCA_002457055.1 of Rhodobacteraceae bacterium MED-G08. Classification (GTDB taxonomy): domain Bacteria; phylum Pseudomonadota; class Alphaproteobacteria; order Rhodobacterales; family Rhodobacteraceae; genus Salinivivens; species Salinivivens marinus. The sequence goes on from NTKT01000004.1 coordinate 88,668, forward strand.
ATTACTTTAACATCGAAAGTAATTGAAGGAACATTTCCTGATTATACTCGCGTAATTCCCACATCCAATGAAAAGAAGTTAGAAGTTGACGCCGCCGAATTTGCAAAGGCCGTTGACAGAGTTTCTACTGTATCATCAGAAAGATCGCGGGCTGTAAAACTTTGTCTCGAAGAAGATCAGCTTACTTTGATTGTCAACTCTCCAGATAGTGGAGCAGCAGAAGAACAGGTGGCAGTTGCTTATAACGACGAGCGTTTGGAAATAGGCTTTAACGCTAAATATTTGCTGGAGATATCTGGTCAAATAGACAAGGAAAATGCTATATTTATGTTTAACTCATCTGGAGATCCTGTTCTAATTAGAGAGGGCAATGATTTATCGGCAGTATACGTCGTAATGCCAATGAGAGTTTAGTGATTTACTTTTATATAAGGTTTTGACTTGCATATTAGTCAACTGACATTATCACATTTTCGATCTCACAAATATACACAGGTTCAAGTTGAAAGTGGCCCAGTAGCTTTATTTGGAAGCAACGGTGCTGGAAAGACAAATTTAATTGAAGCAATTTCGTTACTGTCCCCGGGGAAAGGTATCAGAAAAGCTAATACGGCTGATTTAAGCAAAAGTCCTGATAATATTGGGTGGAAGTTAAATGCAGAAGTAGTATCTGGTATTAGTTCAAATTTGATTGATACCTTTTGGGAGACTACTTCATCTCGAATAGTCAAAATAAATGATAAAGTCGTCAAGCAAAACGATTTAGCAAAAGTATTCAGAGTTGTTTGGTTATTACCGTCAATGGATCGACTATGGCTAGAAGGAGCGGACGGTCGGCGTAAATTTCTTGACCGGCTTACTCTGAGCTTTTTTCCAAAACACGCAGATTGTGTTTTGAACTATGAGAAAGCTATGCGCGAAAGGAACCGTCTTCTTAAGGAGAAAATGACTGATGATGTCTGGTACAAAGCATTAGAACGCCAAATGGCTCAAAATGGCCTGTTAATTCAATCAAACCGTATTGCCGCATTAAAAAAAATAAGTTCAGCACAAGAAAATTCGACTACTACGTTCCCTATAGCTGAACTATCTTTATCGAAAGCAAACGGTGATTTAACAACCGATGAGGATGAATTTGTCCAAGCACTATCAGAAAACCGCCAACTTGACATAATGGCGGGGCGCACACTGATCGGACCTCATCGCTCAGATATGGAAGCCACTTACAAAGAAAAAGGTATTTCTGCAAAAGACAGTTCAACTGGAGAGCAAAAAGCGATGCTTATATCAATAGTATTAGCTAATGCCCGAGCTCTAAAACTAGAACTTGGATACCCTCCGGTAATACTATTAGACGAAATATCAGCCCATTTAGACATAGACAGACGAGGCGCATTATATGAGGAAATAAATGCTCTCGGAGCTCAAGCGTGGATGACTGGTACAGACAAAAATCTATTTGCTGAATTTGGATGTAAAGCGAAATATTTTCATGTGATTGAGAGCTCTGGAATTTCAGATATTAAAGAAGTAGATTTCTCCGTTGATTAAATAAATATTTAATCATATGGGTTCTGACATGTCTATATCGATCAGTGAACTAGCCTTTTACACTTTTGGAATATTTGTCCTTTTTCTTACACCAGGACCAGTGTGGATAGCAATAATTTCTAGGTCGATTTCGAGTGGTCTTAAGGGAGCAGCTCCGCTAGCCGCTGGGGTCGCAATTGGCGATATAATATGGCCGTCTTTAGCAATTGCAGGAAGTGCTGCTTTGGCCGCTTCATATATCAATTTTCTATTATACCTTAAATATATAGCAGTAATTATATTTGTGATATTGGGCATCAGTTTAATAAAAGATCAAAATTCAAATGTTAAATCTCAAGACATTACGTTTCATAAAAAAAGCGAGTTAGCTGGGTTTACTGCAGGACTATTAGTTATAATTGGAAATCCTAAAGCTGCTTTATTCTACCTTGGGATACTTCCAGGGTTTTTTAATCTTACTGAGTTGACACTCTTGGACTGTGCAGCAATCGCATTGGTATCGGCACTAATACCATTTATAGGCAATCTCGCATTAGCAGTGATGATAGAAAAATCTCGAGCAATATTGAACTCTACTTCTGCAATGAAAAAACTCAATATCCTTTCTGGGTGCTTATTGATTTTTGTCGGATTATTAATATTTTTTGACGCCTATAAAAGCCATTTATAGTGTCGCGAAATAACATCTTACTTTCAGCCCACCATGATTAATTGGCTCACTAACAAATGAAAACTTTATTTGAGTTGTCTGCGCCAATAAACCATCCGCGGTAATCAGTCCAACTCGCCATCCATTGAATTTGGATTTAAGCACCATTCCTATTTTAGCATATAACGCATATAGTGTTTTTTTATCACCTATTCTCCCTCCGTATGGAGGATTAAAAATTACCAGACCGCACTGGTTGGACAAGGGAGACAGATCACTTATTGATTGGGACGCAAAATTTGTAATATGGCTTACATTTGCTAATTCTGAATTTTTTATTGAATTTTTTATCGCTCCATTATCACGATCATAGCCAAATAAATTTATTTCGAGCCTTGGGATCAATTTTTGATCTTTTAAGATCATCTTAAAAACATTGGGATCGAATGATTTTAGTTTTTGAAAGCTAAAATCCCTTCTCCTGCCCGGCGCCCCTCCAATTGCAATCTCTGCAGCTTCGATCACGAAGGTGCCGGAGCCACACATTGGATCAATTAAGGGCTGTGCTGGATCAAAGTCGCACATTTTTAAAAATGCCGATGCCAATGTTTCGCGCATTGGTGCTTTGCCAGTAAACGACTTGTAACCTCTCTTATGTAAGCCTTCACCGGTACTATCGATACTTATTTTCACTAAATTTTTTTCTATTCGCACCTTTATGCAAATATCAGCATCTTTGGATATTCTGTTGCCGACTGAATTTACTATCGCATTTTCTATTCTTTCAGCAGCAGCACGTGCATGATATATTTTTGATTTTTTGGATACTACTTCCACTCTCACTGGATGCTGTGCTTGAAGGTATTTTGGCCAAGGAAATTTACAGGCCCTCTTATCTAATTGTGCAAGATGTACAGCATAGAATTCTCCCAATCTCACTAAAATACGAGTGGCAGTTCTTAAGTGGACATTCGCACGCCAAACTTGAAACCAATCACCACTGAATTCAACACCACCTGTGATAGGCATGAGGTTTTGAAATTTCAGTTCTTGTAATTCTTTACTAAGAACTTTCTCCAAACCGGGGCTACAAACGGCTAGCAGTTCAAATTTACTTTGCTCAGCTATAAAATTACTCCGACTACTAAAAGAAGTTTCTTTGAAAAATATTATTTTACAAGATCACTTGATCATACTTTGAAATGTTGTGCATAAATAACTTATGATCAAGTTAATAAAAGTATTATTATTTGCAACTTTAATAATTCCAAATTTGGCCATATGCGAAAAAGCGCAAGTACTTGTATTTGCCGCTGCCAGCACAAAAAATGCGCTGGACGCCGTAATAAAAGACTACAATGCTCTCACAAAAACAGAAATTTTACCTGTATATGGAAGCTCCGCTACCCTTGCGAAACAAATAGAGTTCGGTGCGCCAGCTGATATTTTTCTTAGTGCTAACGTTCCTTGGGTAGACCACCTAATAGAGAGGGATATAATTCAGGCTAGAAGCACAAAAAATATTTTAAAAAATAAATTAGTCTTGATAACAACTGACCACACAATTCAAGAAATTGAAGACTTGGCCTCTACTGATTTTTCTAAATTGCTTCGAAATGAAAAAATAGCAATGGGAATGGTGTCTTCTGTCCCTGCCGGCATTTATAGTAAGCAAGCTCTAAAATACTTAAACCAATGGAATGCTATCTCATCACAGGTAATTCAGGCGGATAACGTGCGGACCGCACTTCAATACCTTCTCTCAAGAAATGTAGTATTTGCAATAGTATACGCCAGTGATGCAAAATTATTTCCCGAGTTAAAAGTTATTGGTATTTTTGACGATCTCACTCATGACCCAATAATATATCCTGCCTCACTTATAAATCTTGGATCAGAAGAAGCAGACCTATTCTTTAAATATCTTGTAGAGTCCAAAACACTTAAAGTTTTTGAAGAATATGGTTTTCTGATATCAGCAGGCGACTAGATCAGCCCTTTATTCTCCAGCATCGCTAACGCCCTGTTGCTAGCCCCTGCATAAATCTTAAGAAACTTCGCAAATTTATCCCTAGAAAATCTATCATTAACATTGCTTTCTAACATTAGACGCAGATTACTTGTAAGCTCAGATGGATCCTTAACAACCGTTAATAAACCAGCTTCTTCAGCTTGATGTGCAGGAAATTTTATTGTCCAAATTTCAGGACCCACCGTGACTGGTTTATGAAGCTGTATTTGTTCGATTATATTATGTGCCCCAGCATGCCAAAACCCGCCCCCGGCCACAACATTATCGCATAGTTTTAAATAGAAATACATTTCACCAAAACTATCACCCAGAAGGACATCGATATTATTCCAATCAATTGAAGCGTTAGGCTGAAGATCTTCTGAGAAGCCCTCACTTCGCCGAATTACTGAAAGGCCAGATTCTGATATTTTTTTAAATAAATCATCAAATACCTCAGGCGCTCGAGGCACAAAAACATACAGCGGTTTTACGATGCTTTTCTCTTCACTAAATTCTTTAAGGGATTTCATGGAGTTTATGTAAATATCTGCTTCGCCGAAAATAACAGATGAAAATCCGATAACCGGTCTTTTTCTCCGATTAATCAACGAGAGCGCAGCCTTACCGGATTTTATATGACTTTGAGGAATCACTTGGTCGAACCGAAATTCACCAACTGGAACAACATTTCGTTGGCCCATTGAGCGAAAGTTTGCCGCATGCTCACTAGATTTCGCAGCTACTCCAGAAACTAATTCTACTGGATGACCGAATAATCTTGTTATAATGCCAACACGTTGCATTGCTTCGTGGGTGATTTGACTATTGATCAAATAAACGGGAATTTTTCGATAGTAACATGAGGCAATAAATATTGGCCAAGTTTCAAGTTCACAAATTAAAACCAACTTTGGTTTATTTTTGGAGAAAAAATTTCGAAAAGCCATAAAATATTCAAGAGGCAGGTATCTTACAACAACCAAACCAGCCTCTATTTCGTGGGAAAGTTTAGTGCAGGCATAACTTCGCGCTACAGGAGTAAGACAGGAAATTACTAACTTTTGTTTACGGTCAAGTAATTGCTGAATAAATGGAAATGAACCACGAAACTCTCCAATTGATGCTGTATGAATTAACACACAACCCGCAGGGGATTCTCCAAAGCCAAATCTCTCAGAAAAATTTTCCCGATATCGAGGATCTTTTCTCGATCGGTACAAGAAGTATGCCATAACTAGAGGAAAACATACAAAGAGTATTCCCGAATAGATAATATAGAAAACAAGTAATCGGAATTTCATATTTTTAGTTTAATACAGTGAAGGTTTAGAAAGCTATATCGTTTTCACCTAATTGGATCGCTTATTTTCTTATCCAAAAAAAACCTAACCCATAGACGATTACTATAAACGGGTTAGGCTTAATTGTAATTACTCGGAACTTTAGTCAAACCGATCCGCATTCATTACTTTTACCCAAGATGATATAAAATCTGAAATAAACTTATCTGAGTTATCATTTTGAGCATAAACTTCTACTATTGCTCGTAATTGAGAGTTAGAGCCAAATACTAGATCACACCTTGATGCCGTGCGAGTTACTTTACCGCTAGCCCGATCAGTTGCTTCATAACTATTTATTCCAGTTTCTGACCATTTTACACTCATATCAAGTAAGGTGTTAAACCAAGAATTACTTAACTCAACCTTCTGGTTCCAGAGACCATGTTCGCTAGCACTGACACCAAGGGACCTTAAACCTCCTAAAAGTACTGTCATTTCGGCGGCAGTAAGATTCAAAAGTTGAGCCTTGTCCAACATCATTTCTTCTGGTGATACGGTAAAGTCAGCCTTTTGATAATTTCTAAATCCATCAGCTAAAGGTTCAAGAACAGCAAAACTTTCGATATCAGTTTGTTCTTGTGTAGCATCGCCTCGACCTGGATTGAAGGGAACCTCTCTGCCACTTACTTTTTCAATGGCAACGCATCCTGCTAAAACAATTGTATCAGCTAGAGAAGCTTCATGCTTGGCTGCGAGAGGCTCTAACACATCTAGCACTGCCTTAAGTTGCTTCGGTTTATTGGCTTCCCAGTCCTTCTGAGGTGCGAGGCGAATTCGGGCACCATTGGCACCCCCACGGAGGTCTGAGCCTCGAAATGTTGACGCAGATGCCCATGCAGTTTCAATCATTTCTGTTACTGAAAGACTACTTTTTGAAATATCTGATTTAAGCCCGTTTATATCAAAGTTTGCATTGCCCTCCGGAATAGGATCCTGCCAAATAAGATCTTCGTCAGGAATTTCTGGACCTAAATATCGTGATTTTGGACCCATATCACGATGTAAGAGCTTAAACCAAGCTCGCGCGAAAGCATCGGAGAATTCACTTGGATTTTCATGAAATCTTTTTGAAATTTTACGATAATCTGGATCAGTAATCATCGCCATATCGGCAGTTGTCATCATAGGTGAAACTTTCTTACCTGAACCATCGACTTCAGGAGCCATGTCAGCCTCATCTAGATCAACGGGATGCCAAATATTTGCACCTGCAGGACTTTTTGTTAATTGCCACTCATATTTAAAAAGTAGATCAAAGTAACCATTATCCCATACTGTTGGATTTGCTGTCCACGGCCCCTCTATACCACTTGTGGTTGCATCAACACCATATCCTGATCCATGAGCATTACTCCATCCAAAACCCATTTCTTCAATCGGGGCACCCTCAGGTTCAGTGCCAACTAGTTCAGGATCACCTGCGCCATGAGCTTTACCAAAGGTGTGCCCACCTGCAACAAGCGCGACTGTTTCCTCATCATTCATAGCCATTCTAGCAAAGGTTTCCCGAACATCCTGGGCAGAAAGTAAGGGGTCAGGATTTCCGTTTGGACCTTCTGGGTTCACATATATAAGTCCCATTTGGACAGCAGCTAGTGGATTTTCGAGAGATTGCCTTGTGCTTTCATAACGCTTATCACCTAACCACTCATTTTCAGCACCCCAATAAATATCTTCTTCTGGATGCCATATATCTGGTCGACCACCTGCAAAACCAAAAGTTTTTCCACCCATGGACTCAATTGCGACATTACCCGCCAAAATTAGCAAGTCAGCCCAAGAAATTTGATTTCCATATTTTTGTTTAATTGGCCACAACAAACGTCTTGCTTTATCCAAGTTACCATTATCTGGCCACGAATTTAAAGGAGCAAAACGCTGAGCGCCTGTTCCGCCACCTCCACGTCCATCACCCGTTCTGTAAGTACCAGCTGCATGCCATGTCAGGCGGATGAAAAATGGGCCATAATGACCATAGTCAGCAGGCCACCAACTTTGACTATCAGTCATCAAAGCGTTCAAATCATTTTTCAGAGACTTATAATCTATTTTTAAAAATTCATCACGATAATCGAAATCATCACCAAGTGGATTTGATTTTCGATCATGCTGACGTAAAATATTTAAATTTAATTGATTTGGCCACCAATCACTATTAGTAGTTCCCGTAATTCCAGTAGTTGCTGCGCCATGCATTACAGGACATTTACCTGTCAAATCTTTCATAATTTTTCCCTTTACCCTAGTTCAATTGGTACAAAATAAAGAGCACGATTTAAATTCTACAGAATCAGGCGTGCTGTCAGTTAGATATTAGAACAATTCTAACATTTCTTTATAATAAGGTTAACTTGATTTTTCTGATATTTTCCATAAGATTTTCTTATGACAAAAATCACTCTTAGACAACTTAGATACTTTGAAGCTTTAGCCCAACATCGTCATTTTGGTATCGCCTCAAACGTCTGTGCAGTTACTCAGCCAGCTCTTTCCATGCAAATAAGAGATTTCGAAGGAGCACTGGGCGTGAGCCTTTTTGAAAAAGGAACTCACCCAATTCAGTTAACTCCTTTGGGTCGTATGATAGCGGCAAAAAGCAAAGCAATTATGCGAGATATTACTGAGTTAGAAGAGCTCGCCCGCGCTTCTGATAATCAACCCCTTGTTAACTTGAGGCTAGGTGTAATTCCGACTGTGGCACCTTATATATTCTCTAAGATAGCCAAAGATTTAACTATGCATTTTACTGGCCTTAATCTTAAAATGCGCGAAGCTATCACTTCCAAATTAATTGCAGCCGTTATAGACGGCGAATTAGATGCAGCAATACTCGCCCTCCCAACGTCTGAACCTAGACTTAGAGAGGTTGAACTATTTCGTGAAAACTTCCTATTGGTGAGACCTAAAACTGATGCCAACAAACCTGTTCCAAGACCAGAGATGTTAAAAGAAATGCGCCTTCTATTATTGGAAGAAGGTCATTGCTTTCGTGATCAAGCTATTAACTTTTGCAAAATGGGATCACCAAATACTCAGGACATAATGGATGGCAATTCGTTAACAACACTCGTCCAAATGGTTGCCGCTGGTTTTGGTGTGACCCTGATCCCTGAGATGGCAGTTGAATTCGAAGGGCGCGCTCCAAACATTAGCATCGCAAAATTTGGCAAAATGCCACCACAACGAAAAATTGGTATGGTTTGGCGTCGAAATTCTCCGTTAAAAGATAAATATTATGAAATAGCACAAATTGTTAAATCTACGAAGTCTTAAAGTTTCTTTTATTTATTAAGTAAAGCCCGATTGAGACAAGAATTAGTGCAAGAAAAATTGAAGACTCTATCGCTTCATTAAGAATAATGTTTGCTAATAAAACACTAAAAACTGGCGTTAAAAAAGCAAACGAAGCAACACCAGATGCAGAGTATTTTTTTACTAACCAAAACCACAGTAAAAATCCAAATGCAGCAACGCAAATTCCTTGATATGACAAACTTATGAAATGGCTTAAATTTGGTTCTCTTAGGAAAGTTGGACTAAGGTTTGATAAAATCAATAAAATTGGTAACGAGATCGCAAGCTGAAAGAATAATTGTGTTTCGGCTCTTTCATTTGCCAAAGTCGATATGCGAACTGTTAAAGCGATCAAGGCCCATAAGAATGCGGCTAGCAAAGCAAGAATATCTCCCAAAAAATATTTTTCGGAAAGATCAGTATTTGGGCTTGATACAGTGATAAAAACCCCAGCAATTGCAAGTGCCAATCCTAAGATACGGTTAAAATTTAATCGCTCATTTGGAAGAACAAAATGCGCAATTAAGGCTAACCAAACTGGCATTGAGTAAAAAATAATACTAGCCCTTGCGACGCTAGTGTAGTCAAGCGATCTAAATAAACACCAAAACTCCATTGCAAAGAAAAATCCAAGAAAAACCCCTGGTATAAAATTAGTCTTTAATGGAAATACAAGCAGATTACGAAAATACATCCACACTAAAAGAGCCAATAAACCAATGAGTGATCTAGCAGCCGCCATAAAAACTGGATCAAATCCTTGATTGCCAAACTTTATTGCAATTTGGTTACTTGCCAATAACATTGACAAAAAAATCAAATAGCCTGAGCCTTTGAGATCAACTGGCAATTTTTGCATTCAATTATACCTTTGAATTAAAGCTATGAGGATTATCCATGTAAATTTTTGTTCTGAGTTTGTGGGCCCAACAGAAACAAACCTGACCCCATAATAATAAACGAGCCAATAATTAACCAGATAGTTACAGCTTCACCGAATAATAATACTCCAGCGCCGACGCCAAATAATATTCGAGTATACCGAAAAGGTGTAACAAATGACACATCACCAATTCGCATTGCTTTCATTAACGCTAAATAAGAAAAGCAACCGACAAAAATCAACGACATAATATATATAATCGTTCTAATACTTAATGGTTCATAGGCAGCGCCAGCCCATCCCGAATATATCAATCCCGCTAAGGTTACTGCAACAAAACCATAAAATCCTAAGTGGTTATCTGATATTTTTGGAGAAGCAGCCCGACTTCCTAAATCTCTTCCGGCGAAGCCAAGCATTCCCAATATAGCAAAAACGACATAGGGCGAGAAACTCTCACTCGTGGGCTGAACAATAAAAACCACACCCAATAATCCGGAAAAAATTGCAATCCACCTTAAGGTTCCGACAGCTTCTCTAAAAAGAAATGCTGCACCAGTAACCACAAAGATTGGAGTTGCCTGTAGTACTAACGTAACCAAAGATATAGGCATTAGTATTAAAGAAACTGAGTAAAATAACCGACCAATAAGTTCGAAGAACATTCTTAAAACCATAGGTCTGGATATTACCTCTGTTAAATACAACTGTTGTTTTTTTAATTTACAAAGAAGAGCAAAAATTAAAGTTCCACCTAAGCCAAATAAAGACAAAACCTGACCGAAAGGTATAGTCAATGAAATTATCCTGATTAAACTATCCTCTATGGCAAATCCAAGCATTGCCAAAACCATCCATAAGCTTCCGACTAAATTTTCACTGATTTTGGCTAGGCTCTTAAAAACCAATTAGTAAACCCGATCTTAACACACCTAAACAGTCCGTTAGTATAAGCAACAGATATTTACATCTAACAAAGATTTAATTTAATGAAACTTGCGCAGTTTTTATCACGCAGTTTCTTCAACGACAACTTCTGAAAAAGATTTGAAAAATTTTGCGGCCAACTTCTTTGCCGTGCTTTGAATTAGACGACTGCCTAATTGAGCCAATTTACCCCCAATTTCTGCTTTAGCTTTATACGACAAAATTGTGCAGTTACCTTTTTTTGACAATGTAACATCTGCTCCACCTTTTGCAAAGCCAGCGGCACCACCGTTACCTTGGCCCGAGAGCGAAAACTTTTCTGGACCCCCTGAAGCATCAAGTGTGACCTGGCCGCTAAAGCGAGCTTTCACTGGCCCCACTTTTAAAACAACTTTCGCCTCAAGTTGATCATCAGATTTTCTAACCAGCTCTTCACATCCGGGAATGCATTTTTTTAAAATGTCCACATTATTCAGTGCGTCATACACAGCCTGAATCGGCACGCTGATTTCAATCTCATCTGACAATTCCATTACTTATCCTTCCTCAACAACATGAAAATTTGATTTTTGCAATTAACTCTGAACTTTCGCTAGATAATTTCAAACCATCAAAATAATTTCGGCTCTTAATACAAAAAGCAAACAAATATTTCTTAATTACTTTTATCATGGATACCGTTCCTAAAATTTTTGCGCACTTGTAAAAGCTCTGCCAGTATCGACAGCGAAATTTCTTCCGGCGTAACTGCACCAATATCTAAACCTGCCGGTGCTTTTATTTTTCTAATATGTGAATTAGCCAAACCACTTTCAGCAAGCTTAGCTTTCAATGAAGAAAATTTCCTTTTGCTACCAACAAATGAAACAAATGTAGCGTTTGAATTTATTGCATCAGATAGTGCCTTTAGATCATTATTACCTTGGGTCGCAACCACTACGACAACTAATTTGTTCGATGTATTGGTCTCTTCTGGATCATCGTTAGCAATTTTAACCAACCAGCCAAATTGAGGTGCAAGTTTTTTGAGAGCCTGTGCTACAGGTGCATTGCCATATATTACTAGTTGAGGAGCTGGAGTATGAGGTTCGATGAAAATATCTACAGTTCCTTCAGATGGGCAACCATTTTTTGAAATCTTTTTACCCTCATACTCCTCACCAACGCTGGCTCCAATTTCGTCGATTGCATCTTGAGGCATCACTGAAATTAGTTGAGGTGCTCCCATTTCTATCGCAGTGATGGTCGCCTTCGCCACAGATGAACGGATGCAGCCCCCTCCTATCCATCCTGTTAAAATTTGCCCATCTGAAGATATTATGGCCTTTGCACCAGGTTTAGCAGAGGTAGCACCCGCTGTCCTTATTACAGTTGCGTAGGCAAATGCCTGTCCCGAAGATGCCAATCCCTGAGCTAAATCCAAAATACTTTTATCTTCATTTTCAAATTTATTCATAGCTTCTCCAACTCCTCGTCAAGAGCAGCCAAATCATTCAAAGTATTGGCCGCCGAGAATAAATCGAGGTAAGGAAGAGACGCCGCCATCGAAGCAGTGACCGGTGCATAATCTTTCCAGCCTTTTAGAGGATTTAGCCAGATTATTTTACAGCCCCGCTTTTTTAAATTCGCTAGCGCTTCCACCAAATCATTAACGTTATTTGAGTCGTAACCATCTGACAAAATGATGATTACACTTCTGCTATTTACAAAGCGACGCGCATAAGTTCTTGAAAATTTTTTGATACTATAACCTATCCTTGAGCCACCACCAAAACCGTTCGCAAGAAGAGATAGCTTTTCCATTGATCGCCCAATATTTTCGTCTTTTAGCGCATCGGTAACCCGTACAAGCTCCGTATGGAATAGATAAGCGTCTGTATTTTGATCATTTCGCATCAATGCCGAAAGAAAAGCTAAAAATATTTTTGAATAAACATTCATAGACCCTGAAACATCACATAATGCCACTAT
>NTKT01000005.1 GCA_002457055.1 Rhodobacteraceae bacterium MED-G08
AAACCTCAAAATCAACTTTAATCGGACCAAACTGTCCCGGTGTAATTACCCCGGGCTCATGTAAAATTGGTATAATGCCAGGTCATATTCACCGCGAAGGGTCCGTTGGTGTCGTGTCACGATCTGGAACACTAACTTACGAGGCCGTTAAACAAACATCAGATGTAGGATTAGGACAATCGACATGTGTGGGAATAGGCGGTGATCCCATAAAGGGAACAGAGCATATAGACGTTTTGGAATGGTTTCTATCAGATGATGAAACCGAGAGCATTATAATGATTGGTGAAATTGGAGGTTCTGCTGAAGAAGAAGCCGCCGATTTCTTAAAACAAGAGGCTAAGCGTGGCCGACAAAAACCAGTTGCAGGTTTTATTGCTGGCCGCACTGCTCCACCAGGTCGCCGCATGGGGCATGCCGGTGCAATTGTCGCCGGAGGCAAAGGTGGTGCTGACGACAAAATAGAAGCAATGCGATCTGCTGGGATTATTGTTGCAGAAAGTCCCGCAGAATTGGGTGAAGCTGTCTTAAAGGCAATAGACAACAAAAAATAAATCAAAAGTTTATCGTATTAATAATAGCTTTGAATAGGTATAAAAATGAACGAGCAATCTTCTAACGAATTCTTTCACGGATCGTCATTTATGCAGGGTCAGAATGCAGAATACTTGGAGAATTTGCGATTAAACTTCAAGGAAAATCAAAATTCTGTTGACAGTGCATGGCAGGCATTTTTTCAGTCTCTTGAGTCCAATGCTAGTGAACCTTCGGAAAGCTCGTTTAAACCAAGCTGGACGCGACAGGATTGGCCGCGACAACCGAATGATGAATTAACTAATGCGTTAATGAACGAATGGAATACTGACCCTGAATTTGCAGTTAGAGCCGGTCAAGAAATAAATGCAAAGGCAAATGAGGCAAATATAACTTTAAGTAATGATGCAGTTGAAAGGGCAGTTCTTGATAGCATAAGAGCCATAATGATCATAAGGGCTCATCGAATTCGTGGACACCTTGTGGCAGATCTCGATCCTCTCGGGCTAAGAAATGAAAAAATCCATCCTGAATTAGACCCAAAATCCTATGGGTTTAAAGATGAAGACCTAGATAGACCTATTTTCATTGACAATGTGTTAGGCCTTCAAATTGCATCCATGCGTGAAATAATTGATTTGGTGCGTCGAACCTACTGCGGTACTTTTGCACTCCAGTATATGCACATTTCAGATCCTGAACAGTCTGCTTGGTTAAAAGAAAGAATAGAAGGATATGGGAAAGAAATAAAATTTACCAGAGAGGGCAGAAAGGCCATCTTGAACAAGTTAGTTGAAGCTGAGGGCTTCGAAAAATTCCTTCACGTCAAGTACATGGGCACAAAAAGATTTGGTCTCGACGGTGGAGAGGCGCTAATACCAGCTTTGGAGCAAATAATAAAACGCGGTGGTGCTTTGGGCATCAAAGAGATTGTAATTGGAATGCCACACAGGGGACGATTATCTGTTCTGGCAAACGTGATGGGCAAACCATACAAGGCAATTTTTAACGAATTTCAAGGAGGCTCATTTAAGCCGGAGGATGTTGATGGATCTGGTGATGTAAAATACCATCTTGGTGCTTCTTCAGATAGAGAATTTGATGGGAACAAAGTTCATCTATCTTTAACAGCAAATCCATCTCATCTTGAAGCAGTAAACCCAGTAGTCATAGGGAAAGTTAGAGCCAAACAACAACAATTAAATGATAAAAATAGGACTGCAGTTCTCCCATTGCTACTCCATGGAGATGCTGCATTTGCTGGTCAGGGTGTTGTTGCTGAATGTTTTGGTCTGTCAGGATTGGTTGGCCATAAGACAGGTGGAACAATACATGTAGTCGTAAACAATCAAATTGGCTTTACTACAGCGCCACACTTTAGTCGTTCTTCTCCATATCCTACAGATATAGCCCTAATGGTAGAGGCGCCAATTTTTCATGTAAATGGTGATGACCCAGAAGCCGTAGTTCATGCTGCAAAAGTTGCAACAGAATTTCGTCAGAAATTCCAGAAAGATGTTGTTATAGATATAATTTGTTATCGGAGGTTTGGTCATAACGAGGGCGATGAGCCTATGTTCACGAACCCGATAATGTATAAAAAAATAAAGACACAAAAGACAACTTTGACGTTGTATACTGATCGGCTAGTGAAGGATGGGCTAATACCAGAGGGTGAAATTGAAGATCTGAAAACTGGATTTCAGTCGTTTTTAAACGAAGAATTCGAAGCTGGAAAAAATTATAAACCGAATAAAGCAGACTGGTTGGATGGAAGATGGGCACACTTAGATAGAAATAAGGAGGATTATCAGCGGGGACAAACTGCGATTTCTGACGCAACATTTGAGAAAGTTGGCAATGCTTTATCAAATCTGCCGGATAACTTTCCTGCTCATAAAACAGTTGTTAGAATATTAGAAAATAAAAAGAAAATGTTCAGTGATGGCACTGGCTTAGACTGGGCAACCGCTGAAGCTTTGGCATTTGGCTCACTTCTTAACGAGGGTTTTCCTGTTAGGCTCTCGGGTCAAGATGCAACGCGCGGCACTTTTAGTCAGCGACACTCTGGCATTATTAATCAAAATAATGAAGACAGATTCTATCCATTAAATAACATCGCTGAGGGGCAAGCACGGTATGAAGTAATAGATTCAATGCTGTCTGAATACGCAGTATTAGGCTTTGAGTATGGTTACTCATTATCAGAACCCAATGCCCTAGTAGCGTGGGAAGCTCAATTTGGTGATTTTGCTAATGGGGCGCAAATAATGTTTGACCAATTCATAAGCTCTGGCGAAAGTAAATGGCTTAGAATGTCAGGCCTTGTAGTTTTGCTTCCCCATGGCTTTGAAGGTCAAGGCCCCGAGCACAGCTCAGCAAGACTAGAACGGTTTTTGCAAATGTGTGGCCAGGACAATTGGATTGTGGCTAATTGTTCAACCCCTGCCAACTACTTCCATATCCTACGACGTCAACTACATCGGTCATTCAGAAAACCACTTATTTTGCTGACACCGAAGTCCTTACTCCGCCATAAACTTTGTGTATCTGACAAGTCTGATTTTACAGATGGTTCTAGTTTTCACAGAGTTTTGTGGGATGATGCAGAAAGAGGATCGAGTAAAACAAAACTATTAACGGATAAGAAAATTAAACGTGTCGTTATGTGTTCAGGAAAGGTTTATTATGATCTATTAGAAGAGCGTGATAGGAGAGGTATTAGCGATATATATATCTTGCGATTTGAGCAGTTTTATCCATTTCCCGCAATTTCAGCCGTGAAAGAATTGGAAAGGTTTAAAAACGCTGAAATGGTTTGGTGCCAAGAAGAACCCAAAAATCAAGGCGGTTGGTCATTTATGGAACCAAACCTGGAATGGGTACTCAGTAGAATAAATGCTGCAGCCAGTCGTCCACGTTATATTGGCAGAGCTTCCAGTGCCTCACCAGCTACAGGACTGGCTTCAACTCACAAAAATCAACAAGAAGCGCTAATTAATGAAGCGCTAAGCTTTGAGGGACATTAAGCGATGACAGAAATTAGAGTACCTACACTTGGCGAATCTGTTACTGAAGCCACAGTAGCCACTTGGTTTAAGAAACCGGGTGAACTTGTGTCCATTGATGAAATGATATGTGAGCTGGAAACTGATAAAGTAACCGTGGAGGTGCCTGCCCCTATTTCCGGTGTTTTATCTGAAATTATTGCCGACGAAGGAGAAACTGTATCAGTGGATGCTTTGTTGGCCGTACTGACTGCTAAAAGTGACAGCAAACCAGTGTCCGAAAAACCAAAAGCAACTAACGGAGAGCCAGACGATAAAATAGAGGCGGATCAGAAGCATAAAAATGTTGAGGTACAAGTAGCACCATCTGCAAGAAAAGCTATGGTTGAGGCAGGAATATCCCAAAATGAAATTACAGGCAGCGGGCGTCAGGGCAGAATAATGAAAGAAGATGTTAAGAGCGCAATATTAGACAGGGAACAAAACCAATCACTTGAGAAAGTATCGCAAGCATCAATTCCCGTAAACGCTACATCTACTAATCAAAATTCAATTGGGCGCGAAGAACGCATAAAAATGTCGCGACTTCGTCAAACTATCGCAAAAAGGTTGAAAGACAGTCAAAATACGGCGGCAATGTTAACAACATATAATGAAGTTGATATGACTGCTGTTATAGATTTACGACAAGAATATAAAGAACTCTTTGAGAAAAAGCATGGTATACGTTTAGGCTTCATGTCTTTTTTTACAAAGGCCTGTTGCCAAGGACTTAAAGAAATTCCTGAGGTAAATGCCGAAATTGATGGCGATGAGATCGTTTATAAAAATTATGTAAATATGGGAATTGCCACTGGAACGCCAACGGGCTTAGTAGTGCCAGTTATTCGAAATGTAGATGGAATGTCATTCTCTGAAATTGAGAAGCAGATTGCAGAAAAAGGATTAAGGGCAAGAGACGGAAACCTCTCAATGGCAGATATGCAAGATGGCACATTTACAATATCAAATGGAGGCGTATATGGCTCTCTAATGTCATCACCCATACTTAATCCCCCACAATCTGGAATACTAGGTATGCACAAGATTCAGGATAGACCAGTTGCCATAAATGGAGAGATAGTAATTAGGCCAATGATGTATCTGGCTTTGAGCTATGATCACAGAATTGTAGATGGCAAAGGAGCAGTAACATTTTTAGTTAGGGTAAAAGAAGCACTAGAAGATCCAAGACGATTACTCATGGATCTTTAAATTGGTTCAGCTGAGCGAATTTAAGCACTGGAAACTTCACATCTTGCATTCAGATTTAAGGAAATAAAAATGTCATACGACGTAATAGTTATTGGTAGTGGACCCGGAGGATATGTGGCAGCGATACGTTGCGCTCAACTTGGGCTAAAGACAGCCTGCGTGGAGGGTCGAGAAACTCTCGGTGGAACCTGCTTAAACGTAGGGTGTATTCCATCTAAGGCACTATTACATGCGTCACATCAATTACATGAAGCACAACATAACTTCTCCAAAATGGGTCTCAAATCAGAAAAAATTTCAGTTGATTGGGATCAAATGCAAACATACAAAAACGAGGTAATAACGGGAAATACCAAAGGAATTGAGTTTTTATTTAAGAAAAACAAAATTGACTGGATCAAAGGTTGGGCCAAAATCCCCTCCCAAGGTAATGTTAAAGTAAATGACAAAACTTACGAGACAAAAAATATAATAATCGCTTCTGGATCTGAACCCTCCTCGCTTCCAGGATTAGAGATTGACGAGAAGATCATTGTAAGTTCCACTGGTGCGCTCGAGCTTAAAAAAATACCGGAGAAAATGGTAATTATCGGAGCTGGTGTAATCGGTTTAGAACTGGGATCAGTTTATTCACGATTAGGATCGGATGTAACTGTACTTGAGTACCTGGATAATATTACACCAGGCTTGGATTCAGAGGTTCAAAAATCCTTCCAGCATATATTAAAAAGGCAAGGAATTAAATTTGTAATGGGTGCGGCAGTAAAGTCTGCAATATGCAAAAAAAACAAAGCGCATGTTTTATATCAAAAAAATTCAGATGAAAGTGAGCACTCCATAGAAGCTGATATTGTTTTAGTCGCAACAGGCAGAAAACCATTTACAAACGGACTGGGCATTAAAGAGCTAGGTATTGCAGTATCGGAAAAGGGCTACATAGAGATAGATAATGGTTGGAAAACAAGTGCAAATGGAATTTATGCGATAGGCGACGCTGTCCTGGGACCGATGCTAGCGCATAAAGCAGAAGATGAAGGTATCGCAGCCGCAGAAATAATAGCCGGAAAACATGGACATGTTAATTATTCTATAATTCCAGGAGTAATCTATACATCGCCCGAAGTCGCATCGGTGGGGAAAACGGAGGACGAGCTAAAATCATCAAAACAAAATTACAAGGTAGGAAAATTTATGTTCTTGGGCAATGGACGGGCGAAAGCTAACTTTGCAGCAGACGGTTTTGTAAAAATTCTAGCTGACGCAGAGACCGACCGAATTTTAGGTGCTCACATTATTGGTCCAGCAGCTGGCGATCTAATACATGAATTATGCATGGCAATGGAGTTCGGTGCTGCTGCGCAGGACATAGCTCTAACATGTCATGCACATCCAACCTACTCTGAAGCAATTCGGGAGGCTGCCTTAGCATGCGGAGATGGTCCTATCCACGCATGAAGGC
This sequence comes from Rhodobacteraceae bacterium MED-G08, assembly GCA_002457055.1. Lineage (GTDB taxonomy): Bacteria > Pseudomonadota > Alphaproteobacteria > Rhodobacterales > Rhodobacteraceae > Salinivivens > Salinivivens marinus. The sequence continues at coordinate 6,256 of NTKT01000005.1, forward strand.
ATAAATTTAAAATCAAATTCCGGAAAATGGCATATAGTTAGTTAAATTTAAGTAGCCTCTGGTGTCATCTTTCCACCACTCTTGCCTTTTATCCGGGACTTTGTTTTTGGGACCGCCATTACCGACTCTTTCACTGCACTATCAGACTTCGCGGCATCACCATCCAGGTCATCATCTCCGTGCGGCGGTTCACCTTTTATCACTCTCTTTATCTCGTCACCTGTTAAAGTTTCATATTCAAGTAAACCCTGCGCTAGTCTTTCCCATTCAGTTTTCTTCTTACTCAGAATTTTGTAGGCACGATCGTATGCTTCTTGAACAAACCTTTTAACTTCAACTTCAATAAGCTCTTTAGTATTAGCTGACACAGAAAGACCGGCGGTGTTACCCGAATAACCTTCATGAGCTTCGGCGTAGTCAATATTTCCAACTTTTTCGGACATGCCCCAGCGAAGTACCATCGCACGAGCTAAACCAGATGCTTGTTGGATGTCTCCAGCGGGGCCGTTTGATACGTTATCTTCCCCGTATTTAATTATCTCAGCGGCCTTTCCGGCCATGGTCATCGCCATCTTCTCTTCACATTCAGCTTTATGCCAATTTAATCGGTCAATTTCTGGCAATGAAACGACCATACCTAAAGCTCCACCTCGCGGAATGATTGTTGCCTTATATACGGGGTCACACTGAGGAAGCTCCAGTCCTACAATCGCATGCCCAGCTTCGTGGTATGCTGTCTTTTCCTTTTGATCATCTGTAAGGACCATAGACCGCCGCTCGGCTCCCATCATCACTTTGTCTTTGGCGTTCTCAAAATCCACCATGCTCACAAATGTTCTGCCTATTCTAGCAGCCATTAGTGCTGCTTCATTGACCAGATTTGCTAAATCAGCGCCAGAAAAGCCAGGCGTTCCTCTAGCTATCAAACGCAAGTCAACATCCGGCCCTAAAGGAGTCTTTCTTGCATGGACATTCAGTATTTTCTCTCTGCCCTTAATATCCGGATTTGGAACATTAACTTGGCGATCAAACCTACCGGGGCGCAGTAGTGCAGGATCAAGTACATCGCGCCTGTTTGTTGCTGCTAAGATTATGACACCTTCATTTTCTTCAAAACCATCCATTTCAACCAAAAGTTGGTTTAAGGTTTGCTCACGTTCATCGTTTCCACCACCATAACCGGCGCCCCTATTTCTACCAACAGCGTCGATCTCATCAATGAATACAATACATGGAGCATTTTTTTTAGCCTGCTCGAACATATCTCTTACTCGACTGGCGCCTACCCCAACGAACATCTCCACGAAGTCAGAACCGGATATTGTAAAGAACGGTACACCCGCTTCCCCGGCAATTGCTCTGGCGAGTAATGTTTTACCAGTGCCCGGAGGCCCTACAAGGAGAGCGCCCCTAGGAATTTTACCTCCTAGTTTACTAAATTTTTGTGGATTCCTTAAAAACTCGACTATCTCTTCAAGCTCTTCTTTGGCTTCATCAATACCAGCCACATCGTCAAAGGTAACTCTTCCCTGCTTTTCTGTAAGTAACTTAGCTCTACTTTTCCCAAACCCCATGGCTCCGCCACGGCCACCTCCTTGCATTCGGTTCATGAAGTAAATCCATACCCCAATCAGCAACAAAAACGGTAAAATTGACATTATGAAAGACTGAAATAAAGATTGCTCTTGCTTTTCGGCTCGCACTACAACCTGGTTTGCAATCAGAAGGTCGGTGACGTTTGTATCAGCGGGTCGAACTGTTACATATTCAACATTATCCCCACCTTTAAAACGAATATTTTCTCCATCAAGAATGACTGTTGCAACTTCCCCGCGCTCCACTGATGCAACGAAATCAGAATAACTAATCTCGCGCGATTGTAATGATGAAGTGCCAGAACTAAAAACGTTGAACAAAACAACGATTAGTAAAAACAGAACTAACCAAAAGGCTATATTACGATTATTGCTCAACAGAGCTCTCCTTTATGACTTCCACAATATCGTGGATGTTTCTCAATACATACATAAACATTAGTTCGCTATGTTCAATGGTCTAGTAAGAATTGATCAAATGGTTGTTTGCAAAAATTAAAAGAAAATTTTGATTGCGGGTCTAAAAACGGAAAATCTATCAAAGCGCTATCTTTAAACAGCGCAGGTAGCGCAATTATAGTTTTATATGGGATCTCTTTCCGAACATTTGCGTCCAAAAACTTAAATCCATTTTCACCCAAGCATTTGACAGTAAACTCCGTACAATTTGCCGACGTACTTAATTCCCATCGATTATCGAAGATTAAACCATTTGCCGCCTCTACTTCATTTACACATGAATTCAATTCTCTGGTTATTTTAATACTTTTGTCATGAAAGTAGCAAATGGTACCGGACCCTGAAAAGGTGGTCTTTTCGTTAATAGAATCAAGCAATGCATCTATTTGTGATAACCTTGGGCGATACTTCTGACTGGAGACCCATTGTTGTGCAGCAGCTAGCAAACGTCTTTTGATATCTAAAGGGAGGTTAGAAAATTCCTCAAAATCGAAGATAATATCCCCATACATGCAAGATCCAAATTTTTCATAACAATCGACTGCAAAATGGTTCAATGCTGTTTTAGCACTTTGCATCAACGAAGCCGTTTTATTTATCTTAGTCTTATCCAGACCTAATTCTGCAAAACTAGTGAGCAATTTTCTCACTCGGACCCTTTCAAAACCGTCATCACTATTTGTTGGATCTTCAAGCCACTTTACTTCATGAAAGTTTAAAACATCTCTCAAAGTTTGACGCTCAAATTTTAAGAGTGGCCTGAATATCATAATATCGTCGCCACCAAAGGACAAATAACTCCGCTCAGCCATGCTGGATAACCCATCCACTCCAGATCCTCTTCGCAGTCGCATTAGAAAAGTTTCAGCTTGGTCATCTAGGGTGTGCCCCGTTAGTAAAAGCGCGCTAGACGGAAGAGATTTTTGCATCAAAAAATATCGAGCTTCACGAGCGTTGGCGGATAAGTTACCTTTCAAATCCTCCCGCGCCCACAATAAGGTTTTATGTTTAAGGCCAAGATTTTTGCATAACTTACCCACATACGATGCCTCATCAGATGATCCATCTCTCAAATTATGGTCAACGGTAAGGACTATGATTTTTAAATTTCTTTTATTGGGCCAAGAATTTATAAGATACAATAGGCCAAGGCTATCACTGCCACCAGAAACTGCGATACCAAGAGCAGACGGATTATTAGAGAGACTGTCTAAAAAACTATCGATTTTACCGTTGAACTTATTAGAAATTGCATCGAAATCAAAGCCCACTGGTTAACCTTACTGGCACTGTAAATCATTCATTGCATTTAATGCTAAAACAGTCTCTTGAGCCTCTGGAAACCTAATCTGCACTTGAGACAGGATCTGACAACCCGCGTCTATCTGACCGAGATCTACTAGTGTCTGTCCTAATCTAAACATAACTTCGGGTGCGACACCTGATTCTGGAAAGTCAGTGTAGCTATTTAAAAACGCTCTAGCTGCAGACTTCAATTCACCCAATTCCTCAAAGGCAATTCCTCTTGAAAGTAATGCTTTCGCATTTAGTGGACTGTCCGGATAAGTATTCGAAAAACGCTGGAATAGATCAGTAGCTAATTCATATTCGCCATTTGCAAGAGCATCAGAAGCAGCGTCAAAATCTGCTTTTTCACCAACGGCCAATTCAGGCTCTGACGTAACTTTGTCAATCGAAGATTCAATAGCACCTTCCAATTCGACCAATGTACCCAAAGTAGTCGTTTCCGATATATTTGAAACATCACCACCTTCGAGTTCAACAAGTCGAAATTCTAAGTTCTCTATTCTGCTTGTTCCATCGCGAACCACTCTGTCGACCTGGTACTGCAATTCCTCGGTTTGAGCAATTAACCTTTGCAGTTCAATCTCAATAGCTTCAAGTCTAGCTAAACTCGAGCCACTGGTAATAACTTGAGGTGAGGCAGCGCCAGTTGTGGATAGCTCTCTCTTAAGTTTGAGCATCTCTATGTAAAGTATAGTCAAATCCTGACGCACATCTGCAAGCGTTTGCTCCTTATTCTGGGCAAAAGCAACTCCAGCGAAAAGTATGAAAAAAATTATATAAAGAAGCCGCATAAAGCTTTCCTAAATTATTTATCAGGACCCCAAGTTATTCAAGACCGTAACAGCTCTACGATTTACCGAATAACAGCTTTCATTACTACAGATCTCAATTGGGCGCTCTTTGCCATAGCTTACGGTTTGTATTCTACTTGCAGCGATGCCCAGCGAATTCAAATATTCTTTTACAGAGTTAGCTCGTCTGGCACCTAACGCGACATTATAGTCCCTCGTACCTTGTTCATCTGCATGACCCTCAACAATAATCTCATAATCACCATTGGTCATTAACCAGGTTGCTTGACTACTTAACAGGTCCATTGCTTCTGGACTTAAGTTAGATTGATCAATTGCAAAAAACACTCGATCACCTATTGCTTGTTGAAAATAAGCCGGAGATGTAGGATTTGAGATATCTCCCAAATCATTTCCAAAGAATGTATCATTAGAATTGCCGCCAAAGGGATTTCCTGAATTAGAGCATGCTGTTAACATCACCAGAGCAGTAAATAATATTGCATTTTTGAGCTTTTTCATACTTCACCTACCATGTTCGATATTACAAGTTTACATTGTAAATTAGTATCTGAAAAGTGCTATAAGTTTCTAACGCGCTAAAGGCGACCATGATGGATCTGATGCTCCCTCTGGAGTAATCAAAGGCTTCAAATTCCTGCCTGAGATATCTACACTATAAAGGGATGAAGTTCCATTTCTCCCTTGGGTCGATCGGCTAAATACTATTACACGTCCATTTGGAGACCAAGTTGGGCCTTCATCTAAAAATGACGCAGTTAATAATCTCTCTTCACTACCATCTAATCTCATCACACCAATGTGAAACCTACCCTTACTCTGCTTTGTAAAAGCTATCATATCACCTCTAGGTGACCAAACTGGTGTGCCATAGCGGCCAGATCCAAAGCTTATTCGTCGAGCCTCGCCTCCATTAGCGGACATTATGTATAATTGTTGGGAGCCAGATCTATCACTCTCAAAAACAATCTGTTTTCCATCAGGAGAAAAACTAGGTGCTGTTTCAATTGCTGGCGATCTTGTTAGGCGTTTTACTGTTCCATTTGACAGTTGCATTCGATAAATATCAACATTACCACCATTCTCTAACGAGTAGAGTACTGAGTTACCATTTGGAGAAAATCTAGGCGCAAAAGTCATAGTACCAGCTTGATTAATTAGTGGCCTACTCCGAACATTACCAACATTAAGTATTTGAACCTGGGGAAATCCGGAGGCATAGCTCGTGTACAAAACTTTGTCTCCTTTCGGAGAAAATCTTGGAGCCATTACTATTGAATTACTATCGGTAAGATATTTCACATTTGCGCCATCGTAATCCATCAAAGCCAACCTTTTTCTTCGTTGTGCCTTACCGCCGGTCTCAGAAACAAAAACAATCCGACTATCAAAATATCCCGTTTCTCCAGTGATACGGCTATATACCTCGTCGGCTACTTTGTGAGCTATCCGCCTCCAGCTATTAGCATTCCCTGAGAATTTGAGGCCAGAGCCTAATTCTTGCTGCGAGAACACATCATATACACGGAACATAACTGTGACTTTACCACCGTTGTTCACAGAGACTGAGCCAGTGATTAGCGCATCTGCATTTATGACTTGCCAATCACTAAACTGAACAGGTGAGGAGAAACCAGTGATTTTACCGACGTGTGCAGAAGTTGGAATTTCTCGAAACAAACCTGTGCCAGTAAGGTCATTACGAACTACGTTGGTCAAATTGCGCGCAACTTCAACAGCATTTGGGGTCTCCGCGATAAATACGGGTACGGCAAAGGGCATAGGCTCAATGACGCCTTGCGTTATCTCAATTCGCAGTGGGGCCGCGAATAACGCGCCGCAATTTAAAATTATGAATGCTGCAAAAACAAGCCGAAACATTATCTATTCCTCATCTGATCTGGATTGAATGTGAGGACAATCTGTTGCCATTGCGCATAATCAAAATCTTGCAAATTAAATCCATCCCATTTCTTTTGACACTTAAAAATTGTTTTCTTTGCATTTGTAAATGCACTGCGAACTGCTGATCCTGCTCCTCCTTCACTTGAAATAAGGTTTATTTCATTGCGTTCAATTTTACCATTTTTATCCAACGAAAATTGTACTGTAACCTTAACATAGGCATTTTGGTTTCCAACATCAACATTCCAACAAGGCTCAATTTGCTTAAGTAAAGCATTCCCAACTGACGCATTTATCGTTTCTATGCCTGGCGATTCACTGGAAACGACATCTGGGCTTTCTAAATTTTCCAGTTCATTTTCAATACCGCTTAATGCGGAACTGACAGCGTCAGCAAGATCTACACTATCAGTATCTTTTACTTCGTTATCCGGCTGGATTTGAGGTCTTCCCTTCGGTCGCAGTGAACTTTTTGGTGCACCAGATGGCTTTTTCTTCGGTTCAGTAATGATTTCAGTTGTCGCTCCGCGTGTAGATTGCATTTTTTCTTCTAATTCTAAATCTGGCTTTTCTTCGTCAGTGGGAACTTGACTTAAGCTTTCAATTACATCGTCATTGAATGCGTCCTCGTTTTCCGGCATAACTGGGACCGATGCGACCCTATCCGCTATCACTGGACTTGGGGTTTCACTGGCCTCTAGATTTGACTCCACTGATAGATCATCTTTATTTAAAACTGGCTGATCTGGCTCATTGGATAATTCAGGGGACACAGACTGCATCTGTTCAGGTATTTCAAGCTTATCTTGCTCCAACTTAGGGGTATTGGGAACTTTCGGAGAAACCGCTGGAACTTCTGAATCAATTTTTGAAATGGTTGGATTATTCGTTAGCTCGTCAGGTTCAATCTGATTTAGAATATCAATTTCATCACTTACCTGTGGGTTACTATCCTTTGCTAATTGATTTGCGAACTGTTCCTCAGAAATAATAGAAACTGAGGTGATTGAGATTTCTTCCGGTTTTGAGATAAAAACATCCCCCATAACAAGCCATAATAGAAAAGAAAGATGCGCTGCACCTGAAATATAGTGCCCAACATGCATCTCGTATTAATTCTCAACATTCATAATATCTGGAGATCCAACATCAGTAACCAGGCCAACATTTGAAAAACCAGCACCGTTTATTGCCCCCATAATTTTTGCTACAAACTCATAAGGTACGGACCCATCCGCCCTAAGGTAGATCAAATCACTTTCACGCTCACCTGATATTGCCGATAACTTAGGTATCAGTTGCTCATACGGAATAGCTGTTTCTTGTAGAACAATTTTCTTATCTGCCGAAATTGTAATTGAAAGAGGTACATCATTTTCACTGGGAAGGGCATTAGCCGCTGTTTTAGGTAATTCTATTGGAATTCCCACAGTCAGCATGGGTGCAGTTACCATAAATATTATCAGTAAAACCAACATTACATCGACGAAGGGAGTGACGTTAATTTCCGACATAGGACGAACTCTTTTTGTGCGTCTATTTCTTTTACTTGTCTGCAGCTGTACTGTTCCAGCACCCATTTCAACTATCCAATTGGCGGCTTAAAATTGTTGAAAATTCATCAGCAAAACTTTCATACCCAGCAACAATTCGGTCAGAATCCGCACTAAGTTTATTATAAAATATCACAGCTGGAATGGCAGCCAAAAGTCCAAGTCCTGTTGCTAGTAAGGCTTCAGCAATTCCTGGAGCAACTACTGCCAAATTAGTGTTCTGCTGCTCAGCAATCTCTATAAAAGCATTCATTATTCCCCATACGGTTCCAAATAAACCGATAAAGGGAGCTGTAGACCCAATTGTTGCCAGGATTGTTAATCCTGACTGCAGATCTTCAGCCTCACGCACTACGGCTACATCCATTGAACGATCTATTCGCGCTTGCGCGCCGGCTATCATGACTCCATCCGATCGGTGACTTCGTTCCCACTCCACCATACCGGCAGCAAAAACGCGTTCCGTATGTCCAGTTGGATCTGGCCCCAATTTTTCGAACAGCTCATCCAAAGGCTCTCCAGACCAGAAAGATTGGTCGAAGTTAGATGCTTCAGTCCGTGCTGTCCTAAATGATATTAATTTTTTGAATATAATTGACCATGACCAGAATGATGACCCAATTAACATAATCATAACAATTTTAACTGTGATAGTTGCACGCCCAAAAAGCGCCCAAAAAGTAAAAGCTTCATTTTCCATTTTATCTGCTCATTTAATTGCCATCTTTGGCTTGGCGTGAGCATAAACGTTTTACTAGATAAATCCAAATAATATCGTTTAGAAAACCGAGAAATAAATATTTTAAGTGAATTTATCAAAAATTACATTTGGTAATTTTACCAAAACGCCACTCCTATCGATGGAGACTATATCCAAAACGGCTTTAAATATGAGATAATTATCTCGATAAATATCCTGATTTAATTTAAGTCGGACCCGTGTTTTACTTATTAATTCTGTCGATATTGTAAGTAGATCGTCAAATTTTGCCGCTTTTATATAATCCGCTTCTACTTTCCGAACCGCAAAAACAATTCCAAAATCGTTGCGCAGAACATTTTGGTCGAAACCAATGTTACGCACCCACTCACTTCTCGCCCGTTCAATAAACTTTAAATAGTTTGCGTAATAAACAATCCCGGCTAAATCGGTATCTTCATAATATACGCGGCATTGGAAAGTATCTCTTTTCATCAATTAACCACCATTTTGGTTACTCTTGCAGACAATCGTAATGCCATAGATTTATCATTAGAGGCATCTGGCAAAGTAGGATCATAGGCAACCCTGATAAGTGTTGAGACATTAGGTTTCAACAAAGTATGATGATCATCGGAAACTAACAAGGGAGAGCCGCTTTTAAAAGCATCATCTGACCACAGTAAAACCGACTGTACTACCTGTGATAACATCAGTGTTTGCGCTGGCACTTGCATTATATTTTCATCGATTTTAATAAATACAAAACAAGCGCGAATAGCTCCTGCATTATCAAATCGAAAAATCCTATACTGATTTGCTTCCGCTTCTATAAGCTGTTCCACAAGTGTGGACATGTTTGGCACCAATTTGTCGAGATTTGGCACTTCAATAAGCTCGAGCCAATTACTAAAAAAGAAGAACATAAAATTCGAACCAAGCTCTGGGTCTGTCTCACTCATTTGTTGATTTGTAAGTGACATAACTGCTTCAATGGCACCTTTTAGTATAGCTAAAGAATTATCGTCTAAGCCAAATACCACGGGAGCGACCGGTCGTCCCCACCTAGCGAATAAAAAAGTGCCATCTTTTCTAGTAAAATAACTTTCAACTTCTTCAGGGGTCAATTCACTAATTCCTGAAATGTTACTAGTTAATGGAGTGAAATAGATCGTCAGATTGGCTTGGCGGCTTAAGTCCAAGATGCTTCCAACCACCGCTAGCCAATGCTCTTCCACGAGGAGTTCGTTGTATAAGGCCCTGTTGCAAAAGATATGGCTCAATAACCTCTTCCAGTGAATCTCTACTTTCTGACAGAGCAGCACTGATGGTTTCTATGCCAACCGGGCCCCCGGCATACTGTTCAGCAATAAGTTTCAAATATCTCCGGTCAGCGCCATCTAAACCTAGCGAGTCAACACCTAGTCTAGTTAAGGCGTGATCTGCAAGTTTCTTCGATATTGTACCATCCCCATCAACCAATGCAAAATCAGCTACTCTCCTTAACAACCGACCAGCAATTCGAGGCGTACCACGAGCGCGCTTAGCGATTTCCATTGCGCCCAATACATCTGCAGGGGCCCCTAATTTCTTCGCATTTCGAGATACAATCTCGAAAAGCTCTTCATTTGTATAAAACTGCAATCTAGTTGGAATTCCAAATCGATCTCTGAGAGGCGTTGTTAACAAACCAAGTCTCGTCGTGGCACCAATTAAAGTGAACGGTTGCAATTCAATTCTAACCGTTCTGGCAGCAGGCCCCTCGCCGATAACCAGATCTAACTCAAAATCTTCCAATGCAGGATACAATACCTCTTCCACTGCAGGGTTTAGTCGATGCACTTCGTCAATAAATAAAACGTCTCTGGCTTCCAGATTTGTCAATATTGCTGCTAAATCTCCCGCTTTTGCCAACACAGGACCCGATGTCATACGAAAATTGACACCCAACTCTCGGCTCATAATCTGTGCCAAGGTTGTTTTCCCAAGCCCTGGCGGACCATAAAAGAGAGTATGGTCCATTGCTTCACCACGCCTTTTGGCTGATTCAACAAAAACCTTCAAATTCGATCTTACTTCTGCCTGCCCAATGAACTCTGCTAAACTTTCAGGTCGTAGTGCTCGATCATTATCATCCGAGTTTTTTTCAGGACTTAAAATTGGTTCTTGTTCAATCATAAAATCAATTTTCGTTTGGTGAAAGAAGCTTAAGCGCTTTCTTAATTATGTCTGGCGTAGATAACGTTTCTTCTAGATCGCTTGCAAGAGATATAGCATTAGCAGCCTCGGAGGGACTATAGCCCAAGTTTTTTAAAGCTGATAAAGCTTCGGCTTGATTTTTTTGTCTTTCTTCTGAAGACGAAGTACTTCTTTCCAGTGTACCGGCCACCTCGCCCTCAGAATATATATCTGCATTGTCTTTACTATATTTAGAGATAGGCTCTTTCTTTTCTACAGCTGATTGACCAAAAACAGCAGCCATTGCCATTATTTGAGGTGCCTTTTCTTTAAGTTCATTTACAACTCTTTGCGCCGTCTTTGGTCCTATACCTTTTGCTTGCTTAACAGCAGCCCAATCACCAATGGAAATCGACCTATTTAATCCATCAGCACCCAAAGCCCCCATGATTGCTAATGCAGCTTTAGCACCAACGCCTTGCACCGTCATTAAGAGCCTGTGCCACTCTTTTTCTACAATACTAGTAAAACCAAAAAGCTGAAGTATATCTTCGCGCACTAAAAGATCTGTATATAAAAATGTATATTCGCCAACTGCTGGTAAAGATCGTAGTGTTCTCTCTGAACAGTATACTACATAGCCTACCCCTTGAACATCAATGAGTAGGTGATCCTCCGAAAAATACTCAATTTTACCGTACAGCCGCCCTATCATGAGACTGCCTTTTCAATTGCGACCATATATCTATTTTGAGAGTAACCATAATGAGCATGACACAAGGCAATCGCCAAAGCGTCCGTTGCGTCCACACCATTCAGAGCAACGCCAGGTAGTTGTAATTTCACCATATGCGCAACCTGATTTTTATCTGCATGTCCTACACCTACAACGGCTTTTTTTACTTTATTTGGAGCGTACTCAGAAACTGCCAAACCAGCTTTTGCTGGTACTAGCAAAGCTATTGCTCGCGCTTGGCCAAGCTTTAATGTCGCAGCTCCATCCTTATTGACAAACGTTGTTTCTACTGCAGCAACATCGGGTTTAAAATTCTCAAAAATATTTTCCAGCTGGATGAATAAGGAATGCAGTCTTTCTGATAAATCTATGCCTTTTGATCTGCAAATACCATTTGCAACATGAGTAATGCGGCTTTGCTTTACATCTATTAACCCCCAGCCCATATTTCTAAGGCCGGGGTCAATACCTATAACCCTCATTATCCTGCACCTCAATTTTTGCAAATATTAGCACGAAACGTGAACAAATGCCAAATAGAATTATTTTATTCTCAAATACGCTTACATTTAAAACCAAAACATTTAATATTTATAAAGGACATAATAGAGTCAAATCTTGCGGAAAATTATTGTCACCCATTCCCCAATCTCTATCTGATTGGATAGAGAGAAGCCTACGCCAGTATATTTATTGACAACCAATTCCGCTTGCTCACTTAAAATACCAGATAACACAACGTATCCTCCAGACAAAGAATACTTTGATATATCAGTTGCTATCGCAAGAAGAGGGGCAAGTAATATATTTGCAAAAATCAAATCAAACGGATTTTTGGTTTTTATTTGCTCATGGGCAAATCCACTTGCTTCAAAACATTGAATGTTTCGATCTAATCCATTTGCAAGAATGTTCATTTTAGCGACGCTATGGGCTACCGAATCAATATCACTAGCGATAACATTGGCGGAGAAAATACGCGCAGCAGCCATTGCCAAAACTGCAGTACCACAACCGACATCAATAACATTTTTTGCCTTAAACCCACCTGTGATGAGTTGCTCCAGAGCAAGCAGGCAACCTTTAGTTGTCCCATGATGTCCGGTCCCAAAAGCCATTGATGCCTCTATAAGCAATGGTTCACAATCAGGCGGGACTTTATCACTATCGTGTGATCCATAAACGAAAAACCTTCCAGCAACTACTGGCTTTAGTGAACGCTGAACTTTTGAAACCCAATCAATCTGAGGCAATTCTGATATTTTAAATTCTTCAGCTTGAAAAACAGCAGCAAGCAAAGCCAAACTTATATCATCTGGCTTTTCCGAGAAATATGCTCCAACCTCCCAAAGCCCCGAACCATCTTCCAATTCGAAAACTCCAACTCCAATTGGTTCGGGTGTAAGCCGTTCTAAAGCATCGCCGAGATCAGAAGCGTTTATTTTCCCGGGAAGTGTCGTTAAAGCAGTAAAAGTAGTCATTAATAAATATACGCCAATCTAATACAAATTGATAAAATTAAATAAGATATCATGAAACACAAAATATAGTTTCTTTACCTATTCTAGGCTCTCCAGGGATTAAAAGAGCTAATACAAAAGAAAAAACTGCTAAAATACCAGCTGCGCAAAAAACTAAAAAAGGAGACGCAAGCCACAAGAAGCCAAGAACAACGGGCAAGAAAATAGCAGCTATGTGATTTATTGTAAAAGCAACAGCGGCAGTTGCTGCTATATCTCTCGGGTCCGCAATTTTTTGAAAATAGGTTTTAATCGCTAAAGCCAGAGCAAAGAAAAGATGATCCAAAAGATAAAGGATGGCAGCAATTAAAACACCCCAACCGAAGAGGTATATCCCACCGTAAGCAAAAAAGACTAATGCAAGACCAAGGTATTCGACCGCAAGAGCATTACGCTCTCCATATCGAGCAACTGCGCGCCCAATTAATGGTGCTAGACAAATATTAAGAATTAAATTTATTAGGTAAAGTGTTGTCAATTGCTGCACGTCCATGCCAAACTTTTCCACCATCATAAATCCGGCAAAAACTACAAATATCTGCCTTCTTGCCCCCGACATGAATTGTAGCAGATAATAAAGCCAATAACGCTTACGTAGGACCATTTTCTTCGTCTGAGAAATTGATGCCTTAAAGTTGGGGAAAAGGATATAGCCCAGCACAGCCAATAAAAAACAGGCAAGTCCAGCTAACATATATGCAGAATTAAAAGATATATTTAGCTTATCCCAACCAAAAATTATACATATGTAAGCGATCAAGGTCGCTGCCGACCCGATTGCCATGAGTTTACCAAGCTTACCTGGAGCCTCTTCTTTTGAAAACCATTGAAGTTGCAACGACTGATTAACTGTTTCAAAAAAATGAAATCCGATGGAACTCAGAAGAGTTATCGTCAATATGCCACTTAAATGAGGGAACCATGCAGTAGCGGCGGTAGCAATGCCGAGCAGCCCTAGCATTAGAAGCGCTAATGTCTGCTCTCTAAAAAAAAGTAAGATGCTGATTACACCCACGGCAAAAAAACCAGGTATTTCTCGGACAGTATGCAAAATGCCGATGTCTAAACCATCAAAACGAATTATTTCGACGACAAAGTTGTTCAAAAGGGCAGACCAAACGGCAAATGCTAAGGGCATAGCAATTGCCATTAATATTAATAAGGCTTCAGGACGTCTCCATTTTGGCAACTTAGATAAATGTCTAATATGATAGTTTTCCTTCATAGCCCGCGTATAATCAGGATTTGTATTTAAGACCAGTTGGTAAATCACAAAAAACTTTGAGGATCCACATCAATTACTAAACGGATATCTTTTCTTAAATTTAAACCCGAAAGCCATAACTTGATTACGCTTTGCATGGATACGGCTTTACTCGCCTTAAGTAACATCCGAATTCTATATCGACCTCTCACTCTTGTAATAGGCGCAGGTGCTGGCCCATAAAGGGTAATTCCGGCAGAAGATAGAATAGTAGCCTTTTTTGACAATTTATATCCAATCTCAAAGGCATCTTCAGAATTCTGAGCAGAGATTAGGATCCCAACCAATCGACCGAAAGGAGGCATTTCTGCCAGTTCCCTACCTTTTGCTTCTGCAATCCAGAATTGTTCATCTTGCCCGTTAGTAATAGCTTCTATAACTGGATGCTGAGGTTGGTATGTCTGTAAATATGCCGTTCCTCTTTTATCATTTCTTCCCGCTCTACCAGAGACCTGTCGTAAAAGTTGAAAAGTACGCTCAGCAGCGCGGAGATCTGACCCCTGCAAACCTAGATCGGGATCAACAACACCAACAACCGTAAGATTAGGAAAATTATGTCCTTTGGCAATCAATTGGGTGCCGATGATTATATCCGTATTACCGCGCGAAATACTTTCCAATTCATCTTTTAATGACCTCGCTGAACTATACAAGTCTGATGATAATACTGTGATTGATGCCTCTGGAAATGATTTGGTTGCTTCCTCTGCCAGTCTTTCGACGCCGGGTCCAATCGGAGCAAAGTTGTCGATTGCCTGGCAACTTGGACAAGTTCTGGGCATAGGCTTAGTTTCACCACATTGATGGCACATTAACCGTTTCTGGAATCGATGCTCGATCATTGCAGTATCACAAAAATCACAACCAATTCTCTGACCACATGAGCGGCACAAAGTGACTGGAGCATAGCCTCTACGGTTCAAAAATAATAATGCTTGTTCATTATTATCAATCGCTTCTTCGATTTTATATTTTAGGATTGGTGAAATCCACTGATCCGATCGTAACTTTTCGTTCCGCATATCAATTACTTGAATATCTGGCAAAACTGACGAACCATATCTTTTTGTCAAATTGAAGCGCTTATACTTACCTAATTTGGCATTATTCCATGTCTCCAAGCTTGGGGTCGCTGATGCCAATATTACTTTTGCACCTGCTAAAGATGCTCTAAGCACGGCCATATCTCGCGCATGATATAATACACCATCTTGCTGTTTGTAAGATGAATCATGCTCTTCATCGACAACGATAAGCCCCAGTTCCTCAAAGGGTAAAAAAAGTGCTGACCGAGCTCCAATTACGATTTGAGCCTGACCTCGACCAACCATTTTCCAAACCCTGCGGCGCTCAGATTGAGAAATACCAGAATGCCATTCCGCCGGTGAGACTCCAAAACGGGCTTTAATTCGTTTTGTGAAATCTCCAGTTAATGCTATCTCTGGCAGCAGAACTAAAGCCTGTTTTCCATTATCAATTACCTTTGAAATTGCCTCTAAATACACAGCAGTTTTCCCAGAACCAGTCACACCACAAAGTAAGATTGAGGAATGGCCTTGTTGATCCAAAAGGTTATTTATATCAAAAACTACCTGTGCTTGATCTTCGCTTAGCTCATTTAATGAATATGCAGTATTTACCTTTGCGTATGGTAAGTCCTTGGGCTCCATTTTAGTAAATAAGTACCCAGATGAAATCATCCCGCTAATTACAGAGGGCGAAACTTTTGCTAATTTAGCTAATTCTGAGATGGGCACGCCGATACCATTCAAATTATCTAAGGCCCCTAAAACACGGCTTCTTGCAGGGGTCATTTTAAATTGATTTGGCACTTTCCCCTTATAAATTAATTTTTTGTAAACCTCTTGGGCCGCAAGATCTCGTACGCGTGTAGCTAATCTCAATACAGCATATAACGGTGAAACTGTATAATCTGCTACTTTCCAAATAAAATCTTGAAATTCTGGCTGTAAAGGCTGAAAATCTAAAACCCTATCAATCGTTTTAATTTTCTCAAGCTCAATTTTTTCAGTACTTGAGCCCCATACCAAACCCACGACTATACGCTGACCAAAAGGAACAAGAACGATAGCACCTTTAAAGCAACCCTCACGCGGAGCCCTGTATGTGAATAAACGATCGATAGGCTGTGTCGTCAACACTTCTACCAACGATCCATCAACAAAAAATTCTTGATCTTGTCTCAAAGTTTTCCTTAAGGGCTTTTCCAAAGCTTAAAACTGAAGTAAATGATCTTCAACGCTTCGCCAAGCGCAAGGGAGATAAAACAATGAAATTTTTTGTTGATACGGCAGAAATTGATCAAATTAAAGAGCTCAACGACCTAGGAATGGTGGACGGTGTAACAACGAACCCATCACTTATTAAGAAATCAGGAAGAGATATCATTGAAGTTACAAAGGAAATTTGTTCGATTGTAGACGGCCCTGTGAGTGCTGAAGTTACTTCGACTGAAGCTGATACTATGATTGCGGAAGGTCGCAAACTTGTAACAATTGCAAAAAATATAGCTGTGAAAGTCCCATTAACCTGGGATGGGTTGAGAGCATGCAAAACCCTAAGTTCTGAAGGGCACATGGTAAACGTGACGCTTTGTTTTTCGGCAAATCAAGCCTTACTAGCAGCAAAGGCGGGCGCCACATTTATTTCACCATTTATCGGAAGGTTGGATGACATCAATCTCGACGGCATGCAGTTGATTGAGGATATTCGTGAAATTTATGACAACTACGATTTTGAAACTCAAATTTTGGCTGCCTCGATCCGTACCGTTAACCACGCATTAGAAAGTGCTCGTATAGGCGCCGATGTGATGACCGCACCACCAGCTGTCATAAAATCCATGATAAACCATCCACTTACCGACAAAGGTTTAGCCGCTTTCTTAGAAGACATAAAATTTACAAAACAAAAAATCCTGTAAATTATTTAAATACCATGCCATTGTATTGATAAAATTATACGGGCAAAAATATGGAAGAAACTACTCGCGCAGAACTGCTCGCTGATCCATCAATTATTCTTGATGACAAGGAATTGATGGAGAGCCTTCTAACGGCAACAGACATCAAATTAGGTAATAACGTTGTTGATTTACGTCACGTAGCTATGAGCCGATTAACTCATAAGTTGGGAGAGCTTGAAGGGACACATAAATCGGTCGTTGCTGCAGCATATCAAAATCTTTTAGGAACAAAACAGATCCATCAAGCAGTTATTGAGCTTATGAGCAAGAACAACCTAGATCAGTTTGTTCTCAGTTTAAAATCTGACTTATTAAAAATTTTAAATGTTGATTGCATATTTATCTTGGTTGAGAGCCCAGTTGGTTTGGATAGCGACTTACTACCAACCCACGACAATCCTCACGTACAATCCGTAATTCCAGGCTTTGTAAACACTTATATAAATCAGGGAAATGAAACTAAGGCATCAAAAATAAAACTACGACAAGCAACTAGTGCCACGGATCAGTTATTTGAAAATGTATCCGTTAAGATTGCATCAGAAGCATGTATTGAGTTAAATCTTAATGATAACGAAACCATAGGAATGATTGCATTTGGATCAATTGATGCAAATTTCTTTGAACCAGGACAAGGTACCGATTTATTGAAATTTTTTGCCTGTGCCTGTGAGAAAATGTTGGAGCGATGGATAACTTAAAAATTATCGCACCTGCCATAATCGAAAGCATTGAAAACTGGCTTGAAATAAAAGCTGCGACAAGCACTCTCGCTAGTAATACTAGGGTAGCATATCATAACGATGTGACAGATTTTTTTATTTTTTTATCTGAACACCACAATGAGACCACTCAGCTTTCAACTGTTGAAAAGCTAAAAATTTCAGACATAAGAGCATGGCAGGCAAAGTTAAGAAATATGAATTCAGGCGCCAGATCAAATGCCAGAAAGTTATCAAGTTTAAAGTCATATATACGGTGGCTTGCCAAGCATCGAGGGTTTGATGCTACCCATATATTGTCAATAAAGTCTCCAAAATTTTCTAATAAATTACCACGTCCCCTTGCACCAATGCAGGCAAAAGCTGTTTTATCAGAATGCGAAAGTACATCAACTGAGCCTTGGGTGATTGCGCGAGATAGCGCCGTTTTAATATTGCTTTACGGTTGCGGCTTACGCATATCAGAGGCACTAGACATACGGACAAAAGATATACCGCTAGGCAACTCAATGAGAGTCGCTGGAAAAGGCGGCAAAGTGCGGGTGGTTCCGGTGTTAAAAATTGCACAAAATGCTGTTCGTGATTATGTCGAATTATGTCCATTTCAACTATCGGCAAATGATGAAATTTTTCGGGGCGTAAGAGGTAAGCCGCTATCGCCCAAAATAATTCAAAACAAAATGAAGTTAGTTCGAAATCTTCTTGGCCTTCCGGCATCTGCTACACCGCATGCTCTGCGACATAGCTTTGCCACGCATCTATTATCAAACGGCGGTGACTTAAGGACCATTCAAGAACTACTTGGACATGCAAGTCTCTCGACTACACAAATTTATACAGCGGTAGATAGTGTGAGGCTAATGGAAGTTTATTCTAAAACTCATCCTCAGGCTTAGCAGTTGCGCTCAGACTTAATATAATCGTATAGAATGAAAATGGATCCAAGAATTGCCGCTTTATCTGTCCACTTATTTACTGCTTCAGGAGCAGTATTTGCAATGCTTTCAATGCTTGCGGCAGCAAATCATCAATGGAGTTTAATGTTCTTATGGCTCGTAGTTGCATTTGCAGTAGATGGTATAGATGGTCCACTAGCAAGAAGATTTGATGTCAAAAATTATGCCCCAAGGTTCGATGGAGTGCTGCTTGACCTAATTATAGATTATTTAACTTATGTGTTTATACCAGCATTTGCACTGTTTCAATCTGGCCTATTACCGGGTTGGACCGGATGGGTTACAATAATTATAATAACATTTGCATCAGCGATGTACTTTTGTGATGGAAATATGAAGACTAAAGACAATAGCTTCCACGGATTTCCCGGGTGTTGGAACATGGTAGCTCTTGTGATGTTCGCGATTCAACCAAACTTTTGGATCATTCTGTCGCTGGTTACTACATTAGCTATAGCTATGTTTCTTCCATTGAAGTTTATCCACCCGGTTCGGACTGAGCGCTGGCGTCATGCTTCCTTACCTATAACACTTCTATGGATTTCATTTGCTGGGTGGTCTGCTTGGGTTGATTTTTCATCAGACCCAATAATTTTGTGGGGACTAACAATCACATCACTATATTTAATTAGTGCTGGTCTGTTTCAACAGCTCCTATCAAAAAGATAATTCAATATTAAACCTTGGTGCTATATGCCCTTGTAAGTCTGTTACTAAAGTTTATGATTATGGGATCAAACTTATGGGAAATTTAAATGTCTTGGACTGATGAAAGAGTAGAAATTCTTAAAAAATTATGGGGCGAAGGCCAGTCGGCTAGTCAAATAGCTAAAGAACTCGGTGGCGTGACTAGGAACGCAGTAATTGGGAAAGTGCATCGTTTGGGATTATCAAATCGAGCCACAAGTTCATCATCAAAATCTGATGCTAAATCAAAAGCTTCCGTTAAGTCTCTCTCTGAAACAAAAAGAAATTCAAATAAGGCTAGCACATCAAAAGTAACCACTGCAAATTCTCCGTCAGAACCAAGATCAAATGTAACAAGTTTAAGACGGCAGATTATACCTGCAGGCCAACCTCTTCCTCCTCAACCATCAGCAAATGAAATTAGCCCAGAAGCTTTGGCTCGCGTGAATGAGATTGAAAAGAAGGCGAAAAAAATCTCTCTTCTTGAATTGACCGAACGAACATGTAAGTGGCCGGTTGGAGACCCGGCTACTGAAGATTTTTGGTTTTGTGGTCTACCATCTCAGGCGGGCAAACCATACTGTGAGGCTCATGTCGGCGTTGCATTTCAACCGATGAGCCAGAGGCGTGATCGTCGTAGATAGCTTTGGATAGAAGTTTGAGTTTGGATCCAGAAAAAAGGCTATTGTTAAAAGATTACTTGCTTAAACAATGGTGAAAATGAACATAATGCGCCGTCCAGATCTAGCAAACCCAAGAATTCCCAACGATTTACAAAAAAATCAGCCTACTGTTGGTATGGTCTCATTGGGTTGTCCAAAAGCCTTGGTAGATAGTGAACGCATACTAACAAAACTTCGTGCGGAAGGTTATCAAATATCTAGCGATTATGCTGGTTCTGATGCAGTAATAGTAAACACCTGTGGTTTTCTAGATAGCGCAAAAGCCGAAAGCTTAGATGCAATCGGAGAGGCATTGGCAGAAAATGGCAAAGTAATTGTTACCGGCTGTTTAGGGGCCCAGCCAGATTACATTACCAAAAAGCATCCCAAAGTATTAGCCGTAACCGGACCACAACAGTATGAAAATGTACTACATGCAGTTCATCAAATTGTGGCACCGAAACCCAACCCTTTTGTTGATCTCCTTCCACCTGCAGGTATTAAATTAACTCCAAGACACTATAGCTATCTTAAAATTTCAGAAGGTTGTAATCACAAATGTAAGTTTTGCATCATTCCGACAATGCGTGGTCGTTTATCAAGCAGACCAGCCAACCACGTAATCAAGGAGGCTGAAAAACTAGTAGACAATGGCGTAAAAGAATTATTAGTTATCTCTCAAGACACATCAGCCTACGGTCTAGATTTAAAACATTCTACTGTTAATGGTCACAGAGCACATATTTTCGACTTAGCCAGAGATTTAGGATCTTTGGGAGCATGGATAAGACTGCACTATGTCTATCCATATCCTCACGTAAAAGATTTAATTCCATTAATGGCAGAAGGGAAAATTCTACCATATCTCGACATACCATTTCAGCATGCTCACCCTGAAACATTGAAAAGAATGGCCCGCCCCGCAGCTGCATCACGTACTTTACACGAAATCGAAAATTGGCGAAAAATTTGCCCAGACATCACTTTAAGGTCAACATTCATAGTAGGTTACCCAGGCGAAACAGAAGAAGAGTTTAGCTTTCTGCTTAATTGGTTAGAAGAAGCCCAACTAGATCGCGTTGGTTGCTTTCAATATGAAAATGTGGAAGGTGCAAAATCAAACCGATTATCAAATCAAGTACCGAATGACATAAAGCAGGATAGGTGGGAACGTTTCATGTCAAAGGCTAATGAGATATCGTGTAGTAAATTAGAGCGCAAAGTAGGTACAAAGGTCGAGGTAATAGTTGACCAAATAGATGAAGACGCTGCAATATGCAGAACCAAAGCAGATGCACCAGAAATTGACGGTAATTTATTTATTGATAAAAATTTTTCTCATTTAAACCCAGGCGATTTACTTACAGTAAAAGTAGATGAGGCAGGTGATTATGACTTATGGGGTGCAGAAGTTGGGTAAAGGTTTTGCAAATTTAATAATCATTATATGAGTAATCTATATCTTGAATGGAAAATTGTCGCGCTTCATTGTCTAAAGTAGGATAACTACTATCTGTAGATCATGAGTGATCACAATATACCTTACACAACAGTTCTTTTTAATGGCGACTGTAAGATTTGCAATAAAGAAATTTGTGTCTATCAAACTTACGGCGCCGGTAGGGGTCTGCCTATCGATTTTAAGGATATCAATGCTATTGATCTGGCTGCATTTGGGTTAACAAGAAATGAAACCGCTCGTCAACTTCATGTGATCAAGAATTATGAATTATTCAAGGGCGTTAAAGCTTTCGTTGTCTTATGGAACGAAATGCCAAGATATCGCTTTCTCGCAAAAATTTTTAGTTTACCCGGGGTCACGAACGTAGCACAATTTTTTTATTACCATATAATCGCTCGTTATCTTTATGCACGTGACATAAAAAGATTAAAAAAACAGCGCTCTATTTTATAATTACCCCAGGGTTCATAATACCATTCGGGTCAAATATATTTTTTAGTTTTTTCATTAGATCTAATTTTACAGGGCTACTATACTTGATTAAATCGTTTACCTTAAATCGGCCTATACCGTGTTCTGCACTTATAGATCCTTCAAGCTCCACGGTTAAATCATGAACTACACTTTCAATAATTTCTCGCTGCGATGAATATTGATCTTTTGTTTTTCCAGCTTCAGGAAATACATTGAAGTGTAAATTACCGTCACCCAAATGTCCAAAGCAGTTTATACGAAATTTTCCAACCGACGATAACTGAAAGTGAGCCCTATCTATAAATGTTGGAATTGCTGAAAGCGGTAATGAAATATCATGACTGGCGATAGCACCAACTTTTCGGTTGGCTTCAGGTATTGTTTCTCTAAGACCCCACAACGCATCACTTTCCTTCTGAGATTTTGCAAGTACGCCATCATAGGCTAACTTCATACCGCAGATTTTCTCATACAGTTCTATCATAGAGTTTTCTGCGTTTCTATTCGATCCAAAACCTAAATGAATAAGTATTGCCCAATCAGGTATTTTAATAAATGGAAAACTTACATCAGGCATTTTTTCTTGAATGAAAGAAAAACCCTGCCCTGATAACAATTCAAATGCACTTATTCCTTCAGCAAAAAAATCTTGAGCAATATTAAGAACAGCTAGCGCATCCTTTGGGCAATCTACGAATAGTAGAGCAGTACTTTCCGATTTCGGCAATGGAGCCAATTTAAGTGAAGCAGCAGTCACAAAACCTAAAGTACCTTCGGAGCCAATCAATAAGCTTTTTAGATCATAGCCAGAGTTATCTTTCCTAAGGCGGCGAAGATCAGACCAGATTTCCCCACTGGGAAAAGTTGCTTCTATCCCTAAACATAAATCTCTGGCATTACCGTATCTTATCACACCAATGCCGCCTGCATTAGTAGCTAAATTACCTCCAATTCTCGCAGTACCTTTTGATGCTAAAGATAATGGAAATAAACGGTCAGCGGCCCTCGCCTCCTTTTGAATATCTTCCAATTTGCAACCTGCTTGACACACAATAGCATGTTCTTTTGGGAATATATCGATAATCGATGTTAATCGTTCAGCGGACAAAATAAGGGGTGCCAATAAGTTTTCACCGACTTGGCCACCAACGAGCCCTGTACCACCACCGTAAGGTATCACGGGCACACGAGCATCTGAGCAAATCTTCAGAACTTTTGATGCCTCAGTGACATTTCGTGGTGCCACAACTGAACCAATATTGCCAATCCATCTACCTCGTGGTTCTTCAGCATAGGCCTGCAAAGCTGGGCGAAAAACCTCATACCCGCAGGCATTTTCTATTTTGGCTAAAAGCTCTTTATCAACAGGATTGAAAGTCAAAATAAATATACCGAACTAAATTAGCAACATCTTTCATCTGCATTAATATCATACAACCCCAGTATCAGTCTTTCCTCTTCTATCGTGTCTTAAAGAGGCATATAAAACATGGGTACGCCACCTACCATCAATTTGAATATAGGCCTGGGCTACTCCTTCATATTTAAATCCACATTTTTCCAATACCTTTCGCGAAGGGGTATTCTCCGGCAAGCACGCCGACTCAATTCGACTTATATCTAACGTATTAAATGCGTAATGGACCAAAGCAGCTATTGCCTCAGACATAAATCCCTTACGCACGTATGGAAGACCAATCCAATAGCCCATTGTAGCAGTTTGATTTGGCCCCCTGCGAATATTATCTAATGTTATTGCTCCCAAAAGCGCACGATCGACCCTGTTAACTATAAACAAAGGTATAGCAGTTCCATTTTGCATTGAACGCTTTGCCCAATTAACTCTATTTATAAAAGGTCTTTTTAGTAGATGGTCATGGGACCAAACTGGCTCCCAAGGTGTTAAAAACTCTTTGGACTCTAGACGCAATTGTGACCAATTTTTGTGATCTGAGAGCTGAGGTAACCGTAAGTCTAGTCTATCTGTTCTAATCAGCAACTGGCGCTTACTAAATAGCATTGTTAGGCTGCTCGTCTTATTTCTAACTCACTAAGATCTGGCGCTAAACCTACTGGGCCATATAATGCCATTGCAGTTTTAGATGAAACTGCAATTTTTTCTGCATAACTTCGCATATCATTTAAATTTATTGCATCAATTTCCTTTACAGTTTCTTCCAAAGTTGGAACCCGATCCCATATTGAGATCATTCGAGCAAGTCGCTCAGCACGTGAAGACACGCTTTCAAGCCCCATTAGCAAGCCAGCTTTCATTTGAGCGCGTGCGCGATTCAACTCAGACTGGCTGAAATTATCCGCAGCTCTTTTAAGCTCATCGAAAGTTAGTTCACTTAATTCCTTCAACCTTTCCTCACTGGTGCCGGCATATATTAAAGTGCTACCACCGTCGCGATACGCTACTGACTGCGCAAAGATAGAATAACACAAGCCGCGCTTTTCGCGTATTTCTTGGAAGAGACGGGAGGACATTCCTCCCCCTAGTGCCACACTATAAATCTGGGCTGCATAAATTTCGTCATCCACGTAACTAGGTCCGTCGAAGGCTAAGGCCATATGAGCTTGTTCTAATTTCTTCTCTCTTCTAAACTCTCCACCCTTAAAATTAATTGGATCCGTAGAATATTTTATTTTACTTGATTTTAAACTGCCGAATTGTTCTTTAGCCAAAGAGACGATTTCCTCATGCTTAACTCCACCGGCAGCAGCTAAAATTAACCTGTCCGGGGAGTAATTTTCTGACACAAAGTCCGAAAGATCTCTCTTATCAAACTTTCTGACTTTTTCTGCTGGTCCTAAAATTGTTCGTCCCATTGGTTGATCTGGATATGCTGTTTCCTGCAACCAATCGAAAATTATATCATCAGGAGTATCTAGTGACTGACCAATTTCCTGCAAAATTACATTACGTTCAACTTCGATTTCTTTTTTATCAAAAATTGAATTCTTCAAAATATCTGCCAAAATATCAATTGCTAATGGTATATTTTCTTTTAACAACCTAACATAATAAGCGGTCACTTCCCTTGATGTGTAAGCATTTATGTATCCACCTACGTCTTCAATTGCTTCAGCAATATCTAGAGCAGATCTCTTGGAAGTCCCCTTGAATGCCATATGTTCTAAAAAGTGAGCAATGCCATTTTGTTCTAAGCGTTCATGTCGGCCACCAGCATCAACCCAAACCCCAACCGAAGCTGACTGCAGACCTGGCATATGCTCTGTGACAATACGAAATCCATTTTCTAATTTTTCTGTTTGGACTGTCAAATTATATCCTGTCTTTAATAAATCTTTTTAATTCATCCGGATCATTTGCAACTTTTGAAATCCTTTCAGATCTATCAAAAAGATCACTCATCCTATCTGGAAGACTTGGATTTACCTCAGAAGCATTCTTAACTGCTGCCGGGAATTTTGCAGGGTGTGCTGTTGCCAGTGTAATCATAGGCACAGCATGATCACGAAAGTCGTCTGCAACCTTAACACCAATTGCTGTATGTGGGCACAGCAGTTGGGCAGATCTACTCAAACTGCGCCCAATCGTACTAGATGTTTCAACTTCAGTAGCCATACCAGATGAATAATGTTGCGATAAAGCGCTTAAAGCTGCATTTGTAATATCGAAACCACCATTCTGCTTCAATTGGTCCATAAGCTTTGCAATTTCATTTGCATCCAAAGCATACGCATAAAATAGAGCACGTTCGAAGTTTGAACTGATTTGTATGTCCATTGATGGGCTAATTGAGGCTGCAACTTCAGTTGTATGATATCCATTACCACTCAGGCATCTGTGCAAAATATCATTTTGATTAGTAGCCACAACCAATCTATCAATTGGCAAACCCATTTCTTTAGCAATATAACCAGCAAAAATATCACCAAAATTACCAGTTGGAACCGTAAAACTCACCTTTCGTGACGGGGCCCCTAAAGAAACGGCAGATGAAAAGTAATATACAATCTGTGCTAAAACACGAGCCCAGTTAATGGAGTTAACACCAGCAAGCTGTACTTTGTTTCTGAATTCGTGGTCATTGAACATGTCTTTTACACGAGATTGACAATCATCGAAGGTCCCATCTACTGCAATCGCATGAACATTGCTTTCTTTAGCAGTTGTCATCTGTCTACGTTGCACATCGGAAACCCGGCCATCCGGAAAAAGAATAAACACATTTACTGCATCTAAACCTTTAAACGCCTCGATAGCAGCACTACCAGTATCACCACTAGTTGCACCGATTATTGTAACTCTTTTTCCACTGCGTTTTAACGCAACTTGGAATAACTGGCCTATCAGCTGCATCGCAAAGTCTTTAAATGCAAGAGTGGGACCATGAAAAAGCTCTAATAAAAAGTGATTAGCTTCCAATTCAACAAGCGGAGCGCACGAGATATGACTGAAATCCGCATAGGCTTTTTCAATAATTTCATGTAACTCATCATCTTCGAATGCGTTACCCATGAAAGGTTTAGTTATTTTGAAAGCAATCTCTTGATAACGTAAGCCCTGCATAGACAAGATCTGATTCTTTGTTACTTTGGGAATATTCTCTGGAACATATAACCCACCATCCAGAGCCAAGCCCGTAAGCATCGCCTCTTCAAAAGTGAGCGCGGGAGCCAATCCACGGGTCGAGATATACTTCATTTTATAGCCTTTTTCGTCTTGTAGTCCAAACAAATAGACAGCTCATCAGAGCCCAGATTATGGCTAAAGAAAACCATGTAAATGCGTACTGCAAGTGATCATTTGGAATGTGCGAAGTGTCAATAGGCATTGGAGTTATATTTTTATCTTTATGTGATGAGTCTTTAAGAATTAATAGAACAGGTTCTGTCCGTAAGAAAGATGCCATACGCTCGACGTCGCGTGCAAACCAAATATTATTTTTGAGATCAGGTATGGGAGTAAATGTGTCTACCTCATCGGGCCAATGTAAATTCCCAACCAAAGAAATACCACCGGCCAAACTTACATCATAAGTATTCTCAAGCCTAACAAAGCCTTGATCTACGAGCAGCCTACGCTGGTTTGTTTGAAAAACACTGATTATACGATAGCCGGCTCCATAGTGCTTTCTGCTAGCCAACACTCGAATGCTTTCTCCCGTATATTGACCAAGAATTTCTACGGATAAATATTTATGATCATCTTCATTAGGTCTAGCCGGCAAAATAACAGGAACTTCAGTAATTTTTTGATCTATCTTTCCTAAAAGATCCGTTTTCCAATGAAGCCTATCTATCTGCCACTTTCCAAGAGAGAGCAAACAAGCTGTGCCAGCAAAACCAATAAAAACTATAAACCAAACGCGTGTCATTGGACCAGCGCTTTAAACATCAAATACATTAGTAACAAATATTGAATATGTTAACTATTAGGGCTCTTCTTGGTACATGGGCGTGAATATCATCCACCCCATACATAGACAGCTGCAAACAAGAATAGCCAAACTACGTCCACAAAATGCCAATACCAAGCCGCAGCCTCAAAACCAAGGTGGCTTTCAGGTGAAAAATGACCACGCATAGTCCTCAATAAACAAATAAATAAAAATATCGTACCTACGATCACATGAAATCCATGGAAACCAGTTGCCATGAAAAAATTAGCGCCATAAATATTTCCACTGAAACCAAAGGCTGCGTGACTATATTCGTAGGCTTGGAAAACAGTAAAAATAGCTCCTAGCAAGATTGCAATAATCAAACCATTTTTAATGTCTTTGCGATTATTTTCATGGACTAAAGCGTGATGTGCCCAAGTTGCAGCAGCTCCAGAACATAATAAAATAAGTGTATTTATCAGAGGTAGATGCCATGGGTCAAAAGTCTCAATTCCGACGGGCGGCCAAACTCCATCAACCATCGGGGACTGCTCTGACATTGGATACATGGCGTGCTTAAAGAAGCTCCAGAACCATGCCGCAAAAAACATGACTTCAGACATAATAAAAAGAATAAAACCATAACGAAGTCCAATTAAAACTACAGGGGTGTGATCACCCTCTTTATTTTCGGTGACGGTATCTGCCCACCATCCAAACATTACATAAATAACGCCGACGAAGCCTATTAGAAGAAGCCAAGGACCGTTATCATGGAAAAACAAAACAGCCCCAAACAGCATGACGAAGGCTGCGACTGCCCCAATAAATGGCCACAATGATGGATTTAAAATATGATAATCGTGATTTTTTACATGTGCCATAATTGTCCCTCTTTGGCTTGGCTAGTCACTTCTGTACTCAAGTTTCTACCGCTAATTTTTGCTTCATCGACCGGCAGGTCAATTTCATAAAATGTATAAGACAATGTAATCGTTTTAGCAAACTTGGCGTCCCTATCGTTAACCAACTCTGGATCTACGTAGAATGTCACAGGCATTTGCACCCGCTCACCCGGTTGCAGGACTTGCTCTTGAAAGCAAAAACAATCAATTTTATTAAAAAACGAGCCAGCATCGTAGGGGGTTACGTTATAACTGGCTGAACCTGCAACAGGCCTATTTGTAGGATTGTAAGCTTCATAAAATGCGAGAGCCGTTTCACCAATTTTAACTTTAACCTGTCGTTCCACAGGGCTGAACTCCCATGGCATATCTCGTTCCAGGGATGCATCAAACCTTACAGTTATTAACTTGTCTAAGATTATATCGGATTCAGAGTCTGAAACGTTAGTATAACCGCCGTAACCAGTCACTCGACAAAAGAGATCATATAGAGGCACTGATGCCCATGCCATCGCCCCCATGAATAAAACGGTACCAAAAGCGAAGAGAGCAGTCTTCTGATTTGCTTTTTTACTCATTACTTGCTGCTCCCACGATGGCGCCCGAAACATCGCCTTCGGTAACTTTAACAACTGTTAACCCAAAAATCAGCGCAACGAAGGTTACAAGAATTATGCCTAGGCCAATATTTCTGCTCATGCGACGTTTATGTAGTTCATGCTCAGCTCCAAAGTTCATAAGAACCCCCATGAAAAATTTGTACCAAGCCCCAAGTCGACGAGAATTGATCCAAATTGTAAGAAAAGGTACATTAATGAATACCTGAAAAAATTGCGTTCTACTTTAAAATTATCTGCTTCTGCTTCAGGCTCATCTCTGACCCAAATCTTGAAGGCCATCGTGACGAAAACCGCATTTAAGACTATTGCGGTTACGAGATATGCCCAACCGCCTATAGACGTAATTGACGTAAACAATGCAAACATTGCTAGTACGATAGTATAAAAAAATATGTGATTTCTGGTAGAACGCCGACCGTGCGTAACCGTAAGCATGGGAACGCGTGCAATTTCGTAGTCAGCACGCATAAAAAGCGCTAGAGCCCAAAAATGTGGTGGGGTCCATAGAAATATTAAAGAAAACATTAAAACGCTTTCCATCGATATTCCGGAAGTAGCAACGGCCCAACCAATCATAGGTGGAAAGGCACCAGCGGCGCCTCCAATGACAATATTCTGTGGCGTTAATCTTTTCAGCCACATTGTATAAATGACCACGTAAAAGAAAATCGTAAACAATAAAAATAATGCAGCAAACCAGTTTGCTGCTAATCCCAACATTACAACAGATATACCAGCCAATCCAAAACCAAATGCTTTTGCTTCATCGCGTGTAATTTTTCCAGAGGGAATTGGGCGATTTTTCGTACGGCGCATCAAACTGTCTAGATCGGACTCATACCACATATTTAACGCACCAGAGGCTCCGCCACCAAGCGCAATAAAGATAATGGAAACGAATATTGTAAACGGATGCAAATCAACCGGCGCCGCAATAATCCCCACTAAAGCCGTAAAGACAACTAGTATCATCACTCTTGGTTTAAGGAGAGCAAAGTAATCGCCAATACTTGGTTCGTAATTTATTTCAGCTTTTACGAGAGTCGTATCACTCATGATATTTTTAAAACCCAGTAAAGTTACAAATCAGACCTTCAAGATTGGTTGAGCTGCGAAAATTCAATTGGCCAATGCTAACTCAATATTACTATCAATCTCTTCCAAACCAGCAAATTCTTCAATTGCACCGGATAACCAAGCTTCATAATTTTCTTGGCTTACTACTTTCACAGTAATTGGCATGTATGCGTGATCCTTCCCACAAAGCTCAGAACACTGACCAAAGTAAACGCCCTCTTTTTCAGCCTTGAACCATAACTGCCCTAATCGGCCAGGAACCGCATCTTGCTTGACACCAAAAGCTGGAATGGTCCAACTGTGAATAACGTCAGCGCCGGTAACTTGCATTACAACCACTTTGTCAACAGGAACTACGACAGCAGTATCTGTGGCCAATAAAAACTCATCTTTTGAATAGCCAGCTTCTATTAGCTCCGCCTCTACCTCGGGTGTTAGAACTTTGCCGTCACCAATCAGCATACTATCAAACCCAAAACCATGATCTGTATACTCGTATCCCCAGTACCACTGGTAGCCTGTAACCTTTATGTTAATATCACCATCCGGTATTACCTGTTGCTTAAAAAGCACCGGGATAGAGAATGCACCAATAAAAGCAAGAATAACTATAGGCACCACCGTCCAAGCTACTTCAACTGGCGTATTGTGCGTGAATGAGGAAGGTTCAGGATTGGCTTTACGATTAAACTTTAAAATTACGTAGCCTAACAGAAAAACTACAAAAAGACTTATGGCAGTGATAATGATTAAAAGCATACCATCTAGCCATTGAAGGTCTCGTGCTAACTCTGTAACTGCTGGCTGAAAGCCGGTACCTGATGGAGTTGGCACCCCAATTAACTCCAAGTTTTCTTGCGCGTTGGCAGAAGCTCCAAGCAGAGTGGCTGCTGCACTATATTTGATAATATTCTGTCCCATAATATAACCTAAGTAAGTAATGTAGTTGGCTGTTGTCTTATTACAGTGTAAAACCATATTCTAACGGATAGTTAAAGAAGAAAACTTGCGTCAAAGAGACGCTTTCTATCATTTTGGCCAGATTTGAAAAAAAATTGGATAAAAAAAATGCGAAACGAAATATTTCAGCCCTTCGAAGAGACCTTGGACGAGTCCAAAACCAAGAAATTTTTGGCTGACACACTAAAGTCCGCTGACGATGGTGAATTGTTTTTCGAAGAGAAGCGCTCCGAGTCGCTTGTGTTAGATGATCAAAGGTTGAAGTCTGCTAATCTAGATGCTGCAAAAGGTTTTGGGCTCCGCGCGGTTAAAGGTGAGACAACTGCTTATGCTCACTCAACAGATATAAGTGAAAAAGCATTAATAAGGGCTGCAGAGACTGTTAAGCTACTAAATTCAAATGGGACCCCACAGGTTAATCAACCTCCTTCAAACTTAATAACCAAACTCTACCACGATATAGACCCAATTATTGAAGCACCATTTTCATCAAAAGTGGATTTACTAAAGGAAATTGATGAGTATGCCCGAAACTTAGATCGACGAGTTGTTCAAGTTTCAGCATCAATTTCAGCTTCGGTTCAAAACATATTAATTATGCGGCACGATTGTGATCTCAAACGAGATACAAGACCTTTAACAAGATTAAACATTTCTATCAGTGTTGAAGAACAAGGACGCCGCGAAACCGGTAGTGCCGGTGGCGGAGGTAGATACGCGCTTTCCCTAATCACTGCCCCAGAAATTTGGCAAGGTTTTGTTAAAGAAGCCTTGAGAGTTGCAATTTTAAATTTAAACGCAGAACCAGCTCCAGCAGGGGTTATGGATGTAGTTTTAGGACCAGGGTGGCCTGGAATTTTACTGCATGAAGCAGTTGGTCATGGTTTAGAAGGCGACTTTAACAGGAAAAACACCAGTGCTTTTTCAAACTTAATGGGGAAACGAGTTGCAGCAAAAGGTGTTACAGTTTTGGATGATGGTACAATCCCTGATCGAAGAGGATCTATCTCTTTTGATGATGAAGGAACTCCAAGCGCAAAAAATACCCTTATCGATGATGGGATCCTAGTGGGTTATATGCAAGACAGACAAAACGCTCGCCTAATGGGCACATCATCTACCGGAAACGGGAGAAGACAGAGTTATGCTCACCCTCCAATGCCCCGAATGACAAACACATACATGCTCAATGGCACAGAAAATGTAAACAATATGCTATCTTCATTAAAAAATGGGATATATGCCGTTGGGTTTGGCGGAGGACAGGTTGATATAACTAATGGTAAATTTGTTTTCTCATGCACTGAAGCATACAAAGTTAAAGATGGTAAAGTTGGTCCTCCGGTAAAGGGTGCAACTCTTATAGGAGATGGTGCTTCAGCTCTTAAAGAAATTCGCGCGATCGGCGATGACATGTCGTTAGATCCAGGTATGGGTTCGTGCGGAAAAGCGGGGCAATGGGTCCCTGTAGGGGTTGGTCAACCATCACTGTTGATTGGGGGCTTAACTGTCGGTGGATCGCAAACCTAGATAAAAAAATAATTTAAACGTGACCAACTTGGTGGATTATTTTTTTAATTAAGGATCTATCGCTTATGGGTTTGTAGTTTTTGCAATAGGAAACCAAATATTTTTGATTAAAGTTCAGACAACGGATTGACAACACCCAGTTAGTCAATTCATTAAACGCCGCAATTAACTGTTCGTCGAGTCGGAAGGAAACATAATGCCTGTAGTTGTTGTGGAGTCCCCAGCGAAAGCGAAGACGATCAATAAATATTTGGGAACAGATTATAGCGTATTTGCATCATATGGTCATGTAAGAGACCTACCCCCAAAAGATGGATCAGTTGACCCGAAAAACAACTTTGAGATGTTATGGGAGGTATCTACTGATAGTAAAAAACACATCAAAGCAATATCAGATGCCTTGAAGAAAGATAACACTCTTATCCTGGCAACCGACCCAGATCGCGAAGGCGAGGCGATAAGTTGGCATTTAGAGGAGGCACTTCGTAAAAGACGTGCAATCAATGGAAACACGCAAATTCAACGCGTCGTATTCAATGCAATCACAAAATCAGCTGTTTCAGAAGCTATGAAAGCTCCAAGAGAAATAGACTCGCCGCTTGTAGAAGCCTATCTCGCGAGGCGAGCTTTGGACTATTTAGTAGGTTTTAATTTGAGCCCAGTGCTGTGGCGGAAATTACCTGGAGCCCGATCTGCGGGACGCGTCCAATCAGTATGCTTAAGATTAATTGTAGAAAGAGAGATGGATATTGAGGCATTTAACGCTCAAGAATACTGGAGTGTTCATGCATCTTTAAAATCCCCAAGAGGACAGGTTTTTGATGCCCGCCTCGTTAACTTAGCCGGTGATAAGTTAGAAAAATTTGATTTACATAATGAAACGCAGGCCGAATTGGCTGTTGCAGCAGTTGAAAGCCGTAACCTTCAAGTTAAGAGTGTAGAAGCAAATGCAGCAAATAGAAATCCTTATGCACCATTTATGACGTCGACCCTTCAGCAGGAGGCAAGTCGTAAATTTGGCATGGGGGCTAGGCAAGCAATGAGTGTAGCGCAACGTCTATATGAGGCAGGCCACATTACTTATATGCGAACTGATGGTATCGATATGGCACCAGAAGCCGTTATGGCAACTCGAGAAGAAATTCAAAAGCGTTACGGAAATAATTACGTCCCTAAAAGCCCACGTATGTATAAAAATAAAGCAAAAAACGCTCAAGAGGCTCATGAATGTATACGGCCCACTGATATTTCTAAAGACGCCTCAAACGCAAAAATAAATGATGTAGATCAAAAGAAATTGTACGATCTTATTTGGAAAAGAACGATTTCCTGTCAAATGGAAGCCGCAAAACTTGAAAGAACTACAATTGATATCACCAGCGAGGACCAGCAGATTCTTCTTAGAGCTAACGGCCAAGTGGTAATTTTTGATGGGTTCTTAAAAGTATACGAGGAAGGTCGAGACGATAATGATAGCAAAGAGGATGGTAAGAGTTTGCCAAAACTCTTTCAAAATGAGCAATTGGAAAAACTAGGCGTAAACAAGGATCAACACTTCACACAGCCTCCACCTCGTTACACCGAAGCAACTCTTGTAAAAAAAATGGAAGATTTGGGCATAGGTCGACCATCCACATACGCCTCTATTGTAACAACAATTCAAGAACGCGAGTATGTACGTAAAGAAAAAAACCGTCTTTCGCCAGAGGATAAAGGCCGGATTGTAACAATCTTTTTATTAAACTTTTTCAAAAAATATATAGAATACGATTTTACTGCAGGTCTTGAAGAAAAACTTGACATAATCAGTGCTGGTAAACTTGAATACACAAATGTTTTAAAAGACTTTTGGCAGGACTTTTCTTCGGCGATATCAGAAACTTCAGAACTTCGTATTACTCAAGTTTTGGATGTTTTGGATGAGGCTCTATCACCGCAGCTCTATCCGTCACGAAGCGACGGATCAGACCCCCGATTATGTCCAAAATGCCAGAGCGGCAAGCTGCATCTCAAATCTTCAAAAACAGGAGGGTTTGTCGGTTGTGGCAACTATCCAGAATGTAATTTCACTAGGCCAATTTCTGGGGATAACGGCGATAATGCAGATCGTACTTTGGGCGAAGACCAAGGGGATATTATTCAATTAAAATCTGGACGCTTTGGTCGCTACATTCAACGCGGCGAGGTCACCAGTGAAAATCCCAAACCTCAGCGAGCCAGCTTACCTAAGGGCTGGGAGGCATCAGAGATGGATCTTCATAAAGCCCTTAAATTATTAGGGTTGCCAAGGGAAATCGGGAAGCACCCCGACGATGCTGAAATTGTGGAAGCCGGTATTGGACGGTATGGTCCATTTGTTAAGCATGGACGGCTGTATGCCAATCTCAAAGAGGTCGATGAAGTGTTTACAATCGGCATGAATCGAGCCGTCGAAGTTTTGGCACTTAAAGCAAGTAGCGGTGGGCGTAGATCAGAAGTCTCAAAACCTATTAAAGAATTAGGAGAACATCCTGATGAAGGTGGTCCAGTAAATGTTATGGATGGAAAATATGGTCCATATGTGAAGTGGGAAAAAATAAATGCAACACTTCCAAAAGACATAGAGCCAACAAGCGTGGACCTTGAAACTGCTGTGAGGTTAATTTCCGAGAAAAGTAAAAAAGGACCTACGAAAAAGAAAAAGCGAAAAAAGTAAGTAATATCTCACTTACTCAAAAGTATGTCTGCTACTCAATAACTCACACAGTAAAACGATTACTTATATTAGCATCTTTTGACAAAGCTGGTTTGAACTCTAGTTCGCAACAAAAGTGGATGATGACATCCTTTAGTCTAAAATAGCTAGGCCAAAGTGCATATACCTGATAAAATTTCAAAATGGATACGAGCCAAAAATTGGACGTTACATGAACATCAAATAAGGATGTTCAAAAGTTCTGAATGCTCATCTCAATTATTAATAGCTCCGACGGGTTCAGGTAAAACGCTCGCAGGTTTTCTACCAACAATAGCTGATCTTTATCTAAACCCATCTCAAAAATTACATACTCTCTATATTTCTCCACTTAAAGCATTGGCTTCAGATATAAAAAGGAATTTAGAAACACCAATAAAGGAGTTAGAGCTTAAGATCAGCGTGGAAGATAGAACGGGAGACACAAAACAGTCTATTAAAAAAAAACAAAGGGTAATCCCTCCTAACATACTTCTCACTACGCCAGAAAGTTTGGCTCTTTTGATGTCATATCCGGAAGCGCCATCTATATTTTCAAGTTTGAAACGAATTATAGTAGATGAGATTCACGCCATTACTGAAAGTAAAAGGGGAGATCAGTTATTTCTAGCAATCTCCAACATACGTAAATACTGCCTTGACGCTAAGATAATTGGCTTATCGGCCACTGTTAATGATCCCTCTATAATTGCAGGTTGGCTTGCTCCAGCAAATGATTGCGACATTATTCTTTCTGACCCAGGACTGATCCCAGAAATTTCAATACTTAAGACCTCAGAACCTCCTCCGTGGGCTGGAGCCGGAGGATTATATTCTATCCCAGAGATTATAACTGAAATTGAGACACACAAAACAACCTTAATTTTTCACAATACCAGAGCTCAAGCGGAAATATTTTTTCATAATCTTTGGCTGGCTAATAGTAAAAATTTGCCAATTGCCATACACCACGGGAGTTTAGACAAAGAACAAAGAAACCAAGTTGAAACTGCGATGGTTCGAGGGGAACTACGGGCTGTGGTTTGTACGGGAAGTCTAGATCTTGGTATTGATTGGGGATCAGTAGATTTGGTAATACAAATAGGCGCTCCAAGGCAAGTAAAACGATTGATACAACGCATCGGTAGAGCAAATCATAGCCATAGTGGGGCTAGTAAGGCTCTTATTGTCCCGGCAAATCGCTTAGAGGTACTTGAGTGTTTCATGGCCCTGGATGCAATTTATGAAAACAAACTGGATAGCGAAGTACAAACCCAAATTCCATTAGATGTAATTTGCCAACATTTATTGTTAGTAGCGTGCGCAGGGCCATTTCTGCCGGTAGATGTATTTAATGAAATAATAACGCTCGCTAAATATAAAAATTTGAGCCGTGAGGATTTCGATCAATGCCTAGATTTTTGTATAAGTGGCGGATACGCCCTCAAAAAGTACAACCAGTGGCACAGGCTTATTCAGACCAGCGACGGCTCTGTAAAACTTAGAGATCCACGTATAGCCAACCGTTTAAGAATGAATGCGGGAACCATTCAGGACAGCGATACATTGAAAGTTAGATATAAGTCTAAGCGTGGCAAATCAAATGGCTCAACTATCGGAGAAGTAGAGGAGGCATTTGCTGTTTCTCTCACCCCAGGCGATACCTTCTTGATTGGAGGTAAGATTGTAAAATTTGAATCACTTCGAGAGATGGTCGTTGAGGTCTCGCCGAGGCCTGAAAAGAAACCCAAGATTGCCGTATTTAGCGGAACTAAATTTTCCACGTCAACGTTATTATGTGATAGAATTCTTAGAACTTTGGAAGAGAAACGCTGGGATAATTTACCCGAGTATCTCTGCCGATGGCTTGAACACCAGGCATCGTTTTCAAAGTTACCAGAATCCAATAGCGTACTAATTGAAACTTTTCCAAGAAATGAACTTAACTATACCTGCGTCTACGGATTTTCTGGTAGAAATGCTCAGCAAACCCTTGGCTTGTTACTAACAAAGCGTATGGAAGAACTAGCGTTAAACCCAGTAGGTTTTGTAGCGA
The DNA here is from genome assembly GCA_002457055.1 of Rhodobacteraceae bacterium MED-G08. Taxonomy (GTDB): domain Bacteria; phylum Pseudomonadota; class Alphaproteobacteria; order Rhodobacterales; family Rhodobacteraceae; genus Salinivivens; species Salinivivens marinus. The sequence continues at coordinate 43,450 of NTKT01000005.1, forward strand.
ATGACTACACCACTTTGGTGTGGGGTTTAACGAAAGTAGTTGAACCAAAGAAACTACTCCAAGGAGAAAATATTTTAAGAGGTTTAGACCTTTGGCTTTCTAATAATGCGGTTATGAAGAGAACATTTCGATCTGTTGCAACAGTAGCTGGGTTAATAGAGCGTAATTTGCCCGGCATCAAAAAGTCAGGCCGCCAAGCCACTTTTTCATCGGATATTTTGTATGATACTCTGTTAAAATATGACCCAAACCATTTGCTCCTCAAAGCAACTAAGATAGAGGCAATGCAAGGATTGGTTGATTTTGGAAGAATCGAAAATATGCTTGAAAAAACCAAAAACCATATAACTCACGTTGATTTGAAGAGACCATCTCCATTTTCAGCACCACTCCTTTTGGAAGCTGGTAGAATACCAATCCATGGCAGCGCAATTGAGCTGATGCTAGACTCTGAAATTAATTCGCTTATTTCTGATGCTAGATTAGAGTATTAGAAGCATTAAATTAGATCACGTTTTATAAGAAATGAACTCATACGATTTTTATCTGTCAGGTGAAAAGCTATCAGCACTTAGCTCTGGTGGTCTTTATTGGAGTGACAAGAAAATACTCTGCGTATCTGATTTACATTTTGGTAAAACACACCGACTCAACCGCACCGGTGCTGGAGCATTGCCCCCTTATGAAAACATTGATACTCTTAAAAGATTACAGGCAGACATTTGTGCGACAAATCCAAGTTGTGTAATTTGTCTTGGTGATAGTTTTGATGATCGGATAGCCGAGCAAAGCTTTAATAACGCCGAAACGCATTTACTAAAGATCCTGCAGAAGGATAGAGATTGGATATGGATATCTGGTAATCATGATCCTTATCCGTCCCTTCAATTTGGAGAAAGTATAAGTTCTTTCTCCAAATCATCTATTACTTTTCGTCATATAGCATTAAAGGGTGAAATTGGTGAGATTTCAGGCCACTATCATCCAAAAATCTCTATAAATTTATCGAATGCTCAAATAACTCGGGCCTGCTTCATAGCAGACCAAAAACGACTGATAATGCCTGCTTATGGAACCTATACAGGAGGGCTAAGTGTACGATCTGACGAAATAAAAGTTCTTTTTGAAAATGACGCAACAGTAATGCTTACGGGAAATAAAATAAGGACAATTCCTTATTCTTCATGTTTTTAATTGAATTTACAGCTGGGCGTTAGAAACCAGCACTTCAGCCATTAAATCATTTGAACCTTTCTCAATGGTTTCTTCAAGTTTGGATAAGAAGGTTTCTCGATCTAACCCTGGCATTATTGGTGGTAAAAATTCTATTGTCGCTGTACCGGGTTTTTTAAAAATACCCAGCCGTCCCCAAAATAGGCCAACGTTGCAGGCAACTGGCATGCATGGCTGTCCTAGTTCTTCATAAAGAGCAGCTGCTCCTACTTTGTAAGGAACTTTATCTCCAGGCGCCACACGCGTCCCTTGCGGGTAAATAATTAATTGACCGGGCGTAGCATTGCCATCTTGGACTGCTGATAGCATTGTTTTTATTGCTTCACTGCGCTTACCACGCTTAACCGGAATACAGCCAATTCGCCGAGCATAAAAACCGATTATGGGCATGAAGGTTAACGATGACTTCATAATAAATTTTGGTTTGGGCGTTTTTGATACTATCATTATAACATCTAAAAAACTCTGATGTTTTGCAGCAATCAGCATTTCACCCGATGGCGGTTCTCCTCTAATCTCAGTCTTCAACCCGATTATCCAAGAAGCCGACCAAGTTACATAATTACAAAAAAAACGTACCACCAAATAAGCATAGTCAGTTCTAAGTAACGAAATTGGGGCACCAAAAAAAGCAATTACTGTCATTGCAAGATACATCTGCAAGGCAAATATTAGAGAACGAATCCATTGAATTATGAACAGCATTACATAAGCCTTTTAAGAGAAGTTTTCACTGCCATTCTTGTTGCGAAAATAGATATAATTACGAATATAAGCGGAACCGTCCCAAGCCATATCTTATCAATTAAATCAAGATTAACTTCGTCTAATATTCCTAAATTTTCACTAAAGTCCGGCATTAGGACCAATACAATGCCGGCACAAAATGTTCCTAAAATTGATCCAACAAAAACTCGAGAGGTAAATTTTCGAACAAAGGCTGTTACGATAAATGCATCAAAAGCACCAACAAGCCGAAGGACCCTGAGCACTTTTATATTTGCAGATAATGCCGCGTTTGCCGCCATGCTAACCATTGCTAATGACGATAAAACGAGTAATGCAACTGTGAACATCCCAAGTTGACTAATTAACGCCGCAAAAACTTCAATGGGCTGCCTCCATTGCGAGTGGTTATCTAGAGTCGCCGACGGAAGTTCTGCGCTAAGACGTAATCTAAGACCCTCATAATCAACACCTACGTCAGTTTCTTGTATTTCAATTAACGCCGGCATTTCAATTGCTTCCAACGGAAAATCAAAACCAAGCCACGGTTCTAGTAATTTTTTCTTATCTTGAAGTCCAACAAGACGTGCCGACCCAACACCCTTTGTTTGATCCAGGATAGCTAGCGCTATACTAGTTTGTTTTTCTAATAGATCGGTCGGCGCTGACAATCGTATAGAAGAGGCACTTTTTAGTGAGTCTCCCCACCTATTGGATAGTTCGGCGCATAGTAGCGAGAAGGCTAATCCTATAACGGCTACAAAGCTCATTGCCCCAGCCGTAAAAGTTGTTAGCCAAACCGTAAAACCCGTATTTGGAACGACTTGTATGTGATCAGGACTAGCCAAGAGTGATTTCCAAAAATTCAACATAAAAGACACTACAGATCAGCTCCTGCCTGGCTTAATTTTAAATCTGAAATCCTTAAAGTCCTAGCCGTCACATTAGCCTTAGCCAGCCTAATTAAAGAAAGGTCGTGTGTAGAAATGAAAATTGTTTTACCCATTTTATTTAATTCGATCATAAGTGTTAAAAGCCTCTGCGACATTTCCCAATCCACATTTCCAGTTGGCTCATCAGCCAATATTATCTCCGGTGACATAATTACGGCTCTCGCGAGTGCTAATCTTTGTCGTTCGCCTCCAGATAATTCCTGCGGTTTCACATTAGACTTTGAGTCCAGACCAACCCACTTCATTAATTCCAAAACATTTGCACGTTCTTTGGTATTATCCATACCAGCAACCGTTAAAGGCAGCGCAATATTTTCTTCAATACTCAAATGATCTAAGAATTCACAATTCTGATGTACTATTCCCAAGCGTCTTCTCATCTGCGAAAGTTCATAATTACTCATATTTCTAGTCTCTTCGCCAAAGACTCTGATATTACCTACCTCAGGAATAAGGGCGCCAGCGCAAAGATTAATGAACGTAGTTTTCCCAGACCCAGATGGACCAGTTAAGAAGTAGAAGGAACCGGGAGCTACACTTAATGACACGTCAGAGAAAACTGAATTACCGCCGTAAGAATAGCTAACTTTCGATATTTCTAGCAAAACCGTTCCAAAAATCTAAAAGTTGAAAATATTATAACTCAAACCTAGCACTTTTCCCTATGCTATGGAAAACAATATATGCAATAAGTAATTTATTATTTCTATAAAACCGAGCAACAAAGCTTATGTTAATCAAGTGCCCAAATTGCAACGCCAAGTACGAAGTTCCAAATGATATAATACCTGCGACAGGAAGAGATGTTCAATGCTCAAACTGCTCTAAAACTTGGTTTGTAACCGGTCTTTCTGGCAAAAAAACTTTCAAAGATAAAATCTCTAAGTATGAAGGCCCTGAGAGTGGCAGCTTACCCACATTTGAAACAACTGAAAGTTTTCTAAAAGATAAATCTACTAAGGATATCGATGCAGATGTCTTGGAAATTCTAAAAGAAGAGGCTGATCTTGAGATACGAACACGAGAGGCAGATCGCAAAGCAAGCAGTGCTGCGCAAAAGCCATTAAGCAAAAGAGCCGTTAAAAATAGTACTAAAGACAATCGCAAATCACACGATAAGGTATTGCCAAATAATATTGAAATAGGAACTACCTTAGAGGAAACCTTAACCCCAAACTCTCCAGATGAAGTCCCGGAAAAATCTAAAACCAAATCTGGTAAAGTTGGGTTTTTTATCGGCTTGGCAATAATTGTTGTTTGCTGGGCAGCGTTTGCCTATGGAGACTTAATAACTCAATCCATGCCACAAGCAGCAGCGTATATAGAAATTTACAAAAACTATGTAGATTACCTACTAGCAATGAGAGACGGTGTACTGAAAAATTTACTAGAACAAATCAAAAATTAAAAATGCGTGCATTAGAGCTGCTCATTTCAACCATAAAGGTATTTTGTCTCGAGCTATAATTTCCTCCAAGGCTGGCCTCTCTCGTATAACTGAATATTCATGATTATTTGTTAAAACTTCTGGTACCAAAGGTCTTGTATTATACTCACTAGCCATTGCAGCTCCGTATGCTCCAGCAGAACGAAAAGCCACAAGATCACCCGAGCTACATTTTTTCATGGCGCGGGATTTAGCAAAAGTGTCCCCAGTCTCGCAAACTGGACCAACTACGTCATAAATCGCGTTCTCTTGGTTTGAAGAATATTTTTTGACTGGAACTATATCATGATATGCTTCGTAGAGAGCTGGACGCAATAAATCATTCATTGCTGCATCCAAAATTAAAAATTCCCTGTCGTGACCTTTTTTAATGTAAATTACCTCTGAAACTAGCAAACCAGCATTACCGACCAATAGTCTTCCAGGCTCGATTTCTATTTCACAATTTAGGTGGCCTAATACTCTTTTAACCATTTCACCATATTCTTTTGGTGTTGGAGGGCTGCCATCTTCCAATCCATATGGAATACCCAAACCACCACCCAAATCAAGTCGTTTGATTTCATGCCCATCAGACCTCAAGACGTCAGTAAGATCAGCGATTTTCTTATATGCTTTCTCAAAAGGTAAAAGTTGAGTAAGTTGACTACCTATGTGGAGATCTATTCCCACAACCTGTATACCGGGTAGTGAAGCAGCTCTTGCATAAACTTCTCTTGCCCTTGATATTGGTATTCCAAATTTGTTCTCAGCCTTACCTGTGGCAATTTTTTCATGAGTTTTGGCGTCGACGTCTGGATTTACTCTTATACTTATTGGCGCTACTCGGTTCATATCATGAGCTATGCCTGATAATACTAATAGTTCCTCCTCAGACTCAACATTGAACTGTCGCACCCCCTCATGCAGGGCGAGTTTCATCTCAGTACCAGTTTTTCCAACTCCCGAAAAAACGATACGGCTACCATCTACACCAGCTTCTCTGGCTCGTTTATATTCACCACCAGAAACAACGTCCATTCCAGCACCAAATTTTGCCAATGTTTTTAAAATAGCCTGATTTGAGGCAGCCTTAACAGCATAACATATCAAGTGATCAACACCACTGAGAGCGCCTTCAAATAGATCAAAATGTCTACGCAGGGTTGCAGTAGAGTAAATATAAAATGGTGTCCCTACTTCTTTCGCAATCTCTTGTATTGAGACTTCTTCGGCGTGAAGAATGCCCTCCTTATAAGAAAAATGATCCATTTAAAAACACCTAATTAAAAGCTTGGGAAATAATTCCGATACATATTGTAGACAATCCTGGAAAATGTAAATGAGGTCAGAGTATATAATAATAACCACTAATCTTTTACTAGGCCTCAGTTAGTCAAATCTAAGGATTTAGGTGTCGGGGCTCCATCGATACCACACCCGTTTAAGGCAACTGAGAAAACTATAATCAATATAAATTTCATAACTCTAAGGTCTTTCTCCAACGGGCAATCTGACTTCTTACTTGAGACGGGGCCGTCCCTCCATATGAGGACCTTGAGGCAACCGAGTTTTGTACTGAAAGAACAGAGTAGATATCTTCAGTAATTCTATCATCTACCTCTCGCATTACAGCTAGATCCAGATCACATAGCTCACATTTTTTTACTTCCGCCCTTTGCACTATTTGGCCGGTGATATGATGTGCTTCTCTAAACGGCAAATTCAATTTTTGAACCAGCCAGTCTGCCAAATCTGTTGCAGTAGAAAATCCAAAATGTGCTGCTGCCTCCATATTTTCCTTATTTGCTTTGAGATCTTTAATCATCCCACTCATAGCTGCTAGAGCAACCATCAAATTATCGGCGGCATCAAATACCTGCTCCTTATCCTCTTGCATGTCTTTTGAGTAAGCCAAAGGAAGTCCTTTCATCACAATCATAAGTGCTACATTTGCACCAAAAATTCTACCGATTTTGGCTCTTATCAATTCAGCAGCATCAGGATTTTTCTTTTGAGGCATTATTGATGACCCAGTTGAAAAACGATCGGAAAGTGAAATTAAATTAAATTGCGCTGAAGACCAAATTACCAATTCCTCTGCTAATCGACTTAAATGCATAGCACAAATCGATGAAACTGACAAAAATTCTAGTGCAAAATCTCTGTCACTAACAGCATCCAAAGAATTTGCTGAGGGAGCTTTAAAATGTAGGGACGACGATGTTTTTTCTCGATTTATTGGAAATGACGTTCCAGCCAGGGCAGCTGAGCCCAACGGACATTCGTTCATCCGCTCTCTAGCATCGGTAAATCTCGACAGATCTCTGCTGAACATTTCTACATAAGCCATCATATGATGGCCCCAAGTCACCGGTTGTGCCATTTGTAAATGAGTAAATCCAGGCATTACCCAATCAACTCCCAATTCAGCCTGATCCAAGAGAGCTTCTATTAACGACTTGATTAACTTTTGTGAAAAATCAATTTGATCACGAACCCATAATCGAAAATCAGTAGCAACTTGATCATTTCGAGACCGAGCGGTGTGGAGCCTTCCCGCAGGGTCTCCAATTATTTCTTTAAGGCGCGCCTCAACATTCATGTGAATGTCCTCGAGAGCTCTATCAAAAACAAATTCATTTTTTTTGATCTGCAACCCAATTTGATCAAGCCCGCCAACGATAGATTTATAGTCTTCTTCACTAATTATGCCTTGATCTGAAAGCATTTTAGCATGAACTTTTGAAGCTAATATATCGTGCTCTGCTAATCGCTTGTCAAAGTCGATGGAAGCATTAATTTCATCCATAAGGGAATCTTGTCCGCCGGCAAACCTGCCGCCCCACATTAGGTTAGCTTTTTCTTGCGTCATTAATGAACCTTTCGGAGTCTATATGAACAAAATTCAATATGCTGTTCTTTACACCTCATTTTTATTGATCGCAAATGTCCTTTCTGCAAATGAAACAAAATTTGGTGAACTCAATAATCTCAAATTTGGTGATATGAAAAAAATGATACTATCAAATAACTTTTTTAGTGCACCAAATAACGTTTTTTTTGACCAAGATGGAAACGAAATAACACTACAACAATTTCAAGGGCGCGTAACCCTAGTAAACTTTTGGGCAACATGGTGCGCACCTTGTCGCGAAGAAATGCCTAGCCTTGAAACTCTGTCAAACCAGCTTGGAAGTGATAGTTTTCAAATTCTCACAATCGCAACAATGCGCAGTAGTAGCGAAGCGATAGATAATTTCTTTAATGAGAATAACATTGTTAATCTTCCAAAATTCCGGGATCCGAAAGGCCAGCTTGCTCGCGCGTCGGGTGTTGCGGCTCTTCCATTGACAATATTATTAGACAAAAACGGTTATGAGATAGGTCGTTTAATTGGCGATGCGGATTGGTCTAAGTCTGCAACAATTGATTTTATTAAAAAAGCAGTGGAAATCGACGCAGCCAAGTGAATTCATCAGGTATCCTTATTTTTATTATTGAAGTACCCCGAACAATTCACGGAATTCAGTTGATGTTTTGTATATCTTACTAGGCCTATCAAAACCAACTATTCTACCCTTTTCAAGCATCAAGACTTTGTCCACGTACTCAAATAGTGCGGGTCTGTGAGTGACAAATATAACCGTTTCATTTTTTAGAGTTTTCAACAGAGCTGTCATAATTTCACGCTCATTTTCTACGTCTAAAGCACTTGTCGCTTCATCAAATATGTATATCGATGCTTTTTTTAATAGACCCCGTGCTATTGCAACCCTTTGTTTCTGACCACCAGACAAATTTGAACCATTAGCACCTACCCTTGTTTGCAATCCTAATGGAAAGTCTTCTGCAAAACCGTCAACTTGGGCACTCTTTACTGCAGCTATGATTTCCTCTTGGGAAGCACCGGCAAAACCATCCTTTATATTTTCCTCAATTGTATCATCAAATAAGAAAACATCCTGGCTTATAAAAGCAATATGATTTTTTAGATCCATAGGTGAGATTGATGATATATCCATCGTGCCGATTTCGATCATGCCATCAGTAGGGCTATAGAAACCGAGAATTAAGTCGACGAGCGTTGATTTGCCAGCTCCAGACTTTCCAACAATTGCGACTTTATCTCCGGGTTGTAAATTAAAACTCACCTTGTTGATTGATACCTCATCATTTTCATAACCAAACGAGACATCAGAGAAAGTTACGCTTCCATTGCCACTTTGTAACGATTTATTTCCGTAGCTGACACTTTGTGGCTTAGTATCAATTAATCTGAACATAAAAAATGATTGCGTCAGCGATTTCTGTAATTCGACCCAAAGTTTCGAAATTTTAGATGCTGGTTGATAAGCTAGAAGAAACGCTGTTATAAAAGCTGTAAATTCCCCTGGAGTTTTCCCATAGGTAATTGTCTGCCAGGCTGCATAAATCACAAATACACCTAGCACTAAACCACCCAGAAACTCCATTATTGGATGGGTCGCGGCGGTTACCTTGCTAATTCCAAAGATCCGATCTTCTAATGCATCTACAGAAGAATTAAATTTTTCTATAGATTTACGTTCCAAATTATAACTTTTTACAGTACGAACACCCGCTAGAGCTTCTGAACCTGCTGCAAAATAATGTCCAGATAGATCCGTTTCCTCCTTGGCAACCTTTCTAATTTTCCGAGAAAGGAACGAAACCAAACCAAAGATGATGGGAATTATAACTATCGAATAAAGCGTCATCAGAGCATCTTGAAGGAACATAACAACAAAGAGCGCCACGAGCGTTAGTACTTCAGTCAAAAACCTGGAGCAGACAGCTGTCACTGCTTGGCCTGCGGCCATACCGTACAATCGGATCTGCGCCATATGATCAGAGGCATGTTTTCCATTGAAAAAACTTATTTCTCTTCTGAGCGTTTTTTGAAAAGCTTCTTTTTGGTAAAAACTGGAAATGGATCGATTAAGAACCGTCTGAAGAACAGCATTACCGTAGTGAAATAGGCTTTTCGAGAATGACACAAAAATAACTATGATTGCTACTTCAATCGCTGCTCCTGCATCTTTCGCAACGAAAACATCGTTTACAATTAACTTGGTTGTATAGGCAAGCGCCGCTGTAAAAACGGAAACACCAACCATACACAGAATAGATGCAGTAATAATCTTTTTTCTGTTTGGAATAGTTTCTTTAATTAAACGCTTAGCAGTTTTTAATGCGTCATCGCCAGTTGGTGTATTAACCGATTCCATGATCTTGCCTTTAAAACTTTTAATTTAAGCGCTTGAATTCATACTCTTAAATTCAAGTAAACTAAAAGTCATTCTAAATCGACTTAATGATATTAAAACTACCGAGCTAACTATTAGCCTACAAAAAATCTCTTTGGAGTATTCTCTGCTGAGTCGATAAGAAGATCTTATTTTAAATAGTGATGAATCTAAAAATATTAGGACCCTATTCCCAAGTTTTTATCAGTTGACGACAGTATTTCATACCGTTATTCCAATCTAAGGCACACTAACCTCCTAGGTATTTTTACTAAAAAGGTTCACTTTAATCCATTTTAATTGGTATAGTTGATGGAGTTTACATATTTTGGCTGATGTAACCGATATCAGTATTTACAAAGAAGCCTTAAGTCAATTTGCAACAGGGGTAACCATAGTGACCTGTGGCTCAGAGCAAGGGCCGGTGGGAATTACTGTAAATAGTTTTACGAGTGTTTCCTTAAACCCACCTTTGGTGCTTTGGTCTGCAGCCAAAGATTCAAAACGTCACGACTATTTTGCCAATTCAAATCATTTTGCTATACATGTCTTAAAAAAACAGCAAATCGATTTGTGTTCTGCGTTTGTCAAGCCGACCCAGGGGTTTGAAGAGATAGATTGGGAATATAATTCAGATGGAGTTCCTATTATTAATGATTGTTTGGCATTGTTTGAGTGTTCATTTTACTCCAAACACGAAGGTGGCGATCACACAATATTTGTGGGGCATGTGAATAGTTTCAACGTCAGTAAAGGCGATCCTCTCATTTTCCTTCAAGGCCAGTATTCAACATAAACTATTGATCTCAAGGATTGTTTCTAATCTTAAGTAGACTACTCTCTTTTAAGTTTCTCTAAAATTTTATTCTGACGTTAGACGTTATTCGTTACATTCAATAAAATTGATACTTGCAGGACTAAAATTCAAATGTTAGCGTTCACATTAGCACTCAGATGCTAACCAATAGCCAAATTATTTGTAATTCAATATTGCAAAGACAAAAATATTCTTGGGAGGGAATTTATGGCCTTAAAAAATAAATTAACCACAACAGCAGCACTCCTTGCTGCTTCCTACGCTTTCGGAAGTGTGGCATATGCCGACGTCTGCGATACGCCGTCGAAGCTAGGCGATATGGGAAGTTTTCCAGGTGAAGTCATTACCATTCAAGGCTCACTGCTAGGAACAGACCAGGAGATGCTTCTAAATACCGTTAGTTGCTTTGAAAAAGCCACTGGGGCAAAAATCCAATATTCTGGCTCACGAGACTTTGCAGCCCTAGTTGTCGCTGACATGCGCTCAAATAATCCACCAAATATAGCAATCTTTCCCCAACCGGGTCTTGCAGCAGATATGGCGGCAGAAGGTCACTTAGTTCCCATTGGCGATGAAGCCGCCGCGTGGATGAAAGATAACTATGGTGCAGGTTCATCATGGGTTGATCTCGGGACCTATGCAGATGCTAACGGTAACGATCATTTTTATGGGTTTGCCTATAAAATGGATCTTAAATCTTTGGTTTGGTATTCACCTGAGCAATTCGAAGATAATGGCTATGAAATACCAGCCACGATGGAAGAACTAATCGAGCTCTCAGACCAAATGGTGGCGGATGGCAATACCCCTTGGTGTATTGGTGTGGAATCCGGCAATGCTACTGGATGGACCGCAACTGATTGGATGGAAGACATAATGTTGCGTACGACATCTGCAGAAAATTATGACCGTTGGGTTTCAAATGACCTAGCATTCAACAGCCCAGAAGTAATCAACGCAATGGAGCTGTATGGAAAATTCTCTCGAAACGACGATTACGTTGCAGGTGGGGCATCATCAGTTGCCACCACATCTTTTGGGGATGCTCCAAAGGGTTTATTCACATCACCGCCAAGCTGTATGATGCACCGTCAAGCATCCTTCATTACCGGTTTTTTCCCTGATAAAGGTGCAGAAGTCGCGCGCGGTGAGGCTGATGCTTTCTACTTCCCACCTTTTGCGTCCGGAAATTTGGGTAACCCAGTACTTGGTGCGGGAACGCTTTACACAATGGCTAAAGACTCCCCTGCTACGCGTGCGTTTTTCAAATATTTGCAAGAAGCCTCTGCTCATGAAGCTTGGATGCAGCAGGGTGTCTTCCTAACTGCGCACAAGGGGGCAGACTTATCTGCTTACGCGACACCTCTGCTACGAAAGCAGGGAGAAATATTGGCTAATGCTACAACATTTCGTTTTGATGCTTCTGATTTAATGCCTGGCGCTATCGGAGCTGGAGCTTTCTGGAGTGAAATGACAGCTTTTGCAAACGGTCAAGATGCAAATACAACGGCTGATAATATTCAGTCAGCATGGGACGCTATTAAATAATAGTATCCGCAACATGACTTTTAAGAGCACAGGGTAAACCTGTGCTCTTATTCTATTGATCATAGGTAAATACGTATATGCGTTCGATCCAATCCATAATATTCAGCAATAGCCTTGCTATCGTATTAACCATTGTTTGTGTGTTACCCCTAACTGCCGTTTTTATTTTTTCATTAACTTCACCAATAGATGATGCTTTTGCGAGTTTTGGTCTCTGGCTTCATAATAAATATGGATGGTCTGTTTCCACTTTTGTAACTGAACTCAGATTTGCAAAGGTTGGTTTTGCTTTACGCTCTGTAGTTATCGCATTGTTCATATCGTTTTTATACTATTGGATTTCTAATTGGCTAAACTTTGGATTGGCTAAAGTTAGATCCAATAAGTCAATTGCCAAAAGATCTGTTGTTATTGAAACGATACAACCTTGGATATTCGTTGGACCAGCACTCGTACTGCTTTTGCTATTTTTACTTATACCAGCGCTGACAACCTTAAAAATTTCATTCACTGAACCTGGTGGCGGCGCCTCGTTAAATAACTATGCATTCCTTTGGGATTCTGACGCTTTGGGATACCTTCAATTTAGGTTGGCGATGAGAAATAGTTTAATGTGGCTTATTCTTGTACCGTCGCTTTGCATAATTTTTGGCTTATTGATTGCTGTTCTGGCAGACTCCGTAAGTTGGGGTGTTGTGGCAAAGACATTTATCTTTGTGCCTTTGGCTATCTCGTTCGTAGGAGCAGCTGTTATATGGAGAAATATTTTTGCTGGCGGCGGAATTGAACCTCAGCAAGCAATCAATGGAGCCACACCATCTTATCAAATCGGTCTTCTAAAAGCACTTCTAGGACATACTCCTGAATATAATGAGCCTTTATATAATCTAAAGTTTTGGGGAAACTTCTATCTGATGTGGATTATGGTGTGGATTAAGACTGGTTTTGCAATGGTAATTTTTTCTGCTGCTCTAAGAGGAGTGCCTCAGGAAACTGTTGAAGCTGCAATTATTGATGGAGCGAATCCAAGGCAACTATTTTTCCGAGTAAAATTACCACAAATTTTTTCAACAGTAGTCGTCGTTTGGACCTACCTTGTGACCGATGTATTAAAGGTTTTTGATATTCCATATGCATTATCGGCCAATGATGATGACAAACTATTGCTGGCCACTATGATGGAGGCAGCGATGAATACATGGTCAATTGGAGGCAACAATGTTGATAATTTGTTTGCCGCCATTGCAATTATGCTCATGCTTACCGTTATACCGCATATGATTTTTCTTGGGTGGCGAATAAGACGCGAACAAAAACAACTCGGACACTAAGGATTTACTCTGTCATGTATAGTCGCTCATTTGCCCATATTATACTTGCAATAATCTTAGTAATTTGGGTCGTACCATTTATCGCGCTTATAACCACTTCATTTAGATCTGAGGTTGCTTCTAAGACATCTGGGTTTTGGACTGCATTTACCCCTACTGAGCTTGGACACCGCTTCAGTACCCATGAGAAGGGACAAAAAGTAAAAATCACGGAAATGCGTGGTAATATTTTTGACCGAATTAATAAAGATGAAGAGTGGTTCAAAATATCTGGTGAGATCAACTCTATTATGTTCAAAGGTCGCGTTCCAGATCCAGAAAAGCCTGGCAAGACCAAGTTAATTAGAAAGCTTGTTCCTGTGGGAGAAGTTATGAATGTTCGGGATGGCGAGTTCGTTTTCCAAGCAAACGGTGACTTCACATGGTCATTCCCTGAGGAAGTTGCTCCCAAACCCAAAAATCTTGACGTATTTATAAATCAAGATCCTGTTTTTGGTGCAGAAGCGTATTTCGAGGTCCTTTTAGATAACAAAGACGTACCAAATGCACTCATATCGTCATTTATTGTAGTGGTTCCTGCAACGATAATTCCTATAACAGTAGCTGCATTTGCAGCATATGCTTTTTCATGGATGCAATTCCCTGGACGTGACTGGTTATTTATACTCGTAGTCTCTTTGATGGTTGTCCCAACCCAGTTAGCATTTCTACCCATTCTTCAGGGATTCAACGGCCTAGCATCTTGGGCAACTTCCTTAAAACAATGGATGACCGACTGTGAGGTAACAAATACCTGCCAATTCCCAACAAAATCGTTCGCTGGTTTGTGGCTTACCCATACAGGCTTTGGTCTTCCTTTGGCGATATTTCTTTTACGCAACTACATCGTGGGATTGCCTCGTGAATTGCTTGAGAGCGCAAAAATCGATGGTGCCAACCATATGCAAATTTTTGTAAAAGTAGTTGTTCCTCTATCTGTGCCTGCTTTAGCATCATTCAGTATCTTCCAATTTCTATGGATCTGGAACGATTTACTGGTTGCAATGTTTGTAGGGCCAAGTGCGACAGATGATATAGTTTTTCCTATTCTGCTAGAACGGCAGTTAGGGACTTTTGGAGATCAGCTCCATCTTCTAAACGCTTCAGCGGTAATTTCTATGATTGTTCCGGTGATTGTTTTCCTAGCTATGCAAAAATATTTCATTCGCGGTTTGTTAGCCGGATCCGTTAAAGGAGGCTAGTGAATGTCTTCTTTGAAATGGTGGGAAAATGCTGTGATATACCAAATATATCCAAGATCTTTTCAAGACTCGAATGACGACGGGATAGGAGATTTAAAAGGAATTACTACTCGACTCAACTACTTGTCTGAGCTCGGAATAGACGCTATCTGGATCAGTCCATTTTTTAAGTCCCCACAAAAAGACTTTGGTTATGATGTTTCAGATTATTACGAGATCAGTCCAGAATATGGGACTTTAAGAGACTTCGACTTACTCATTAGCAAGGCGCATGAATTAAAGTTACGGGTTATGTTAGATATCGTTCCAGCACATTGCTCCAGTGAGCATCCATGGTTTGTTGAAAGCAGATCTTCAACCACAAACTCCAAAGCAGACTGGTTCCATTGGGTTCAACCCCAAAATGATGGAAGCGCCCCCACAAACTGGCTATCATTTTTCGGTGGTCAAGCTTGGACCTGGGAACCGAGAAGGCAACAGTACTACTTACATAATTTTTTACCTGACCAACCTAACTTAAATTATGCAAACCCCGAAGTTATTGAAGAATTTAACCAAATAGCCAAATTTTGGTTTGATAAAGGTGTAGATGGCTTCCGTTTAGACGCAGTGCACACAATAAATGCCGACTCTTTTCCTTATAAAAATAATCCTGCGAATCCGACATTCAAACTGGGGCCTCTTCCACAGGATCAACAACCATTTTTTCGCCAACTACATGATACAGCACAATTAAACCAACCAGGCATTCAGGAATTTTGTGAGTCATATCGTAGGATCGCAGACTCGTATGACAATGACCGGTTTTTAATGGGAGAAGTAGATGGTGATAATGACAACGCAATGAGTGTGAGTGAGACGTTTACCGAAGCAGGAAGATTGCATGCAACTTACAATTTTGATTTGCTGGAATGGGATGGCCTTAGTGTAAATGAAATAAAAGAAGCCATTTTAAAAGCGTCAAAAGTATTTAATAATACGGGAAGACTTTCGTTTGCATTTTCTAATCATGATGTCCCTCGCGTAGCTACAAGACAACTTAAAGCATTGCATTTAAGTTCCAAAGATAGTGATAAAATGCAAATTTTATTAATGAAACTACAAATCAGCCTAATCGGTTCTAGCTGTATTTATCAGGGAGAGGAGCTGGGTTTGGAGGATGTAAAAGATATACCTAGGGAAAAGATGCAAGATCCATGGGGGATAGAGTTTGCACCTACTTTTCTTGGCAGAGACACATGTCGAACCCCTATGGTGTGGAATAAACTACTACCAAACGGTGGATTTTCTAAGGCAAATACCACTTGGCTACCAATTTCGGATAAGCATTTAGATCGAGCAGCAATCGATAGTGCACTAAATCCAAACTCAATTTACAGTGAATTGTCGAAATTTTTGAAATGGCGCAAGAAGCAGTCTGCAATGATGAATGCAAATTGCATTCTAAATATAGATGGCGACGACACGCAAATAAGTTTTGATCGTCAAAGCGATGATCAAACCCTTCACTGTAACTTCAATTTTAAAACGTTAACGGCGTCCTTTAAGGAGATTTAAATGGCACATGTAGAGTTAAAAGGTGTGACAAAGACTTTTGGGAATACAGAAGTTATTCGTGATGTTGAATTGGAAATAAACAAAGGAGAATTCGTAGTTTTCGTTGGGCCCTCCGGGTGTGGCAAGTCAACACTATTGAGATTAATATCTGGACTTGAAAAACTAAGTAGTGGTGAAATCATTATTGCAAATAAAGAAGTAATGGATCTTCCCCCGTCAGAAAGAGGCATTGCGATGGTTTTTCAGTCATACGCGCTCTATCCTCATATGAGCGTTTACCAGAATATGGCTTTTTCTCTCGATTTACAAAAGATGCCGAAGCTCGAAATTAAACAGCGAGTAGAAGAGGCTGCAAAAATTTTACAGATGGAAGATCTCCTAGAAAGGCGCCCCGCCGCACTTTCTGGTGGTCAGCGTCAACGCGTTGCAATTGGACGTGCGATCGTAAGAAACCCCGAAGTTTTCTTGTTCGATGAACCTCTTTCGAATTTAGACGCTGCTCTACGTCATGACACCCGGGTGGAAATAGCAAAATTGCATCGTCAATTGGGGGCCACAACTGTATATGTTACTCACGATCAGGTAGAAGCAATGACACTTGCAGACAAAATCGTTGTCTTAAAGGATGGAGAAGTTATGCAGGTGGGCGCACCAATGGATTTATTTAATTATCCGGAAAACAAGTTTGTGGCGGGCTTTCTCGGCTCTCCAAAGATGAATTTTTTCGAATGCAAACTAGTTTCAAAAAATGGTGCAAAAACGCTTGGCAAGGTGGAATTTGATGGCCATAACACTAACTACATTAGATTGGTCTCACAAGAGAAAAGCGCTGGTGACGCTGTACATTTAGGAATTCGCCCTCAGGATCTAAAAATCAAAACTAATGGTGCAATAACGGGTAACGTTACATTAGTCGAACGCCTTGGCACGGAAACTGTTGTAGAACTTCTCTCAAAAAACGGTTTCCCTTTTAGATTTGCTTCACCAGAAACTCTAGATTTAGAAATAGGTAGCCAAGTTTGTTTCAGTTTTGATCGCCAAAAGGCACACATATTTTAGTTTTAAGTTCGTAACTACTTTCACTTATTAATTTTTGCTAAGCTGATATTATCCGTTTCTAACTATTTTTGTATATCCCGCAGCTTTTAAAAATAATTAATTATTTTAAGTTCGTTTGATACATTTTTTGTACTTGATCCATCTAATAATGATGCAATCATTCTATAGAGTTAGGAGAAGAACCAATGTCATATGTAGCTGTCAGAGAATTCACACCTATGATTGGAAAAGATGCGGTATTAGAGGATCGCATTCTTAGGACATCGGATGTAATAGAAAAGTACGGTGCAGTTTCCAGAGTAGGTAAAGTTATTGGAGGTCACAGGGCTGGTGATTACGAGCTCTATAATTGGTATGAAACCGTGGCAGCCGGAGCCAGTGCAATGGACGGTTACTCAAATGATCCTGACCTAAAAAAGATATTCGAGGAACGAGCCCTGACTCCCGTTGCAGAAATGCGAGGTCCCTGGCTGGGAAGAATGCTGCATAATTCGAAAAGTACTGATCCGAGAAAAATAGTGCTTGCTCGAGATTATCATATGCCACGAAAAAATGTTGCTAAGGCAATGGAATTAGTACCAAACTTGCAAGCAATTTGTGATGAAAATGATGTAGAAATGGGCGTAGGAGTGCCTGTAATTGCTTCAGATCATGAAATGATGCGAATTATATACAGGTTTAAAGATTTAAAACACTGGGGCAGCGCTACTGATGCAGTTATCGCTAATCCTAGTTTTTCTGAATTAGTAGACGCGGCCAATGAACTTGGAACATTAAAACACTCCAGACTAATAATGATGGTTAAATAATTTGAAAATTAATTTTGCTAGAGTTTTATTACTTATAAGGAAGAAAAAATATGCCAATCGAAGTAAAGAATTTTTCATCTGCTGATGAGGCCAAAGATATGCCTAATGCACGTATGGAAGCAGTAAATGTGCTCAACCAACGTGTTATGAAGTTGACATTAAGTCCAGATTGGAAATGGTCAAAAGATATAAAGCCAATAATAGGAACTGATACTTGCCAAGCGACCCACACCGGAATAATAGTAGAGGGTGCTGTACATTGCGTTTGTGATGATGGTAGCGAGGCGACCTACACAGCTGGCGATGCATATGCGATTTCACCAGGTCACGATGCATGGGTTGTTGGAGGCAAACCGGCCGTAGTTTATGAGTTTGCGGGTATGTGGGGCGAATAAATTACCTTAAAACTCTTTGACTTTATCAAAAGGAAAATTAATTTACAATCCGTAGCCAACAGAAGCTTTAATGACTTACAACGAGGTTTCTGATGAATGTTAGTGATTATAATACAATAAAGACCGTTCTTAAAAAAACAGAGAGAAAAAATAAAAGAGCAAAAATAGGGATTATCGATATTGCCAAGGAAAGAGGATATCTCGATAGTAGTGGGAAAGTAACTCCAGAAGGCAGAAGATTTCTCCAAAAACGAATAGAAAATTCGTCGCTTACAGTGCGTGGTACTTAGTACTTGCGGCAAATATACGAGTCACTTTCTTTTTCTAAACGAGACTTTTTACTTTGCTGAGTAGCCCAAGACCCTCTGCTATTTTAAGTGCAAAGCTCTTAGGTTATTTAGCTGCCATAATTACAGTGTCCATTTGGGCAGCCTTCTTAGTTGGAACTCGTTTTGCGATAACCAAAAATTTTTCTGTTGAAGAAATATTAGTACTCAGGCTCCTGCCAGCTGCTATAATAATGGCACCACTTATGTTGCATCTTGGCATCCTGCCCCCTGGAAATAATCTAATTACTAGGCTCATTTTTGCGCTAGGTGCCAGCGCCTTGTTCCCATGGGTGCTATCAGTAGGGCTTTATTACTCACCTGCGTCCAACGCAGGTGCATTGGCTCCTGGAACTCTTCCTTTTTGGACAGCATTAATTGCTTATTTGATTGTCCACGAAAAACCAGAATTCTCTAGACAAATTGGCCTGTTTATAATTTTGTTTGGGGCCTTTTTGATTGGAATTTTAAAACTTGATGCAGATCTTGCCAATCTAACCTGGGTTGGAAATATACTTTTCTTGCTCGGAGCTGCTCTTTGGGCAATTTATTCAGTTTTATTTCGTCAAAGTGGGATCGCTCCGATACACGGACTTGTAATTGGATTGTTTTGGGGAAGTATTGTCTTTGTCCCAATTCTTCTCATTTTTGGAGATGTAAGCTTTCAGCACGCCAACCTTTCAAATATTTTCCTTATGATAGTTTTGCATAGCTTCATTGTAGGAATTCTAGCGATGCTATTATTTACCTATGCAGTAAAAATTTTAGGGGCAGCCCAAACGGCTGCTTTCGGTGCACTTACACCAATTTTATCCATGTTGGGCGGCATATTTTTGCTGGATGAAATAATTACGCCCGTAAAATTACTTGGAATCTGTCTTGTAACTATAGGAGTTCTTTTTGCGTCAGGTGCGCTCAGGTTTACGAAAAAGTAACATAGACATTATGATTTATCACTTTGAAGTAAAAAGCGGATCGACAGTAGCTCCTCCCAAACCTACTGGATCCGCTTTTTCAATCTCTCCCCAGAAAGATTAAACCAATTGTGCTAAAGATAGCACAAGAGTCAACAACTAATTGATTTTATATAGTAAAATGAACGTATAAGTTTAGTTTCCGAAAAAATGTAGGCCCAATAAAAGGGACCAGCCATATGGGAGAGTATAGCTGGCCCTGTCCCAAACTTACAATCAAGACAGAAAATCTGACTGCTCATTATTTATATCTTTAGCGAATAAAAAGATTTGGGAGGATATCTCTATCCGCTTGTGCATTTTAATAACGCTCCGATAATATAGCATATTTTTTTGAATATTGCTAACTATATATTAAAAATTGACAAATAATAAGCAGATACACTTTCTATACTATAAAAGGAAATAATAGATACTTATCCTCAGTAAATGTAACTTGGTAGATCGTGTGAATAATCATTCTTCTCTTCCTACAACGACAACCAAGTTACACAGCTTTCCAGATCCTTTTATAAAGCCCAACTTCTGAATTGATAAAAAAAGCTAATCCAAAATTTCTGAATGAAAAATCTGCTATAAGATTATAAAAATATTGAAAGCTCGTATTTCTTAAATCTGATAATCTTAAATTAATTGTTTAAAAAAATTCATCTGGCTGTTCAAACAATAGGAAAGATAAATAATGGATAATAAGTATGTCATCGCAACAGGATATAGTCGTGCAAACCTATGTGAACACGTTTCAAAATACATAGAAAACGGATGGCACCCCGTAGGCGGCATGGTAATCGATTTTAATGATGAGGAAGATGATAAAGTTTATTGTCAGCCAATGACTGTATTATCTCCATGACTAAAGTATTTCAAATTTCCAAATAGTTCTAGGATTTGTTGAAAACGAACTTTAATCCAAATTTTATCTTTGTTCGTATTAAAAATATGAAAATTGATAAGACAACAGATCCTACCATTTTAAACCTTTTCACAAGGCTTTTAAAATTAATTGAAACGATAGATGCCGATCCAAAACTACTATTTGGAACTTTGTTTTATTCACTTTTATTATTAGTGTACTTAGTAGGAACTCTCTAATTTATTTAAATAATCAGTGCGCTAAAATATTTAATCGCTTAACGTTTATCAAATTATTTGCCATTCCACGGGTATCCAGGTATCGCTTTTGTTCATAGAATGAGCCAATTTTATTCCCTCGGTGGTAACACTCTCGTCACGGTTGAGAAAACCCTTGCCCTTAGCGTACCTTATCAAATCACTTATGTCTGCATCAAACATCTGATACTCACAAAATTTAAGAATTCTTTCCTTGATGTAAAAATGATCAATCTCGGCCAATGATTCAAACTCCAAAATTAATAATATTCTGCTGCGCTCTAAGAATCGATGATAAACTCAGAGCCTGGTATTTTAACTTAGATGAAAAGCCATAAAAAATGGCTCCACGTGTACGAGTGCGATATAATCGAAACGGAAAACCTCTAAGGTCAAACAAGGGTTATCTCTTGACCAAGTAATTACCGTTTATGCTTAAAAATTGACCTGAATGTTTCTTGTATGATTGTAGCATAGGCATATTAAATGCAAGTTCATCATTTAATAGCTAAATTCGAGAACCATATCCTGGATCATTTAAACTGTCAGATCTAATATATTTATATTCTTGTATGGATATTTTTTACTTTTTTTTGTTGCTTGCTTTAAACCGTTTTTCAACATTCCTTTTTGACGCCGCTTCCTCTGCTCTTTGTCTTTATCTTTGGTCACGGAAAGAGCAGCACGATTATCTAAAACTCGCGCATATTCTAAATTTTTGATATCAAACATAACACCCATAGAAATACCAACGGCTTAGTTCTATCGATGTTTAGTTATTATGTATTTCATACAAGTGCGCCGGTTAACATAAATGTCACTTTTATCCTTAAACGTCATCAGGCAATTTCCATCGCTAATTGTCCAAATTAAATTATTGATTTAAAAAATACATATTCTTTTGAAAAGTAAATATATGTTTAAATTGTAAAGATAATCATAGGTATTGAGCAAACAAATGATAGAATTAAAAACTTTTGCGCAGTTTGCAAACATAGAATTAACGGATTTCAATCCTAAACCAACAACAAAAACACCCGGACAATTAGAGGCATCCGAAATTCTTTGGGAATCTTATGACGGCACGACAAAAATTGGTATCTGGGAGTGTTCGGAAGGAACTTTCACTGCGGACCGAACGAGTGCCGCTGAATTTTGCCATATCTTATCAGGAAAAGCGTCAATAATAAACTATGACGGAAATGGTCAACGTGTATTGGCTGGAGGAGATCTACTTGTACTTCCAAAAGGCTGGAAGGGTGAATGGACAATACACGAGAAAGTAAAAAAACTTTTCATAATTCAACAGTAGATAGTGGCTTAGTTAGATATTTTTTGAAGCTTATTTTAAAATAAATCATACCTCTAACTTTTGGCGCCAGATAAACAATTCTTTTAGATTAATACAAAACCTGTACTTGATTTACTGTCTAATTAACTGAAACGTGACCTATCAAAATATTATTGACTAGCTAATTATCACGGGAGAATAAAATGGTGGAAGCTTTTGGTGGCGTATTAAACCTCGTTATTTGGTTATTACTAATTGTTGCAGGCGGGTACTATGCATACCGCTGCCTTTTACAAACAAAAGGGTTTATTGATCAATATGGTTTCGGCGATGGAGCCGTATTCATGACACGACTTGTGGGTACGTGTGTTGGAGCTTCCACTGCGGTTGCTATTGTACTTTTATTTATCGGGCCTCAAGGAGCTTGGGCATTCGTCGTGTACGCGTGGATACAGGCACTTCTTGCGGCAATCTTTGGCTATAATACTGTAAACAGTGAGTGGGCTGAAGTTGAGGGTGTTAAAGTTACACCTGAAGGATATATCGCTCCATTAGGTTTTTTAATACTCAATACTATTTTACTCTTCAACATGGGCGATATACTTTACAGTACTTCTGCTGCTGCTTAAATTTTAAAGTGGCTGACTTATTTGTTCAGCCACCTTGTGATATGCGTAACCTCCAAATAGTATTTTAGAAAGTTACAAATTAAAGTTACACATTTATGAGCGCCAATATCACCTGCCACTGCGGAGCTTGTGGTTTTGAAATTAACGATGAGCAACCTTGCCTGAGTTTGTTATGTGGATGCACTGATTGCCGACACGCATTAGAGTGGTGCTCACTACAAGGCGGTGCAGAGCCGAGCTCTTTACAAGAATTAATTTATGTTAAATCAGATATTCTTAGCGTCAAAGGCAAAGAATTCATGCACGCATTTAAATTACGATCAACCGGTCGGTCTACCCGCATATACTGTGAAAAGTGCTTCTCAATAATTGGGGTAGACCACAAAAGCTATCGGGATAATGTGTTTATGTTTTTTAAATATCACTGTTCTACAAATTGCGACCTGTCTATAGAACCTTCGGCTGCAATCTATTTAAATGACTTGCAAGATGCCAGTCAGATAAGCAAATTGGAGAATATCCCCCTAATTTTTAGCTTCTCTGAGATAGAAACCCGGGAGTTTAGAGAAATAAAAAGAGTTTCGAATTCATTTAATGAAATAAATCGTCCAAGGTACGGGCAAACTTTAAAATCAGTAATTCACAGCATGTCCAAAATAGAAATTTTAAATTGATATTTTTATCAAATTAAGTCCTTATTTAAGATCGTAGATTTTAGATGTTACAGATTTTAGGGAAATTTGGTTAGATCTATATCTTAAAACCAGAGAATAGGCATTTTATTAGCAAGGCTAAACTTTCGTGAAGAACTTTTTTTATATATTTCCTGTAGTAAAAATCATAGTCCTGCTGATATCAAAACCAATCTTTGCAGACCCAGTAAACGCATGGGAAATAGCTTCACCTACTGTAGTATCTATATTACCAACTTGGCCCGGCTATGATAAACCAGGATTTGGCGCACCCCCTGGGACAGCGCCAGAAGGTTCTGGAATTATAGTTTCGTCAGACGGACTTATACTTACTGCATCGCATGTAATTTCAAAAGCAACTGATGTAAAAGTTCGAGATATTAAAGGTGAATTATTTTCAGCTAAGATAATTAAGAATTCTATTTCTACCGATCTTGCATTACTTAAAACCGAGTTAGAATTGCGGCCAATAACAATTAAAACTGAAAAGCCTAAAATTGGCAGCAGTGCTTGCCTAATAAGCAATAGTTTTGGATTAAATATTGGGATAACCTGCGGCGTGATATCCGCTACAGGCTTGAGCAACATTGGTTTCAATGAAATCGAAGATTTCCTGCAGACTGATGCAGCGGCAAATCCTGGTTCATCTGGTGGAGCTTTAGTCAATCTTAATGGTGAATTACTGGGTATGATGAGCGGCATTTTTACAAAAAATACTGATACTAATGCAGGTGTAAATTTCGCGATATCATCCGGCCTTATTAACAAATTCCTAGCAAATTAATTTGGTAATCTACGGCTGGAAATCCTTAAATAGCTCTATTTCGCAAACCCACCATTGCGAGCGTTGCATGCCGGGTATTCTTTTTTTCAAATATTCATAACAGAAAAAAGATTATATCCAAACCATAAAATTATGGAGTGTATAATGCAAAAACTATGGAATAAATCTTTGGCGCTATTGATACGATCAACAGACTGTTCTGCAAAATGCTATTATACCAAGAAGCGCGCTTTGTACTTATAAATCTGACAATTTTTGGAAATCAATAAAGCTAAATTTTCTATCCAACGGTTATAATGCCTCCCATGCCTGAAACGTGATGTTCAAGCATATGGCAATGAAATAACCATGATCCAGGATTGTTTGCTTCGAAGACCAAGTCGGCCTGTTCACCCGGTTGCATGAGATAGGTGTCTCGAAGAACTAAATTAGCCTCATCCCCAAATTCTCTAGACTTAACCCAAAAATGATGTCCGTGGAGATGCATCCCGTGTTGCCACCGTGTATCGTTCCAAATCTTTAATACGACAGTTTTGCCTAAATCCACTTCTGCAAGCGTTAGATCATACCCACCGATTTCTCCATTAAAAGCCCATAATTTTTTTTCAGATCTTGCCAGCTCTCGCAAACTCTTTTGCTCACCCTCGAAAATAGCAGAAGATAGGTTACCCATGGCCCCACCCTGCATATGAATGTTTATCACCTCAGCATTATCCATTTTCAGCATATTATTTGTTGGCAATACAAATCTTGGTAATGCATTTAGTTTTTGAGTTACCTCATTTGGCGCAAAAGTAGCTGCACTATATTCCTCCCCTGCGCTTACCTCGAATAATTCTCTAAGGAATGAGACGTCATCGATCTGAACATCAACCCTTTGTGCAGGAGCCAGAGTTAAACGTTGCCTCATGAAAGGATCACATGGTGCCCCATCTAAAGCAACAATCCGCATCGGTAACCTATCATTTAGTTCAAACTGCATCACACGAGCATTTGCAAAATTTAAAAACCTTAAATGTACTTTTCCAGTCTTTGGGATTTTTATTTCAGGTGCCGACTTACCGTTTATCGTAAGAAAATTTCCTAGCCTTCCTCCATGCGACCAATCATGTAAGCTTCCTAAACTAGCCGTGTGAATTTGCTCATTCTCGTCTAAAAGCCAATCATCTACAGCAATGGTTAGGTCTCTATCACTCATTAATGAATCATCTTCTAGCACAATCAATGGGCCACAAAGCCCTCTTGCTACTTGGTTCCATGCCTGACTGTGAGAATGGTACCAAAAAGTACCAGCATCATTCAAAGGAAACCTATAAGTGAAAGTTTCTCCAGGTTCTACAGGTGCTTGTGTGAGACCCGGCACACCATCCATGTCGTTAAGGTTTCTGATACCATGCCAATGTATCGAACTGGGCTCATCCAAAAGGTTCGAAAACTCTACTTCCAGTATATTACCCTTTTTTTCCACAATGAGTGGGCCGGGGCTACTACCATTGTAAAGAAATAGATCTGAAAGATTAGCTCCCTCATAAAATTGATGCTCAGATTTCTGAGCAACGATGCGGTAACGAGAAACATTTTTTGCAGAAAATGCACTTGTAGGAACCTTCACTGCTACTAAACTTGCCAAACAATTTTTAATTAAACCACGTCGTGATAACATCGAAAAAACCTTTACAAACTTTCAACTAATGTCTAGTTGCATGTAGATCTTGTATGTCCTTAGGCCAGGTCGATCTAATAAAAGCTAAAATTTCCCAAATTTGTAAATCTGAAAGCACGTCTTCGTAGCCCGGCATACCACTTTTGTAATCGGTGATACCTACGGCAGCCAGCGTTTTTTGACCGCCATATTTAGTATAATCAAATAACATTTTTGTATCATGATGCCAGGTATGCCCCGTCGCATCATGAGGGGGTGCCGGAAGACTGCCGTCAGCTTTCATTGTCCGCCAATTAGGTTGACCCTCGAGGTCAACCCCGTGACAGCTGGCACAATGTGCTTGATAATTTTCTTCTCCGTTCACGATGTTTTGGTCTTCGAGTTCATGATGAGCATTTGCTGTATGCAAATTTACCATCGCAAGAAGAAAAATGTATAAAATTAGATAGTTTTTAAACATTATTTAATCCTCAAAAGATATTGTGCGATAGAGCTTCTATCCGCTGCACTTAGCTTAGACGTGTTTTCAACTACCGAAGCCATTTTACCTCCAGCAACGTCATAATCAGGAGTAAAACCAGAACTTAGATATTCTATAATTTCATCTTCCGTCCAAGCAAGCTTCTCGGTGCTAATACCAGGAATTCTTCCCTTACCACTTGGGTCTTGGGCTCCTTCTAGCCACTCAGAAAATTTTAATGCACCGAGTATGTTTCTAGGAGTATGACACTCTGCGCAATGAGCAAGTGCCTCAACTAAATATGTACCCCTATCAACCTCGGAGCTGACAAATTTATCTGACATGTAAAGAGTTTTCCAAATGCCGATATTTCGCCTGCTAGAAAATAAAAATGGTAAGTCATGATCGCTGATAAATGCGTCAGAGCTAGGCAGAGTCTTCCAGAACGTCCATAAGTCCATGATATCTTGATCTGTCATTTTGGAATATGCTGTGTAAGGAAATGTAGGGAAATAATGTTCGCCGTTAGGGCTCTGGCCGAGCTTTAATGCGTTATAAAAATCTTTAAATTCCCATGCCCCGATTCCAAATTCAACACTATTGGAAATATTTGGAGCTTTAAATGTACCAAACGCAGTTTCAAATTTCTGCCCGCCAGCCAATAGATATTTGTCTTTTGAGCCCTCTTCAATATGACATCCACTACAACCCGCAGCTGTAAATATATACTCACCGTTGGATAGATCCGAAGTTTCCGCTGAATAATCAAGCACGGCAAGTGACTTCGGGGCGGTCACTGTCAGGTAAAGAAAAATTCCAAAGGCACTGGCTATAAGTGTCAATATAATTATTTTCACTCTCATGCCTTCGAGGTAGTGGCTCCAGTTACTGGAAGGTCAATAGGAAGCAAAATGTTCTTTACATTTATAATTCAATATTCTTTTTATGATGCACTTTAAGTGTGTGTGAAATTTTTGGGAATGTTATATATGCTGATCTCAATTGTTGGAGAAATTATTTGGAAGAAACAAACCTCATTAATCAAACTCGATATAGCAAAATAGCCAAACTAATGCATTGGGGGTTTGTACTTCTGTTTGCATATGGAGTTTTCAAACAAGTGGATGATGTTGCAGAACTCTCAGACCCCTCGCTGTTTAGACTTGAAATATTCTTTGCTGGTATCTTCATACTTCTTCTTTTGGGACGTTTTGTTTACATGACAAAAACACAGCGAAGCGCACTGCCCGAAAATACGAGTTACATTCAAAAAATTGCAGCAAAACTTGTACACCTTGGAATGTATGTAAGCCTAGGGTCCATTGCATTAACAGGACTGGCGATAGGTGGACTTTATTGGATTGGGCTAAAAGAAGGGTTAATTATGGAAGCTGTGATCATTATCCACGAGTTTTCTGTTACTGGTACATATTGGTTGGTAGGTATCCACATCCTCGCCGCCCTTTATCATCGCTTCAAAGCTGATGGTGTATGGTCAGCTATGGTTCCATTTGCAAAATCAGAAAATTAAGTGGAGCACGCGACATTATAATAAATATTTCAATAATATTTGAGGCCTTTGGGACAAAATTTAGGGGTATGGTCGATCAAGCACTGTGCTTGGGTCAATATTCCTCGAATTGTGGTAAGTCATCTGAAATATCATAATAGTCACCTTTACTTGCAACGTAGATATGGCGCATCCGATCAAGAGATGTCGGTGTTTCGAGCGAACCTGCTGAAACCGAGATTTTATCAATACCTTTTCTCTCATAAAACATGCTGGAGCCACATACACTGCAAAAACCACGACGAGCTTCATCTGATGAGTCATACCAGCTTAGTGACATAGCTTTAATTAAATTTAAATTAGCTTTTGCAACCTGTGTGGCGGCCCAGTAGTGGCCAGACGTTTTACGACACTGAGAGCAATGGCAGAAGACAACATCTCGCAGCTCTCCAATAAGTTCAAAAACAACACCCTGACATTCACACGAACCTTTTACACTCATGTTCTTTAGCCTTATTTTACCTTAAAAGTAGTACGGAAATACACTTCCCACTTTTTAATGATTTGTAAACAGAGCTTTTGTGAGCTGATTTCAACTAGCTGCGTTGATTTAACCAACCTAGATTAAAGCAAAGCTTTGGGATGCTATAACCGCTAATACGGCCACAGCAGATAGCAAATGGATTATCGTAATTTTAGAATCTCCCATAAAAATATTGTAATATTAAAAGAAAATTAAATCAAATTTCGGTCTTTCTATGCTTTGATAGTATCCTTTAAGATCATAAATATTAAAATTTTACGCATAGATTTTGCATGTATTTAATAATTAATATTTGAAATACCTTAAGGCTGTCATTGCATTCTAAAATAGGGATATTAAAATCAATTCTGACTTATTAAGGTAAACAATGGGCACAACACTTTATCATTGGACTTCGCGAGACGCGATGAAATTGATCTTGGCGAGCAAGAAACTTGAGCTCGAGGGAACTGAATATATGGCAGGGCTTCGGGAGGGTTATTCTATAGCTGACCAAAGAGCTCTTGATGACCAATATAATTACTGTGGACGTTTTGTTTGGTTTACTGAAAGTCCATCTTACAATTTTTCAGGAAAAGTAAAAAATGAGATGGCGCTGATTTTAGATACTGATGCAATTGAAGTGCAGAAGTGGCATTATGTTAAAAAAGAAAACAAAAATAACTCTGATTTCATGAAGATTGCGAACGAAAATGACAGACTAGCAATTCGAATGGAAGATGACCCGTATCAGTGGTGGGTATCAAAACAGCCAATAAAGTTGGAAGGGCTGAACTATCAAGTGGCAATGAGTAACTGGTTGCGAGAAATGCTGGAAAACGAACCAGAAGGAGCTACAAATTCAAAAGGTAATTGATTGTTAATTTTCAAGCTAGAGAGTTTTTAAAGGTGTCCAACACAAGTCAAAATTTTAGTAAACCTGAGCCGCCCATAGCGTTTGCCCTTCCATTATTGTTTTGTCCATTACTTATATTAGCGTGGGTTTACGGCGGAACTATATTAATTCTCGCCCCAGTTTTTGGTTACGTAATAATCTCAATCATTGATTTTATTATCGGTGAAAACAAAAAAAACCAAATAGATGTCTCGAACGACACAAGTAGTTACAAACTAATTCTATTTACCTGGCCCTTGATCCAATTCTTCTTACTGTTTGGATCTCTGGTCTCTATCTGTTGGTTTAATCACCTCACAACTCTCGAGGCTATTTGTTTAATGCTTGTACAGGGAATGATTACTGGGGCCGTCGGAATTACCTTTGCTCACGAATTAATGCATCAAAAAACAAAGCTAGAGCGATTTTTCTCAGATATCTTAATGGCCATGGCTTTTTATGGTCACTTTAGAACTGAACATGTATTTGTACACCACAGGTATGTAGGCACTAAGAAGGATGCGGTCACTGCCCGTTTCAATGAAAGTTTCTATACTTTTTTCCTTCGGGTCATCCCCCAGTGTCTAATTTCCGCTTGGTCAGTGGAAGCGCAAAAGCTCGCTTCCAAAAATAAATCTATCCTAAATATTTCGAACCCGTTTTACATTTATGCCGCATTGGCATGTTTCTTTGTGTGCTTGTCTTTCGTAGTTGGCGGAGGATGGGGCATTGCATTATTTTTCATTCAAGCACTGGTGGCCGTACTTCACTTGGAAGTTGTAAATTATATAGAGCATTATGGTCTCTCCAGAAAAAAAATATCAGATAATAAGTATGAACCCACAAAGCCACACCACAGTTGGAATGCCAATCATGCAGCCAGCAACTTACTACTTATTAACTTACAAAAACATTCGGATCATCATTCTAGGCCATCACAAACATATCCAACTCTGAGTGCACATGATGCTGACAGCGCACCCCAATTACCATTTGGATACCCGATTATGGTTGTATTTAGCTTGGTACCATTTATTTGGCGCAAGGTAATGAACCCAAAAGTAATTAAATGGCGCGCGCAATTCTATCCAGAAGTCAGTGAGTGGAAAGGCTTAAGTTAAACCTACATCAATTGGTTAAATCCAACTGAACAAAGTTAAACAGTTTGATTAGTATTAGCATAATGTAAGGCCACCTTCTTGTTTCGGGTAATAATTACAACTTTACCCTGTTCATCGTATAAAATGTAACGTACGCCGTGGCGCCAATTTACCTGCACAAGTTTCATCTGCGAGTATACGTTAAATGCCCCTTTGAGTTAAATGGTAAGTTGTTAACTTCTTTTCAAGTTTCTTGTTATTTGTGTTACAACTAATTAACTCGAAAATATTTGTTCATATTTATTATATTTTCGCTCAGCACCAAATCCATTGCTGTTGAAACTGAAGCCAAAGCGATAATTTCAGAGGTTACAGTTGTCGCTAGCGGGACTAACAAGGACGGCAATTTGCGTATGACTGTGTTGCATAATGATGAGATCTGTTTTTGCTTACATAACCGGCTTCCCTCAATGAATTTAGGGTCAGCAGATATTGTAAGTATCGAATGCCATAAGACTAACTACGAAAATGGAGAACAAATTAATAAAAACTGACAGCGAACAAGCTTTTGTTAGGGCTTAATGAGTACAGGCTTGCAAATAGGATGGGCAATTGCGATCTCAGGTCCAACTCTCAGCAATGCACGACAATCTGCTTCAAGTTTTGAATATGTGTTTTCTACTTCCTCAATTAATTGATTAACATTTGGTTTTTTCGTCGTTTCCCCAAATGCAGTGTATAGACACTTCTCAAACGAAGCAGCTAATTGCTCATTTTCTGGTAGTTTTGTACTCTGTATCTGTGAGGCAATATTTCTAACCGTACCCGAATCAGCTGACTTTTGAGCCGCATCACAAATATTTAACAAGACACGCAAACGATTATCACTAATTTCACCAAAGGCACCCGTAGAGAGTGACATCAAAAAAGCTAAAACTACTAACCGCATAACAAAACTTCTTTCTACAATTCTCTTCTTTATGATCATGAACAGTAACAAAAGTAATTTAGATAGCAATGTGAAGCTACACGAGATAGAATATTTCACTTAGTTAATTTGAAAGGAAACGAAATGGACCTTGAAGAAGTTTACTTACGTCAAATAGTCGAGCAGCTTAAGCTACAAAATAAGCTAAAGGAAGATAGCAACGAGCTTTTAAAAGAAATTTTAGATAAACTTGGTAAATAAACGTTTATTATGAATGAATAGGAAAATCTTTATGACATTGGTCACAACGATCACGAGATTCAAAGCCAAGATCGGATTTGAAGATCAGCTAATAGATGCACTCAGAAAATTTGACAATTCCAACTCTATATCTTGGCAGATACTAAGCTTAGGAGATAGTGAGTATGCAGCTTTGAATACCTACGACAGTATCGAAGATAGAAGCATGGATGTAGTTTCGGGCTTAGATTGGCTAGATAGCATTACCCCTATTTTAGAACTATATGAAAACGGTAGCCGCACCAAGGCATTCTCGGGCATAGTTCTGCATCAAAATGAAATAGATAATTACTAGCTATAAGAATGTTTTTGATACAATAAAATGAATAAAAAATCAAAACTTATCATACTCTTTGTAATTTTAGCAGCTTCTTATTTTTCATATTATGTAAGCAGCTTAAAATTTACTCGATTTGATAATTTTATAAGTAGTGAATAATGAGAATTCTTATATTTGGACTATTTTTATCGCTAAATTTGAACCAAGCTGAGGCTCAGGTAATGTATGGCCCAGGCAATAAACCATGCTCGGCGCTCGTAAAAGCATGGGAGGGAGGTAGCTTTTTTGATAAAAACTTCTTCGACGCGTGGGTAAATGGGTTTGTAACTGGAGCAAATTGGAAATCAAAAAAATCAGTTCATGCAGACGAAACAATTTTTGGGATGGAGTTACTCAAGTTCTGCAAATCAAATCCATCGGAAAACGTGTTTACAGGGGTTATGCAAGTTTATAAGGGTTTTAACTAGATATACTTTCTTAGTGTACCCAACCAAAAGTTCATTTGGGTCCAAAAGTTGTACTAGTCGCAAGCAACTTGGCCATTTAAGCTCAAGCTAAATCAATAAGGGAGAACAATATGTCTGATATTAAATGTATTAACCTTGGCTATGTCTGCTCCAATGCAGAGGCCGCGTCCGTCGAAGAAGTATTCCGGAAACATGCTGCTTGGATGACTGATTTTTACTCAGAGGCAAATAATGGGAGCGAACATTTACTCAATGCTTACTTTACTAAAGCGCCCGAGTTCATCGATCCTACTGATCCAGAAAAGGGTGTGACTGGCAATACATTATTCACAATCAATGAGCGTTTTACCGGGATGGCAAGTATTCAGCGTCACGTCGAAAATGCGTCACAAAATGATTATTTCCCTCAATTTGCTGAAATACTCGGTAGTTATGGGAAAGTGATAAGCCTTGGCGGGGAAATCTATCATTCTATAAGATAAAATACTGAGTGTAATATAGTAACCGTAAATATATGAAAATAGAACGGCCTGGTTACGGCCAGAATTGATTTAAGAAGTTCTTATCCCCTCTTGTCTAAATTTTCGAGCATATCCATAAGCCGATCTGTTGTTCCGTTATTCTCAAAGGCCGCTTTCGTTGAAGTGGCCTTTGGGATATAATTAGGTTTTTGTGACGTCCATAATTCAACAGTTGGAGTGAACTCTATTTGACCATCAAGCAATCCCGCGGGTACGTAAATCATAGGATCCAAAAGATCTGGTTTGTTATATATAAAAGTACCACAAGTTGGACAAAAGTTATAATGTAGTTTGTTCCCACTTCCGCCAGTTATATGATAATTTGAAAGAGACCCAGAAATCTCCAATTCGTCCTTTGGCTTAGCCAAGGCATGCAAAGTATGCCCAAAGACTTTCTGACAAACATTACAATGACATTTAAATTGCATCATTGGGTCGTATGAAAATTTAAAGCTAACCGCACCACATAAGCAATTTCCCGAGTACTTCATATATTTTTATAATCCAGGTAATATTCGAAATGCAAATAATCGATCCGGATCAATTATCGCCAAAAAAACTCCTCAAACAATTTATAGCCAAAGCTTAGTTTTATCTATAGTCCATTCACAGTTAAAGCTCTCACTAAGGATAGTGTATTGAAAAATTCTGAATTCCAACCCGTATTATTTATGGTTGGCTCCATGGCTCTTTTTTCTTTGGAAGATTTTTTTATAAAACTCTTATCAAGCACTATGCCAGCATCTCAAATAATGGTAATTATGGGATTAAGTGGCGCGATAATCTTTTTAATTTTCGCTATTATTTCAAAACAACCAGTACTTAGCCGAGAGTTGCTAAATAAGCACGTGATTACAAGGACATTTGCTGACTTATTCGGTGCATTATTCTTCGTAGGTGCAATAGTGCTAACACCCTTGTCATCAGCTTCAGCCATTCTTCAAGGAACTCCGCTGGCAATTACAGCGGGCGCGGCTATTTTTCTGGGAGAAACAGTTGGAATCAGGCGTTGGCTAGCGGTAATAATAGGGTTTTTTGGTATACTTTTAATAGTTAAACCCGGACTAGCGGATTTCAATCCTTTAAGCTTGCTCGCTGTTGCGGCCGTTATTTGCCTATCTGTCAGAGATCTAGCGACACGAGCAATGAAAACAACTTTACCAACCCTAACAATCTCCATCTACGGTTTCGGAGCAATGGCCGCGGCAGGTCTAGTGGCTATTCCATTTTATGGTGAGTTCATTTGGCCCAGTTTTGGTGAAATAAAAATATTAATGGTTGGCATAGCATCAGGCGTAACTGCATACTACCTGCTAGTGGGTGCCACTCGTTACGGTGATGCTTCTTTGATTGCTCCTTTTAGGTATTCGAGGCTAGTATTCGCGCTATTATTGTCCATATTAATTTTGGGAGAACGTCCCAATCTAATGACATGGTTGGGAGCCTTTATAGTTGTATTTTCTGGGTATTTTATTGTTTTAAGGGAGCGAAACATTAAAAATGTGAAAAGATGATTAGTTTAAAAATTGCCACTTCTAGAGATTATGTGCCGACGATAAACTTCAATCATCCAAGCAAGCATAATGGCGTTAATAACATGCCACAAAAAGTGAGTGCCTGTCGGGATTGTCTCGCATAACGGCAAATCCACAGAGCGGGCTAACATTGATATCGTCAACAATAACGCACCCATTGCAAGACCCCGCGATAAATACGGGAATTTTTTGTACAAAATAAGTGAATAAAGTGTAATGAGTACCAATATGGGTATGTAAATACGGGTTGAACCAAGAAAGCTTAA
This sequence comes from Rhodobacteraceae bacterium MED-G08, assembly GCA_002457055.1. Classification (GTDB taxonomy): domain Bacteria; phylum Pseudomonadota; class Alphaproteobacteria; order Rhodobacterales; family Rhodobacteraceae; genus Salinivivens; species Salinivivens marinus. The sequence continues at coordinate 78,066 of NTKT01000005.1, forward strand.
GGGCAGCGTCAACCATTCCACGACAACTGAAAATGGAAAATACCCTAAAGTCACAACCAGCGCGCTGCGTCTCGGTAGGCCCAAAAAATCTTCTGTAGCAACAAAAATATATAAAAGGGTAAATAGTAGGATTAATAATACATCTAGTGCTCCAGCCCAGGCAGTGGCAACGGAATGAAAAAGAAAAGAGGCAATACCAATCATTGCTAAAAGAAAAGCTAAGGCACGCGCCTTATTGTTGAGCTCTTCTCTTCGCAAAACCCAAATTGCAGCCATCAAAAAAACAACATTGGTAACTGCATTTAAGGGTTCCGACCAAAACGAAGCATCAATTCTCTCACAATAACCATCGATTGTTGCGAACCAATTCATAAAATTGTACCTTAATAATTTACCAGAAAACTACTTTTGTTGCGTCATAACACAAGCATACTGGACTGGAAGTTCTACGAAATCTCTCTCTGTATTTGGAGTTAAGATCTCAGCTTTGTCTCGAGACAAGCGGCTAGCGTCCCAGTTGCACATCATTTTCTCAGGATAAGATGTAAGTGGTTCGAATTGAATGGGTTCTCCGGCAGCGCTTAAAAAAACTAAAAAAAGTGTCCACATTTTAAATTCCTTGCTTGGTGTTGATCATTAAACTTCTATACTTCCGCTAACATACATTTTTATGAGAGATTAATTCATGAATAAGCCAGTTAAATTTTGTGCAATTCTCACGATGCGATACACCAACAAATCGTTAATGCATAGTGCTCACGAGTACATTGATAAGCATATGCCTCCACAACCAAAAGGCTTGATTGCTATGCGTTCCTTTCATATAGCGCCGGATAGAGGTATGAGCATTTGCTATTTCGATACAAATGAGAACCTAAATAATGCTTTCAAATCATTAAAAGAATTTCAGCAAAATGTTGCAGGAAAGTTTGAAGCTAAAGCCGACGCTCAAAAAGCTATTACTTCATCCCAGTCTGATTTTGGCGAAATCTGAAAATGTCCGTGAAATAATGCAAAGTAAAAAAATAGATGCAATTATCTTCAAAATGATGGAGAACAGAAGACATATCATACTAGAAATCGTTTCAGCAGCACAATAAATGTAGGGAGCTCAAAATGAAAAAACATTTCATATGCACTCATACTTACATGAGTGATGAAATAAAGAACAAATTCTTCGAAGACACAAAAAACTTAACTGACAAAGAACTTTTTGATGGGATGAAAACTGAAAAAGCAGAACTGCTGCAGCATTGGATGGGTACAGAAGATTTCTTTTATTGTCATTGGTATGCTGAAGACGAAGATGCTATATTTTCGGCTTTAGAACAAATGGGAATGAATGACGTTATGGTGACGCTACCGACCGAAACACAAAGGTATGTATCGCATGAGACTCTTACTGGACAGCCCATGGTAAATCCTGCAGACCTTACAAAATAAAAAATTTGCCCGCAACTGAACAGAAAACCTTTTCAGTTATATCAACTCTTTATTACTTTTTATAATTGGTGCCAATGACGCTCATTCCCGATGCATCCTCAGAATATCAAGAAACACTGCCAGTCTCATCCGAGGATCTTATAAAGCTGTTGGATGAATGGGGTATCATTTATAGTCGCACCGACCACGTGCCTCTTCAAACCGTAGAGGACTCTAAAAAAATACAGCATCAGTTTTTATCTTCAGATGAAGGTGGAGGTCATATTAAAAATCTCTACCTTAGGGACAATAAAAAACGCAATATTCTGATAGTTGCTGAGCAAGATCGAGGAATTAATCTCAAACTACTTTCCTCGAGGCTCGGTGTGGGCCGACTCTCATTCGGTTCCGCAGAACGGTTGATGGATAACCTAGGTGTTAGACCGGGTGCTGTTACGCCGCTCGCAATGATCACTGGAGCTCAGCAAGGTGTAACTATATTTATCGACCATGAACTAAAAAACTGTGCTCAAATATATGTCCATCCGTTAGTAAATGACAGAACGCTGGGAATTTCACCCGACAATTTAGTAAAGTTTTTGAATAAAGTTGGCGTTCAACCAGAGTGGATAGATCTATCAGAAACAGCCGATCCAAATAAGTAAAAATGCAGCTTTGATTTCAAGCCTATCAAAAGTACTCAGGCTGATTGGTTTAGTTTCTTGAAAACTTAAATAGGCAACCTACGATTCAATCAAAGGAGAATACTATGTTTTTAGCCCATAAATTAATTGCTACTAAATTTCTACTCACTGGGGCAGTCTTTTTTACGGCCGGAGCTCTTCTTGCGACTGCCGTTCTCTCTGACCCAAAGTGTCGAGATAAATTAAAGGAATGTTCTGAGAAGCTTCGCAATGGCCCGAAGAACACGTGAAGCCGATGCTGAGCTAATCGAAACGATCGATGACCTAGAAGAATTGGTTCAGGATAAAAGGCAAAGCTGGAGAGCCAATTCAAGCAAGGCAAGGCGCAGGCAACGGCGTTATAAAAATCGCCTGACTAATGAATTGTCAAGAATGGATATTGGGTCAACTGATGAAAATTATTAAACGAGGGTCAGCACCACAAATAATAAAGAAAGGCCAATAGTTGTTTAAGAAAATATACATTGCTGGGCCCCTATTTAATACTCACGAAAAACGATATTTAGAAAAAATTGCAAGAGAACTGGAAAATAATGGTTTTGAGTGTTTTCTCCCTCACAGAGACCAAAAAGGGGTATCAGAGGAAAAGCTGAAACAGCTTAATATGTCTACCGCAACAAAAGAAAAAATTTTCAATAACGATATCGATGCATTAAAAACCGCTGATTTAACTGTGGCTCTACTAACTGGGCAAGACATAGATTCTGGAACGGCGGCCGAAATTGGCTTTAGTTATGCAAATAAAAAACCAATAGTTGCGATTACTGCTTCAGAAAGACGTTTTCGGAATTTGTTTGTGGAAGGAATGATCGACAAGACAATCGACGAAATAGACACACTTGTCGATACGATTAAAAACCTAAAAAATTAACTAGTAATTTTTGATCACAAATAAGGCTTTAGGATGGCTTAGCTATACGCGTTCCTTGACAGAAAGTCGCATTGATATGAGCTTTCCTAAGCCTATCTGTACTGAAGATAAGAGGAGATCAGCATGAAATATTTAAGTACAACACTATTTGCCATAATTCTTTCAACCTCATTTAGCTTTGCAGGCGGTTGCAGCAAACATGGCACCGACACCGCGATGACTTGCGAAGTAGGACAGGAGTGGAATGCAGAATTAGGCATGTGCATGGACACCAACGCGTGAGTGAGGCGACATCAAACAATAGCGGGTTAGGCTGGGCATTTTTAAGCTGTATATTTTTTATAGTTGGAATACCCGTCGTGATGCTTTTAGCAACAGAAGGACCCGAATGGTATCAGACCTTCAGCTTGATGAACCCCATGTTTTAACTAATTAACTTATGAAATAATATAGGAGCTAAAATATGGCAAATTGCAGTTGTGGTCGAAGCCCTACAGGCAAGTGCGTAGGCTGGCATAGCCTATCAGAAGAGCAATATCAGGAAAAGAAATCGGTGTATGACGCTAGACAAACTGCAAAGTCGACCGCTGATTGATATATTATTTTGGAGGTTGAGTCGCTTCAACCTCCTTTTGCAATGGGACAAATGAATGGCATATACAAGAAATGACGAAAAATTTGATGCCGCAATGAAATCACTAGAAGCCAGGCGGAGAAAAGTTGAGGCTAACGGGTACGCAGCAGGTGCATTGGTTCTGGCCAATAACAATTCAAGCTTTTTAAAGTGGGGACGCAGAGCACAATTACTAGGCGTCACATTTTTCCTTCTTTTACCTAACTTACTTGTTATGAAGCATGGATTAGGATGGTTCTAGAGCCTGCAATTATCAACTAGGTTTTATTGACGCCTGTTGGATGCTCAGTCCCGTTAATAACGAGCTTAGGTTCTATACCCACGCCAACTAATTTAGGCCTATTTTTCAAATACTTTGAAACTGAATCAATATCTTCAATGTCGTTTACAAATTTTATTAAACGGGGAAACTTTTTAAGGATTTCTGGATCAAGATTTCTTGATAAATCAAGGTGATGAAAGCAGGCAAATTCCGCAGCTCTTGGAGTATCATCGATAAAGTACCTGCCCTCATGTTTGTCAAGATAGCGAGCCAAATCGGAAAACCGACTTTCTAAGTTAATCCTCATGCTATCTCTTTTGTTGCTAAAGTCTTGGCCAACCGCAAAATTCACTGTTGGATTTAGTGGTGCGAATAATTCTTGAGCGCTTTGCAGTACGGCCATGGCTTCAGCCGCCATTAGCGGATCACTAATTTTTAAGCCACCTAAATTTTCAATATATTGAAGTATAGCGATACTCTGGCAAATTTGAGTACCATCCTCAACTTCCATCATTGGCAGTTGTCTAAAAGCAAGCTTTGGCTTGATGTTAGACCACTCATCATCAAAGTGGTCCCAAGACATTATATACTCATAATTTATTTCGCAGTAATTCAACAGCAATTGCGGAGCTTCAGCCAACGCTCTCATTTTAAAATAAACAAGTTTTAACATTTAATAGATCCGATCTTTTACTACTTAGAATTTGTTGTTGCTTTCTTGTTATAGTTTGTATTTTCCTACCACTATTCTTCTTCTCAATCTGACTTTCATATATCGGATTTTCAACAAATATCTTGTTCACAATCTTAATAACTAATTTAGGAATAATCTTACGAGCCTAAAAATAAAAACACTACAAAAGCTGTACTATGAAATTTCTATTCTTATTGTATGCTTTTTTGAACGCAAAGCTACAGGAGTAATTAAATGCCAACACTCATTCTGAAACAAAAAATTACGAAAGGGTATGACCACTGGCTTGCAGCATTCGATGGTGCTGAAGGTTTAAGAAGTAGTAAATATGGAATAAAAACAATTTACAGGGGCCAGGATGTGAATGATAATGATACCATTCATGTTGTAATGTATACTCCCAATATGGACGTAATACAGGAACATATGGAAAATGAAGCAGAGCTCATCGCTTCAGCTGGGGGAAATACAGATCCAGAAACAATGTCAATGTCAATTGCATCAGATTAATTAGTTCCAGGTAATCAGAAACGAATAGGAGAAATTAAGTTGAAAAAATTTTTGATTAAGAGAGAAATGGCGGGCGCGGGAAGCCTTGCAAAAAACGATTTAAATAACGCAGGCAAAGGATCAGAAGAAGTACTCGAGGCTATGCGATCAGAGGGCAAAAATATTATGCAGGAACAGAGTTACGTAATTGGTGATGCAATTTACTGCGTGTACAATGCTGATAGTGAGGAACTTGTTAGAGAACATGCCGAGCGCGCCGGCGTACCTGCTAGTGAGATCTCAGAAGTAAGTACTGTAATCAAACACAATACTTCGTTCGTAAGCTAATTCAGTAAAACACTGCAGATATGGGATTAACATGTCCGACCCTGTAAAAGTAAATGGAAACTGCCACTGCGGAAAAATTAAAATTAGCGGTAAGGTTGAACCAGGTATGATTATTGCCTGTCATTGCACTGATTGTCAGCAGTTTAGTGGTGCACCATTCAGGCCGGTGGTTATTATAAAAAAAGACGATATAATAATAGAGGGTAAGGTAACCGAATATTCTAAAATCGCCGATAGCGGGAATGAACGGATCCAAGGTTTTTGCGGCACTTGTGGATGTCAACTCTATGCCAGAGCTCCTGATAAATCAGTTTTCAACGTTCGAACAGGGTTTTTAAAGCAGCATCACGCACTGACCCCAGCAAAGCACATTTTTGGACAGTCAAAAGTAGCATGGATTGAAACAATTTATGAAGGCAAATGGCATGTAGCTGGTCCAGACAGTGACGAAATGAAACCTTAATTTGTAAGTCGCATAAACTTCCAACGAAAGTAATCACCGATGAAAAAATTGATGCCTTTGCTAGCATTTGGTTTTTGGACAAATTTTCCGTAGCAGACGACCAAAAGATTCTATCCCAAAAAGACTGTAACGAAATAAAAGATGGTGTACTTTATTTGCTTACAGTCGCTGATGAAAACTGGAAAGCGTTAGAAACCAACCCCGAGGGAACACCAGATTTCATTGCACATACTGCAAAGATTCAGTGGGCGGTGGATGTGGCTGCAAATTATACAACTATTTACAAAGTATTTTGTGATAAGAAATAAAGACGATAACCTATCGTCAAAGTTTTGTAGCTTTTATCCAAAAAAAGGAACTCAATGACCTATAAGTTATATTACGCAGATCGCACCGCATCAATGGGTGTTAGAGTACTTCTCGAGGAGATAGGGGCCCCTTACGAACTCATACCGACGACAACTATCCGAGGCCAGCCACGACCAACAGAGCAATTAAAAATTAATCCAAATGGGTGGGTTCCAGTACTTATCTGGGAAGACGGCGCAATGTACGAGTGCGCGGCCATTACAATATTTCTTTGCGATCGTCATCAAAACGCAAATCTAGCACCATCACCTGATTCGCCCTTGCGTGGCCTTTTTCTTCAGACACTAGTTTATTTCTCTGGTTGTGTTCAAACTGCCTTTCAGCAGGATTATCACCCATATAGATTTGCAGATACAGTTGAAGATGAGCCGGGATCACAAAGACGTGGTCATAAGAGACTAATGGAAACACTTCAGATAATCGATAATCAAATTGACAACAAAAAATGGATTCTGGGTAAGACCTTTAGTGCCGCAGATATCTATTTGTATATGCTTACCACTTGGCTTGAGCCCTCACGCGGGCATCCAAAACTGACTAATTTTCCGAATGTGAAACGGGTCGTAAAACAAGTGAGCACTCGATCTAGTATTAAATTAGTTTACGGATAGACTCTTTTAATTAGACGGATTTCAAAGCTATTTTTAGGTCAAAATCTAAACGTTTATAAAAAAGTGATAGATTAAAAGCCCCAGTATTAAGCCTTTTAAAAAGGCAATCCACGCTACTGTATAATCACTAACTCCAAGTTTCGATTTAAACCATTCAAGCTGCTTTTTATGCGTTTCAATCATAGTGTTTTCCCTTCATACTTCTTGCCCATTAGCCTAACACACAGGCATACATCATAGGCACAGGAACTTCAGTACGAAGATCCTGCGGATTTAAAGCAGTGGATGGTGTATCAAGGCTCTTTGCAGCCAAATCTCTTCTCCGAAGCTCGCACTGTTCAATAGTCTCAAAGCGAATTACTTCTTTGTATTGTACAGGCTCGTTCCAGCCCGAACTCAAAAAAACGATAAATAGTGTCCACATTATTTTTCCTCTCATCACTTTAAAAGTCAGTATGATAATTTATCTTGCTAAACACGTTATAATTTGACTGATATCTTAATTAAAAAATTTTACTAACACATTTATTGAAGCCAACTACTTTGCTATTGTATTTTCATGATCAAACTCTTGCCCGTAATAATCTTTTGCCTTTTAGCTAACCCTGGCAATACTAACGAGAGCAAGACACTCAATTCTTTAAAAGAAAACCGGTCCTGTGTTGGATGTAATTTATCAAAATTGAACCTCGGTTTGCAGGATCTTCAGAGGGTCGACTTGAGCGGTGCAAATCTCAGCGATAGTTATCTGGTTAATGTTGATCTAAGCAATGCAAATCTTTCAAACAGTGAGTTAAGCAAAACCTATATGAATGGCGCAAACCTCTCGGCTACCAAACTAGTAGAAACTGATTTCGAGGGTTCAGAACTAGAGTTGGCAAACTTTAGCCAAGCAATTTTCATTAATGTAAATCTAGTTGGGGCATATCTTCTTCATGCTTCGATATCCGAGGAGCAGCTAAATAATGCTAAATTATGCAAAACTGTTCTTCCTGATGCCAGCACGAGTTATCGAGACTGCTAGAACTAAAATAATTCGAAGATGCATTAAATCATAATCCACTTATGAGTAGAGGATATTTCCTGCTTCAACCCACGCCGCAGACCCACCTTCTAAATTACTGACGTCATTAAAGCCCATATCCATTAGCGTTTTTGTCGCGAGGGCACCTTGGCCGCCTGCTCCACAATAAACCACTATCTTACTATCGGATTTAACATCTATTTTCTTAAATGGATTATCTGCTCTTTGATCAAAATAAAATTCCAGGAAACCACGGTTGGTGTGTATTGCATTCTTTATCATACCGTTTTCCTCAACCGCATCTTTTGATTGAACATCTACAAGTATAAGATTTGGGTCCTCAATTACAGACTGAAGCTCTTCCACTGAAACAGTATTTATTTGATCATTTGCTTCCTTAATCAACTCTGGAAAACTTTTCATTATTAATTCCTTTTCATGAAACTCATTACTTTATAACTAATATTTTCATCATTTATTGGTACTAAAATAATTTAATATTTTGAATAATCACCCCATGGCACAACGGTTCGGCTATTGAAAGTGCTCAAACATAATTTTACCGCCAATTTATCTCCATGTTAAATTACGCACTCCAAAACAGGTATATTTACAGAATAAGTGACCTGTGACCCTGGCAAAAAACCCCTCAAGAAAGAGGGGTAGTTAAATTAGGGAGCTTAAAATGAATATGTGTTTCATTAATATTAACGACCGATTGCGCTTTTATTTACATCTAAAACCAAAGAAAAAAAATACGCACAGAATCTGCGACAATTTATGCATTGAAGTACAAAGATACAAAGCTAATTTTCCTACATGCAAGGACATTATGGATCAGCTTTTAGCCTCCCAGTTTGACTGATCCACCCTTGCTCTCCACCCCACTATGGATCAGTTTAACCCCATTAACTGATCCACCCTTTAAGAACCTTCAACCAAATCATAGACTATGTAATTTTCAGTTATAAATCTTTGGGATTGCATTTTAATGAGTCAAAAAATCATTCCAAATGTTAAAGTTTTTAAGTTATTATATGATTAAGTTATTATATTTTGATGATTAAGATAGAGGTTCATATGCGACTACTTCTACTAACATTAATAATACCATTATCCAGCTGTAGTATTCCATTCGTTCCATTTTTTTAGAAAAAACATAAAATTTTAACTATAAAATCGTCTGGAAGTTTTTAATTGTTGTCATAAACGTGCATTTTTGTTTTCCTCTAAATAGAATGATGAGGATGTTTAAAATGGCAAAATATGCAGTTCATACTAAATGGGAGTGGCCTAACGGTGTTCCCAGCGCAGATACTATGCAAGGTTGGCACCGTGAGTTTAAATCGCAAACAAAGGCTGAAGATATAATTTGGTTTCAAATAGATGAAAATACGCATCAATCAGTGATTATATTTTCATCTGAGGAAGACGCTAAATCAGAATTAGAAATGCGTCAAAAGCAGCGTGAGCAGTCAATTAATGAAACAGGACATAAAATGGTCGAAGAAACAATGGGACCAGTTTTATCCATAATGTCTGAAGTTTAAATTGAGAGCTATAGTAGCCATAGTATTTTTGACCTTAGCCTCTCAGGCAAAGTCAGAAGGTCTTTTTTCGTGGTTATTCAGTTCTGGGAAAGAGATTAAGGCTGAAATCACTTTAGTAAATAAGTGCGAACTAGAAGCTCGTTACTTCATTGTTCGTGACCTTCAAACAGGAAAAAGTGCATCCTTTAAAAATGGCGTAGCTAAATTGAACACAAAGGTAAATTCGTCTTTGCAATTGCAACTATCACCATCAGTGAAACATGTTATTTTCGAAGGGAATGCAGTCTCTGCAAAAAAGAAAATGAAACTTATCGCAGACTGCTCTGAACGTAAACTTGGGGGAATTGCAGACAATTGATTAATCCATCACAAATTTTAACTTAAGCACTCGATTATTAAGGTCTAAAAAATTTAATTTAAGGAGAAAAAATCATGAATATATTTGTTCGCGGAACCGTAGCCAATGGAGCGCGTGTCCTTCGCGAAAAAATTAAAGCAGATATGAAAAGTGGTGCAGGAGAATTTGTTACCGATTGGAGGTTTGCCGAAGTAAGCGACAAAGAATTTATGGCATGTATGAACGTTACCGATATGGAAGCAATGGGAGCTTTCATGAGTAGCCCCGAGGAGTTACAGTGGGACAAAGATAACGGATGCGAATACACAGTTTACAGCATGGAGGAAATGCCAGGGTAAAAACTTAATTATACCTCGGTTAAAATTAGCTATTTAGAACCAGCGGCAATAAAGTCAGGATCATCTTCCGTTCGATGTTGCGGCAAGTCATCGTGAATTATGTCCCACGGGATTTGGCTTTCGATGCCTAAATGGACTCCATTAGGCTGCCAATTCTCTGGATCATCAAGAGTGCCAATAAAAACTGCGTCTACTGATTGGTAACTGAAAACGATCGGACTTCCACATTCAGGACAAAAGCCTCTTTTTGCGATGTCTGAGGATTGAAAATATTTTGGTAACCCACTTGTAAATTCTAATTGGCCTGCATCAAAAGCTACGAAAATAGCAGAGGTGTTACCGTACGCTTTTTGGCACATACGGCAGTGACAAATTGAGATCCATTTAGGCTCTGCGCATGCTTTGTATCGGATTTTTTTACAAAGGCATCCGCCTTTTATTAACTTTCCCATATTGCAGCTTCCATACTAGTACTGTTCCACGTTGTAGTATGCAGAGAGGAAATAGCGCATCAAGCTCGCTTGTAACCTTTATCAAGATTTGAGTCGGTTCCACAAACATCGCCAGTACAACATTCAAAGATATTTGATTTACAAGGTGCACAAGCTTCATGTCCATGAACTACAATTGTGTTCAGAGGAGCAGAACAACGCGGGCATCTCTGAATATTTTCATTGGAGGGATGCTGATGATTGTCCATACCAAGAGCCCTTTAAAAATTTTTTAGCTGTTATCGTATCTCAAATTATTAATTTATTTGCCAATTCAAAGATACAAATTTATTTAAATAATGCATAATAATATCCTAATGGTATTATTTGTTTAACAACAATTTGATATAGCGAGATCTCTTAGAGTAATGAACTATGATAAAAAATGTTCGTTCATTTTATTTAAGATATGCTGAGTCTTTAAAACACCCGGGTGACTTCTCGGAATGCGTCAGAAATTTCTTTACTGACGATGCTAAGATAAATGTTGTTCATCCTTTCAATGAAATTAATGGTTCCGACGACTATCTTTGTAATTTTTTATTACCGCTTCAAAATTCATTCATAGGACTTTTCCGACGTGACGATATTTTCATGTTTGGTGAATTCGAGGGACAAGAATGGATTAGCTCTACAGGCTATTATGTTGGACATTTTGCAAAAGACTGGATCGGTTTAACTGCAACAAAAAAACTTTCTTACATACGTTATGGTGAATTCCATCGTATTGAAAATGGACAAGCGGTCGAAAGCTATATCTATATTGATATTCCAGAGCTTATGATTGCTTCTAATCAGTGGCCTTTAGATATGGGACCTGGGAACTCCCGAGGTTACACTGGACTGATACAAGGACCCGCCTCGCGTGACGGTGTGCTCACACAGGCCTCGGACCCTATTGAGGGTCATTTGAGTTATCAAATTGTGACAGACATGCTTGATAAACTAGCAACAAAGGATGAGGCATGGCGCCCATATTGGCATGATAATATGGCGTGGTATGGACCAGGAGCATTCGGTTCATTTATCGGCATCAATGAATTCGCTTCATTTCAGGTTCCATTCGAGTCCCAATTTGAGGGGTGGTCTGGTGGCACAAAGAACAATGGTTTTACTAAACATTTCACAAGATTTGGCGATGGCAACTACACCTGCTCCGGAGGGTGGCCATCCCTTACTGGAGTAAACGTCAAACCGTTTTTAGGACAGGGTCCAAGTTTTGAAAGAGTTTTCATGAGAGTGTGTGACTGGTGGAGGCGTGAGAACGCGCTTCTTGTAGAAAATTGGGTTTTCGTTGATGTCCCACATGTTTTGTTACAACTAGGATACGATCCGTTACCAACTTGGGAAAAGTAGCCGGCTTACAAAATAATTACAGCGATTTACTATGGCTAACTTTTATGCTCGTTTGCATGATTTAAATGTTTGGAGGTCATCAGGCCAGCCTTGCTACACTGCTTCACAGAACAGACAATTGACATAATAGAATGTCTCAAATCAAATTTATTAAACGAAATGTTTTTTGAAAATTTCTACAATTTCAATAATATCAAATTATTGATGGTGAAATAAATTGAAAGGGTTGATTATGAAACATACTGGGGGCTGCCTCTGCGGGCAATATGGCTTTGAAACTGAACTAGACCCAATGCTTATTATACAGTGTAACTGTACAAAGTGCCGTAAGTTATCTGGTAGTTACCAAATCGGGTGCCTTTACTCCGTCGAGGAAATTGAAGAAAAAGGCGATACAAGCTGTTACGAATTTGAGGGTGGAAGCGGTTTTATTAATACAGTGCACTTTTGCGTTAACTGTCATGTTCGTTGCAAAACCCACCCAGCCCCTGAGATTATGGATGGCATGGTTGGCATTCCATTAGGAATTTTTGACACAGCCAAAAATTTATCACCTAAAGCGGAAATATGGACATCTGAAAAGTTGCCTTTTCTAAAAACTGATGAATGCGTATCAGAAAGTTTTGAAGATAGTGGCATTGCAGAACGTTTAAATGCATTATTAGAAAATTTGGAAAGTAGATGAATTCTTATTGATAAGTATAAACTCTCACAAAAGGAGTGCCTATGTCGTGGATTGACACAATTGCCTATGAAAAAGCCGATGCAAAATTGAAGGCTCTTTATGATCGAGTTAAAGGACCCAACAACAACGTAGATAACATAATGATGATGCACTCTTTAAGACCCCACACAATGGAAGGTCATATGGCAATATACAAATACGTTTTACATCACCGTGACAATACAATTGATAAATGGTTCCTAGAAACCCTTGGTGTCTGGGTCTCCACGTTGAATAAATGTGACTACTGCGTCGAACATCATTTTGCTGGACTGAAACGCTTATTAAATGATGACGTAAAGGCAACCCAAATTCGGTCTGCCATTGATACCAATAACATTGGAAACGCTCCCTTAGAAAATCGCCAGAAAACCGCCATGGAATATGCCCGCAAGCTCACTGATAATCCAGGAAGTATACGTGAGGAAAGTATAGAGAAAATGCGTGCTGATGGGTATAAAGATGGTGAGATCTTAGAAATCAATCAAGTGTGTGCGTATTTCAGTTACGCTAATAGAACCGTTCTTGGACTTGGTTGTTCTACTAAGGGTGATGTCCTGGGTTTATCACCGAACAATAATTACGATCCCAATGACTGGGGGCACTCCTAAAATCATATTGGACCTGATCCCAATAAGGCGTTTATTGGTCTCTCTCAATTTGCTAAACAGTTAGTATAAGCAAAGTAAATTTATTACTATGGAGCAATTATGACAAATAAGGTGTGCGTAATTATTGGCGGCGGTAGCGGAATGGGTGCCGCCGTTGCTAAAGAGATGAATAACCGAAATTACAACCTAGCATTGATGTCACCATCAAAAAATTGCGAAATACTTGCTAACGAGCTCGGAGGTATAGCGGTTCGTGGCAAAGCAGAGAAGGACACCGATTTACAAGAACTATTTGACACTACCATGGGGAAATATGGACGTATTGATAGCTTGTTAATTCATGTTGGTGGGCCTCCAAAAGGAGACTTGCTAGAAATCTCAGATGAAGACTGGATAACAGCAAATGAAATGGTTTTATTACCAGTGATACGGATGTCAAAATTAGTGACACCAGTAATGCAATCGCAGGGCGGTGGTTCTATAGTAAACATTACAACATTTTCAGCTTTCGAACCTAGTCTGACTTTTCCGACCTCAAGTGTTTATCGCGTGGGTGTATCGTCATTCACTAAGCTTTATTCAGATCGCTATGGAGCAGATAATATACGCATGAACTGCCTATTGCCCGGATTCACTGACAGTTTAGATTTACCTCAAAAATTTGCAGACATGTCTGTGTTTAAACGCCTCGCGAGTGCAGACGAACAAGCTAAAGCGGCAGCATTCCTACTTACGGAAGATAGCAATTATATAACTGGCCAAAGCATTCGTAGTGATGGAGGAGTTACGCGTAGTATGTAAAACCATCAGGCGTTCTTAACCACCGAAAAGCATAAAATTAGTTTATTTAGATAATATCATTTGCTACGTACGTAACGTCTTATCTTGCATGGTTTTAGCGATAAGATACTCTTTTAAAAATTGGGAGGAAACAATGACTGAATTAAATGCAGAATCCAATCGAATGGTTTTGATACTTGATTGCAAAGTAAAAGATATAGAGAGATTTAAAACCTGGGCCAGAGATCGTGCAGCGAAGTATGTCTATGAGCTAAAAGAAGAAAATAGCATTAGTTATGAATGGCACATCTCAGAGGACGGAAGTGAAGCTACCCTTATAGAGGCCTTTATGGACAGTGATGCAATGATGGTGCGTTTAGGAAATCATGCTGCAAGCCCCTTAGCCTCTGAGGTGATCGAGCTGGTCGAAATAACCGATGTCATATGTTTAGGTAATGCAAACCCTACAGCAGTAGAGGCATTGAGTGCTTGGGGTGCTCGATTTCGCTCACATCACTCTGGATATAATAGAGAAATCGTGGCACCCCGATAGAATAACTTCAAGCAAGGTTTTAACACTAACCCATAATGCTCATGCTCACTCACAATAGCGTTTATTCGGATCAGTTCGTTTGCTACGTGTGTAACATCATATCTTGCATGATTTTCAACTTCGGTTACTCTTATATTAACTTTGGAGGTGGTAATGGATACGTACACAAAAACAATGGTGACCATTATAACTGTATGCGTTGTTGTAGTTACCTTGTTGCTAGTTGGCAGCTTAATCTTCGAGGGCCATGATCACGACGACGAGCATGATTACGGTTATGTTGAAGAATTATATGAAAAGTTAGAATATATTAGCCACCGTATTGATGAACTAGAAGAACGTTTAGAAGAATAGCTCCCATGCAAACCGTCATAGCAATTTCTACGTGATATCTTCCTCGATCGATAGTTTTCCGCCAGCCCAGACTGGGAGGTTCTCTGTATCGTCAAGCCAAGCCTGTTCTTCGGAAGTATTATTTCTGCCGAACTGTTTGTTTCTGTGGGGGTAACGTCCAAATTTTTCCAATACTTGACGGTGTTGCTCGACTGCCCTTCTGTTCCGATCAGAAAATAAATAAAAACTAGGGGAAGATGCTGCAGCTTTATCGATAAGCTCACGAGCGTAATCAAGGTCTTCTAAATCTTCTGAATGTGCCAAGGCCCATGGTAAAAGATACAAAAGAGCCGCTGGAAGTTTTAAAGTTTCCTCTATTAAGTCCGCAGCTACTAATTCACGTACTAATTTTTTACCAATTTGATCGTAAGAAAAGGCTTCGGGAGTTCCTCTAAAACAGGATCTAGAAAGCTGATCTGCCAACAATACTTTCGCCACTTTACCCTCTAGACTATCCCAATCTTCTCCGACTAACGTCGGTGGCTGGGCCTTCAGCTCGCGAATTACTGGAGCAAACGGTTGGCATAGAGCATCCAGTGAACTGCCACTCGCAAACCAGATCGTTAAAAGAGATCTAACCTTATCTTCAGTATTTAAAGATAGCCTGATTACAGGATCTGCGGTATCACAGGCACACATATAATTCAGGACACTGCGTGGCTTCCGAGGCTCTTCCAGAGCCTTTATCACCTCAGGAAGTAACTTAAAAACTTCAGGTTTTAAATCAGAGACATCCGAATTCATAATGAGACCTCTTTAAGATTAACATTTATCACCTTTAACACAGGCACACATAGATCAGCTTAGTATTGTTGACTCTTCAATCACAACTGTGTTTCAAGAAATGGGTGCTTATGCTAAGGTACAATACTAAACAGCGTTTTGACCTGCTCAGACCCACCTACTCGGTATGCACTCATGAACCCAAGTTTAGAAAACATACTTGCATAATTTCCTGAAACATCTCGGCGAAACAAGCTCTGATGGTTCTTTAAGCCTTCGGTTGTATCGTATCTTTCAACTATCACATAATATACGTGATCACCAATAGGATTTCCTTTTGTTATGGTCAGGCTGTCTAGGCCTAAAGCCTCATCTCCCATAGGATGGGTCTCTTTGATCCAATTACCCCATTCTACTAATCCTTTCTCCACGGACCCAACTTTACTAAGTGGGACTTTCAACACAGCGCCCCAATTTGTGGTTGGAATGTCTGACGCGAAGCCAGCTTGGCCAAATCCAATAATGCACGCGGCTATGAGTAAAAATTTTTTCATGAGGTTTTCCTTTGCTGTGAATATAAAACTACTCCTCAAATCGGTAGGTCTATTCAAGTATATTATCTGTACTGAATTACTATTAATTATTACTATTAATTTTTACCCCTCTATCTCTCTGGATGATCTACATAGTCCACTCGTCCACAGGTAACCCCACCCCAACTCACAATATCCCTGCTCACGCGCAAAGACGTTTATTTGGATCGGTATGATTGTTACTGGTGTAGCATCAGTTGGATGAGCCAACCATGTACCATTAGAAGTATCATGGTTTTTGGCTCCCACTTTAGCGATCTTAATCAGTAGCTTTCCAAGAGTAAGTGGATGTGTTGGCGTCTATTTGAATATCCGTTCCACCAATCCATTTTACCCCGTTGTAAGCCTCCCATTTTCCAGTACCAGAAGTCTGTGTGATTAATGCTCCGTCTGGGTGTGGTGTCAGTAAGCTAACCGAAACATCGCCATCAGGATCAACGGACATACATGTCGCTACGAATCCCACTGGCTGTTCTTGACCTACTGCAAAAGTTAGAACTTGCGTGCAGGTTGCTGCTGTGGCCTTGTGGAACCCTTCAGGCGGATTATCCCACGTCCACACATCGCTGGTAGTATTTTTTACCAGAACTCCTGTCTTGCCTTCCATTACTTCATTATCAACAGTTATTCCCGTCCCAGTTCCTCCTAAACCAGAGTGTCCACCGGCTAGAACTAGTGTAGGCATAAGCGCTAAAATTGAACCCGCTAGAATCTTTCTCATTTAATTTTCCCTTCTTTTTAATGAAAATTAATCAACACTACTCTCATACAATCAAGACGCTACGATACGGACATTAACAGTTTTATGAAGCTGGAAGTATTTCTGCCCATTAATTAATCGATAACCCCACCCCAACTCATAATTCCCCTTGTCACTCACTAAGGCGTTTATTCGGATCAGGTCATTGGCTACGAACGCAGCGTCTTATTTTACAAGATCTATAATCTCCTTCACATTAGGATATAAATCGGAGGTGACCATGAAACCAAAAACTACGTTAATAATAACTGCTTTAATTGGGTTAGTTTTTTCGTCAGTAATGTACATTGCGCCAGAATTCGTAACAAGTGAACAGTTTCCAAATGCTGAAGGTCAAGGATTTGCTGACCTTGTTACAGTCAGATATGGAATAGCAAGTTTAATCCTTGCTTTAGTTATCATAACTTATCATTTGCGAAATATTGAAGGCCGAACTTTCCAAGCGCATGTAATGAGAGGCTATACTTTGGCGTTCAGCGTAGTTTGTATTACCACTCTTATATTGCAAATTTTAGGAAAAATATCAGCAGTACCTCCAATTTTAGGTACTGGCATTGTTGCCATTCTTTCCTTTATATCATGGCGTGGTTTAGCAAAAGACCCTGACTAAAATTAAGTTTTTAATATAGTGCAACGGTAGGAACTGATCTATGGCAATTACCCCAGTAACCACACTTGTCTCTCAAGCTAAGGAACAGATTGAGACACTTTTGCAAGAAGACGCCGAGGCACAGGTTGAAGCGGGAACTGCGCAGTTTGTAGATATTCGCGACATCCGTGAATTGAAACGAGAGGGCTGCATACCGGGCGCTCTGCACGCCCCAAGGGGTATGCTAGAATTCTGGTTAGATCCTGCCAGCCCATATCATAAACCAGAATTTATCACAGACAAAAAGCTAATTTTATTCTGTGCTAGCGCCTGGCGTTCAGCGCTAGCCGTAAAAACTTTACAGGACATGGGCTTTGAGAACATTGCCGAAATGGAGGGTGGATTTGGGGCATGGAAAAAACGCGGTGCGCTGATTGAAGAATAACCGAAGCCAATCGAACCATTTATATAGTTGCCACTCAGGAAAGTGTTAATTGATGTTGAGGTACAGTTCCTACACTATCACAACTTCATCGTAATTATAGAGTAAGTTTTTTATTATAACTTACAGGAGAGTAGCATGCTTGGAGAAAAAGCAGGAACATTGACTTTAAAAGAAACCACCAAACCTATTGATTCAGGTAAATACGGTCTGCCTGCCATGGAAACGCACAACGTTGGTAGCGGTACGCTGGTAGGTCATGAGGTTCAAGGTATGGCAACCTTTACCGCTGAGATGAGACCTGATGGTTCATGGAAAGGTCATTGCCCAGCAGGAGTGATCATGTGTGCCGGAGGTGTTGCCACCTTTACTTGCATGGGTGTTGGTAACATGACTGA
>NTKT01000006.1 GCA_002457055.1 Rhodobacteraceae bacterium MED-G08
AAACCGGAGGTTACTGTATGGCTAGAAAATTAACGGCGTGGTTGTCAATTGGCAGCACATATTCTTACTTAACTGCGATGCGTATAAAAGAAGTTGTCAAGGAAGAAGATATCAATCTTTCGATTATTCCTATAAGCATCAGACAAATAATGAAAAGTATGGACAATATTCCGTTTCCTCCCTCTAAAAAAACAAAGGTAAATTATATGTGGCGGGATATAGAGAGAAGAGCGTCTCTGTACAAAGTGCCCGTTCCAAAAGTGCCCGCGCCTTATCCTTTAAAAGAGTTTGACCGAGCAAATTTAGTAGGGATAGTTATGAACGACAAAGGACTTTACTTGGATTACTTCAAGTGTACTTATGAGGAGTGGTTTTTAAACGGGAACGAAGCTGGTTCGAAACAAAACCTTGAGGTAACGCTGAAAAAATTAGGCTTGGATTTACAGGAAACAATTACTTTAGCAGACACAATGGAAGAGCGGTACATAGAGAATACTAAGCAAGCTTTAGACTTTGGCATTTTCGGCGTCCCAAGTTTTTCTTTTTCAAACGAGATATTTTGGGGAGACGACCGATTGGAAGACGCAATTCGCCTAGCTCCCCAAAAGTGATACGGCCATTGAATTAGCGTATTCTAATCTAAACGTACCGCAGGTCCCGAATATACTTCAGGTGTGGAGAAACCACTGTTTGACAACAGTTCGTCAGCTGCAAAAGCTATCACTATTGTAGCCGCGAACCCTATTAACATTACCTTCATTTTTACCTACTCAAGCTAATACTATTTAAACAACCTAGACCTATTCAGCAGGCTCTTTTGTTGAAACCTTACCCTTTACCTCGTCATACCAAATTGAGTGATGCTGATGGGCCCATTTCTCATCGACTTCTCCATTGCCCATAGCGCTGTAAGCACCTTCCATACCTACTGAGCCAATATAAATATGCGCTATTATCATCGCCATCATTACAAATGATACAATTGCGTGCCACGCTTGCGCTAATTGCATTTCTTGCTGCGGAGACATCTCAGTTTGTAAGGTGCCTAAGCCAAATGCTTGTGGTAAACCAGTATCATTCAAAATAGCAAACGTTTTAGCAAACATCGGTATCTCAAATGGAAATAATAGCGAAAGACCAGAGGCAGACACAGAGGCACCAAGCACAATAACCCCCCAAAATATAATTTTTTGACCAAAATTAAATTTTCTTGCGGGCGGATGTGCATCACTAAAAATACCACCGCCCTGTTTTATCCACACCAGGTCAGTTCTATTTGGAATATTGTGATATACCCACAACACAAAAACTATAACTAGAGCTATCATAAAAGCCCAGGAAACGTTGTTATGCACCCACTTAGAGGCAATTAAAACAACTGAATTTAGCTCTTTACCAAAATAAGGCTGCAAGATAGCCCGCCCAAACAAACTCAGTAACCCAGTAAAACCCAAAAGAATAAAGGAGCCTGCAAGCAGCCAATGTGCAAACCTCTCAAAGGCTTTAAATCTTGTAATCGTCGTGCCAGCCATACCACCATCTACAGGTATCCTGCCTCTACCGAGATAAAATAGTAAAAGCGCTGCTATAGTACCAAGGAGTAGGAAGCCGCCATACGTGCGTAATGGACCCTCTCTAAATTTCCACCAAGGCATGCCAGCACTTTGAATTAATACAGGTCCCAAATCACCGTTAGAAGCACTTTGCGCATTTGCGGATCCATATCGTATAGCTCTCCATAATTCTGGATCAGATGCTCCGCCCAAGGTACCCAGTTGATCTGTTATTCCCTTAGCGGAGCCGGGTCCACCGGTACTATTTCGACGATCGTTATCATCTACAGACAATCCCTTTTGCCTCGCCATTATGTCTTCCAAAGTTTGCGCACCACCTGTGGAAGCTCTATCAACTTTTTGTTCCTGTGCAACTAATGGAAACGCCAGAAAAAATACCAATATGAAACTCAATACTGAACGCATATTTACCTCACCCTAAAATGAATTAGCTGGAAAAATATAAAAGGGCAGACTTATTTCGTCTGCCCTCCAATGTTTAGATATATTAGCCGCCTTTTTGCTCGTAAGCTGTTCCCCAGCCCCAAGCACCTGAGCCAAAACCACGCGCAACTACTCGCTCACGATACACAGAAGCGACGATATCGCCATCTCCCGCAAGTAGCGCTTTAGTTGCACACATTTCAGCACAAACAGGAAGCTTACCCTCAGCAATTCGGTTACGACCGTATTTAGAGAACTCCGCTGACGAATGGTTCTCTTCTGGACCACCAGCACAGAATGTACACTTATCCATTTTACCACGAGACCCAAAATTTCCTGCTTGAGGAAATTGCGGAGCTCCAAAAGGACAGGCATAAAAGCAGTATCCACACCCAATACACAAATCCTTGGAATGTAATACAACACCTTCTTCATTTTGATAAAAGCAGTCCACCGGACATACAGCCATACACGGAGCATCGGAACAATGCATACATGCAACTGAAATAGAACGCTCTCCAGGATTACCATCTTGAATAGTAACCACCCTTCGGCGGTTAATACCCCAGGGCACCTCGTGCTCATTCTTACAAGCAGTTACACAAGCATTACACTCGATGCAGCGCTCGGCATCACATAAAAACTTAGCTCTTGCCATATCTTATCCTCCCTACGCTGACCAGATTTTACAAAGCGTTGCTTTGGTTTCTTGCATTTGAGTAACAGAGTCATAGCCATAAGTTTGAGCAGTATTTGAGCTCTCACCAAGTACGTATGGATCTGCACCTTTTGGATACTTGTCACGCAAGTCCTCACCCTGGAAGTGTCCTCCAAAATGGAACGGCATGAACGCGACCCCCTCGCCGACGCGATTTGTAATCATGGCCATAACCTTGACTTTCGCGCCTTCAGGACCTTCAACCCAAACCTGAGCACCATCGCGGACCCCCAAATTATTGGCGTCCCGAGGGTTTATTTCAACGAACATATCCTGTTGAAGCTCAGCCAACCATGGATTAGACCGCGTTTCATCACCCCCACCTTCATACTCAACCAGTCTACCTGACGTTAGTATCATAGGATATTCCTTACTAAAGTCCTGCTTTTGAATTGAAGCATAAAGAGTAGGAAGTCTGTAAAACTTACGATCTTCATAAGTTGGATAATCTTCCACGAGATCCCGTCTGTTTGTATAGAGGGGTTCTCTATGCAGAGGAACAGGATCAGGGAAAGTCCAGACAACTGCTCTAGCTTTCGCATTTCCAAACGGAGCACAACCATGCTTAATGGCAACCCTCTGGATACCACCGGACAAATCTGTCTTCCAGTTTGTCTTTGGCCCAGCAACGGCGTCGATTGCGGCACGTTCGTCCGCAGTTAAATCGCCATCCCAACCTAAATCCATTAGCATCTGCATTGTGAATTCAGGATAACCATCTTGTAGTTCTGCTCCAGGGTTTGAAACACCTTCAGCCAGAAGATTATCACCATCTCGTTCGACACCGAAACGTGCTCTAAAGGTCAATCCACCTTCAGCTACAGGTTTACTCATGTCGTACAGGTTTGGAGTTCCGGGATGGTTCATCTCAGGAGTTCCCCAGCTCGGCCATGGAAGTCCATAATAATCACCATCTGCTGGGCCACCATTAGCGCGAAGCGTTGTACGGTCGAATGTATGCTGGTTCTCCATATGCAATTTCAAACGCTCCGGAGATTGCCCTGTATACCCGATAGTCCACATACCGCTGTTAATCTCGCGGAGGGTATCCTCTATATTAGGTGTAACCCCGTCGGCCTCAATCTTGATATTTCTGAAAAATCTATCATGAAAACCAAACTTTTTAGCAAACAAACCTATGATTTCATGGTCTGTCTTACTTTCAAATAATGGATCGACAACTTTATCACGCCATTGAATTGAACGGTTAGAAGCTGTAACTGAACCATAAGTTTCGAATTGAGTACATGCAGGAAGCAAGTATACACCATCAGTTCGATCACTCAAAACAGCTGAAACAGTAGGATATGGATCAATAACAACTAGCATGTCTAGTTTTTCCATTGCCGTTTTCATTTCAGTCATTCGTGTTTGAGAGTTCGGAGCGTGGCCCCAAAGAACCATCGCGCGTACACGGTCAGGGTTATCCATATTATTTGGATCTTCTAGAACGCCGTCTATCCAGCGCGAAACTGGAATTCCGGTAAGGTTCATTAGGTTTTTATCCTTACCATCTGCTCCTTTAACCGTAGCAAATTGATTAGAAAGCCAATCGAAATCTTCACCCCAAACGCGAGCCCAATGACCCCAGGCGCCCTTAGACAAACCATAATAGCCTGGCAATGTATGAGATAAAATACCTAAATCAGTTGCACCTTGCACGTTATCGTGACCTCGGAAAATGTTAGTACCACCTCCGGTTGTACCCATGTTTCCTAATGCTAACTGAAGCACGCAGTATGCACGCGTATTGTTGTTACCATTCGTATGCTGCGTTCCGCCCATACACCAGATAACTGTTCCAGGGCGATTGTTTGCCATAGTTCTAGCAACACGCTTAAGCTGAGAACCCGGAGTACCCGTGACTCTTTCAACTTCCTCAGGTGTCCACTTAGCAACCTCTTCCTTGATTTGGTCCATACCCCAAACGCGTGTTCGGATAAATTCCTTATCTTCCCAACCGTTTTCGAAAATATGCCACAAAATGCCCCAAATAAGCGCTACGTCTGATCCAGGTCTGAAGCGAACATACTCGTCAGCGTGGGCTGCCGTTCTTGTGAACCTTGGGTCACAAACAATCAGAGGTGCGTTATTTTGTTCCTTCGCCTTCATTACATGGAGCAATGAAACAGGATGTGCTTCTGCCGGATTACCGCCTATAATGAAGATTGCACGTGAATTGTGAATGTCATTGTAGGAATTGGTCATGGCGCCGTAGCCCCATGTATTTGCAACACCGGCAACTGTGGTTGAGTGACAAATTCGCGCCTGGTGGTCTACGTTATTTGTACCCCAATAAGCGGCAAATTTTCTGAATAGATAGGCTTGTTCGTTATTTACCTTTGCAGAACCTAGCCAATAAACACTATCTGGGCCACTTTCTTGACGGATCTTCATCATGCCGTCGCCAATTTCATCTATGGCCTGTTCCCAGCTAATTCTAATCCACTCGCCACCCTCTTTTTTCATAGGATATTTAAGTCTTCTTTCGCCGTGCGCATGCTCTCTTACAGCAGCGCCCTTGGCACAATGTGCGCCCAAATTGAATGGACTATCCCAGCCAGGCTCTTGGCCAGTCCAAACTCCATCCTGCACTTCAGCTACAACCGTGCAGCCTACCGAACAGTGAGTACACACTGACTTAATAGTTTCTACCGACTGATTAGCAGCTGATGCTGCTGCAGCCTGAGTAACAGCGCCACCTGTTGCGGCTATTGCTGTCAATCCTCCGATTGCCAAACCTGAACCACGTAAAAAATCACGTCTATCTACAGATTTATTGGCTACTTCTGAAAGGATACTTGTCCTTTGGGAGCGTCGCGCAACCCCGTTGGTCTTTTTCCTAAGCATTTTTTCCTCCCTTGGACCATTTGGCCCTAAGTACTAACATTTACTATCAACTGTCGGGCGTCACGCAACCAGTCGTCGATAGCGGTTTCAAATTCAGTATCAAAACCGAATAGAGTCTAGATAAGCACGTGTGTGCTCAGTATCCTGAATTAATGTTTTGCTTAAATCAGGATCATTAGCTGCGTTTGCCACTGAACTTGATGCGGCTAAAGCAACGGTTGCAACCGGAGCACCAGCCCCAGCTAACTTGAGAAAATCTCGACGGCTTGTTCCATCCGTGTCGTTCTTCTTAGTCATGAGAGTTCTCCTCCCCTCTTGTTATTGCGGCCAAGGGCCACATGGTTACGTGATCAAAAATCACATTACGCAGATTTCTCCGCACTCATTCGAAACGCTTCAACCTCTATTTCCATGAATAGCCTGCCGACTGAACCGACAGACGCATACAAAATAGAGGACTCCGCTGCTTCCAAATCTGTAAAAAAATGTCCTGCCCATGGACGAATATGTTTATCGAAAAACTTTAATTGCTTGCCTAATGAGACAGGCGAACCAAAGCGCCCAACAATCAGAGCAGCCATCATTTCCATCAAGCTAGCGATATTATCTTCTGGCTCATAAACATTACTCGCGCGGGAAAGGCCCGAATTAACCATATCTCGCCTTAGAGCAGCTAAGGGCTTCTCATTCAAAAAGCCTGTTAAATAGTAACTCGCATAAGGTAAAAGTTCACCACGGCCAACTCCGATGAACAGTTTATTGAATTCAATTTCCACTGAGTTAGGCTTGGAAACCTTGGAAACCCGCTTGAGGGTTTCGACGGCCTTGCCTAACTCGGATTGATCACCACTGAGTTGCGACATTTGCTCCAATAGAATTTCGTCGGCTGGACGAGCCAAAACAAGCCCAAGAAAATTATACATATCAGCTCTACTACGGTCTTCTTGAGAGACATCCGCCTTGTGTTTCAGGTCCATTCTTTCGTCCATTTCTATTCTATCCTGCCTGCTCACGCCGCTGCTCCGCCATAATCAAATTTCATTCGCTGGCGAGGCACAGGGATGACCGGCTCCTCTTCGATGAAAACGGAAGCTTCAGAACTTTCGATTATCTCTTGGTCGGAATTTTGCGCATTCGACTTAAGTGGTAGCTCTGACAGGTCATTAATGCTTCTTGGGTCTTCGCTGACTTCTACATTTTCGGCTTCCTCAGTTTCTCTTGAAGCCTCAGCTAATAGCTCATCATCTGCGACTTCGGGAGGCTTATCATTCTGCTTTTCTTGCTCTTTTCGAGCCAACTCCTCGATGTGCTTCAACATACCTTTACCAACCTGATACGTTGTCTCAACAAAACCAGCTCCAACGGCCGCATCTGTGAAATCTTCTCCGTAATCAACCAGACCATCTACATTTGCGAGCAACGGATTAGATAGCCAAAGTTTCTTCAAAGCCCTTCTCCTGAGACGCTCAGGAACAACTTCTTTCATGAAGACCTTAAAATCATCTCCCGGCTCGAGTGTATCAGGATCAGGCAGACCAAGCTCTTTCAGAACCTCCTCATCAGTTTTTACATCAAGCTCGACCTGTATCTCCGAAGCTCGCTTTATCTCCGCCTGACGTCTTTCCTCTTCAAACTCTTCTTTTACAGCTGATTTGCGTCTGCTCCAAAAATCACTCATTGGATGAACCCCACTTTTCTTGAGGAGGGGGCGCGGTAAACATCAGATATCTGCTCAATCCGAGGATCACCGATTCCATCTTGGTGAATGTCTACCCTTTTTTTATCTCTTTTGCGTTTTACAAACGCTTCTTCAACGTGATGATTCTCTATAAAATCTCGGACCCATGCGATTAAACCGACCGGCATAGGCACCTTTTCAACAATTTCTTCACCACTATCAGTATAATCTTGAGCTTCGTATGGAGAAGCCGTTACGAGCAAAACTTCCAGAGGAATTTCAGCTCCAACTTGCTCTCTCAGGACAACATAAACACTTGGAATTTTGGAGGCGAGGCCAGTCATATAGGCTTCTGTTTCAGCACCGTGAAGTTCAATATTTACTGTGGAAAAGTGATATTCAGTGCAATCTCCCTCAGTTCTCAAGATACGATTTTCTGCCGGTCCGGCACCAGGAAGCACAGCACTAACTGCCCATGACCATTCAGACCATTTTGTCACTCCTGGTGTCTTTCTTACCACCACCCCAACTGGCATGGATTGGTATCGCTTTGGGTTGAAGTACACTCAGGTCCTCCACTACCTTAAAGTGTTTCTATTCCTAATTGCGAACTGATTATTGTCCCTAAAAAAAGAGTAACCCCCATAATACTCATCTGTCAATTTTTTAAATCCAAAAAAAGAACATTTTCTTAATTTTTATTTGATCCGGAATTTGTAAAAAATTTTAAAGCTGGTAAATTCAACGGAAAAGGCTACTTTCTCCCCATTAAAATCGAATAGCCAAGTGTTTTGTATCTTTCCAGAGAAACTATCAGAACGTTAAGCAAGGGATTGAAAAATTGGTTGATAAAATTGAAAAACTGCTGCTTTGCGATTGCGAAGGATCGCAAAAAGTTGACAGTGCAGCCTTAGCAGACGCAACTGGCCTAAAATGTTCAAAGGTATACTCTGAATTATGCATAAAAAATTTAGACATAGTTGAGAAAGCTATTCAATCAGGTGACACAGCTATTTGCTGCGAACAACAATCTAGTATTTTTGATGAAATTGCAGCCGATATTGATAAAGACCCACCGATAGTATTTGACATAAGAGATAGGGCTGGCTGGACCGTCGATAAGAAAACATTGGTGCCAAAAATGGCCGCTCTGACAGCTGAAGCATTGATGGAAAAACCTATCCATAAGACAAAAGACGTTACATCGCAAGGTCGGTGCTTGATCTTTGGTGATTGTGAATCGGTTCTTGAAGCAGCTCAAATTTTACAAGAAGCTTTATCTGTTACGGCATTGCTTGATCCCAAAGATGGCGATGAAATTTTAAATGTTAATGGTTTCGACGTAGTGCTTGGCAAGATCAAGAACGCCAAAGGTAGTTTTGGAAATTTTACTATTGTTTTTGATAACTTGCAGGAATTAGTTCCTTCTGGGCGCGGACCCTTCAAATGGACACACGCACAAGATGGAGCAACATCATCCTGCGATATAATACTAGACCTTTCCAAAGATGATGCATTGTTTCCAGCTTCGGAGAAAAGAGATGGATATATTCGTGCAGACATTGGTCAAAAAACCAAATTTACTTCAGCAATTCTAAATGCATCACAGCTGCAAGGGACATTTGAAAAAAGTTTATACATCAAATACGAGGCTTCTGTCTGCGCGCACAGTCGAGCCGAGAAACCTGCTTGTTCTAACTGCATAAACGTTTGTCCAACAGGAGCTATTCTTTCGAGTAGTGAAACCGTGACCATTGACCCAGGCATTTGTGCTGGATGCGGAGCTTGCGCTGCTGTTTGTCCATCTGGGGCTATCGAGTATGAGCCAGGACCAATTTCTTGGATTTTAGCTCGGTTGGCTGTGATTCAAAAATATTATAAAGACGCGGGTGGAAAAAATCCTTTTCTTTTAGTTCACGACGGCCATGGAAGAGAATTGATTTCTTTTTCGGCCAGATACGGAGACGGCCTTCCGTCAAACGTAATTCCGATGCAATTAGATGCGATCGCCACATTTGGTCATGCTGAAGCACTCGCAGCACATGCGTCCGGCTTTGAAGAAGTATTTCTACTTACAGGCCCAAAATCTGATACAGACACAATTTTAGGCGAAGCAGAAATAGCAAATGCTATATTTGAGAACGCCCTTCGAGTAGTTGAGGTAAACGATCCATTAGAACTCTCCAATATATTTGAGGGGCTGGCTAAGCGAGCTAATAAAACTCAACTAAGCAAACCAATGGGAAGCAGGCGGCAAGTTACGAGGGTAGCGTCCAAAACACTAAACCCAGAAAAAGAAATTTTGCCCTTACCCGATCATGCACCGTACGGCGCCGTTCTTCTCGATAATGACAGTTGCACCCTTTGTTTATCTTGTGTCTCTCTATGTCCTTCTGGAGCTTTGGGAGAAAACCCAGACTTACCACAACTTCGATTTCAAGAAGATGCATGTTTACAGTGCGGATTATGCTCAAACATTTGCCCTGAAAACGCAATCTCTTATGAAAAACGCCTTAATCTATCAAACGCCGCTCTGGAGCAAACCATTCTAAAGGAAGAGGAGCCGTTTGCTTGTATAGAGTGCGGCAGCTTGTTTGGGGTAAAATCATCCGTTGAGCGCATAATTGATAAGCTTGCAGGAAAGCACTCAATGTTTTCAAATTCAGATGCAACAAAACTAATTCAGATGTGTGATGATTGTCGGATTAATGCCCAGTACCATTCGGACAATAACCCGTTTGCCGGCGGTGAGCGCCCAAGAGTGCGGACAACAGAAGATTACCTTTCAAAGCGCAAAGATCACTGATGTTTTACAGGTTCACCTAAATCTGCGGGAGGGATATTTTGCACATATGCAATTATCGCCTGGAGTTCGTTTAGATCTAATTCGATCGGCACAATTGGCGCCGGTCTACTATCATCGAATGGTTCAGTCACATCGGGTATTATTGTAAATGCTGGATGAGGCCGAAGGAGATAAAAACCACTGAACCTCAAATCCCAATCATCAAAAGTTCTTAGAGCAAAGAATGACGGCGTTGATCCGATAGAGTTTTTACGTCCTTTTTCGACAACGTGACACCGCGCACATTTTTGCTGAGATTGCTCCAAGCCTAGTTTTGCATTACCAGAAAGTCTAACTTGCCTTGTCGCCTCTTCTTCAATTTCTAATGAAACAAAAACGGGCGCATCATTTTCTTGAATAGATGAAATAGTTTTCTTACCAACGTCACTTTTTAACCAATTAAAAAACCTCTGTGAGTAGTTATTTTCTTCGATAATATCAATTTTAAATACTATATCACCCATCTGAAGAAACGCCCGACCTGAATTCTTCGAAATTGCGATCATTGCAGAGTCGGGAACTAATTTAACCGATATTTGAGTTTTTAACTTGAAGCGAGGAATAATATAATCGAAAAATCCGGAGGCAATCAACGAATTCGGGGCGCTTATTGTGACAATGCGTTCTTCGGCATTTGCATAGCTGAGGCTTGTAACCAGCAAAATAACAGAGCATATATATTTTACTATTCGCATGAAAACCTTAAATGGCTGTAATTGGCTATGTTTAAGATTGGTATTCGAATTAAAAAGCGAGTAATTTGGGAGAATAAAATGAACGATGATTTCAATATGTCAATGCGTAAATTTTTGAAGCAGGTGGGAGTAACCTCTCAAAAAGCCATAGAAGATGCATTGCGCGATGCAAATAATGGTGAATATATAGTAGAGGCCAAAATTACTATTAAAGATATTGGGATGGAGCATACGGTTTCCGGCACAATTAAAAATGGAGATTAAAAAGTGGCTCTTACCAGAGAAAGTGTTATCGAGGCATTAAAGACCATTCAGGGCCCGAAGGGTCAGGATATCGTAACTGGCGGAGAAGTGCGAGCTCTTGATGTTGGTGAAAAAGATGTGCGTTTTGTTTTAGAAATTGATCAGGCGCTTGCCGATGAATACTCCAAAATTAAGGACGCATCTGAAGTTGCACTTAAAAAACTTGGTGCCAGCGAAGTTTCTGTAGTGCTTACGGCACATGCTTTACAAAAAGCCCCTCCTGACTTGAAGCCAAACAGAAAATCGGAACCAAAGGGTCCAGAAAAAATACCTGGGGTAGATCGCGTTTTAGCAGTCGCGTCAGGAAAAGGTGGCGTCGGCAAATCTACTGTAAGCTCTAATCTTGCCTGCGCTCTAGCAGCCCAAGGCAGGCGCGTTGGTCTGCTGGATGCCGATGTTTATGGGCCATCCCAACCAAGGATGCTTGGAGTCTCAGGAAGGCCTTCCAGTCCTGATGGAAAAACTATCCTCCCACTTCGGAACCACGGCGTTACTATGATGTCAATCGGCCTGATGACAAATGAAGACCAGGCAGTTGTATGGCGCGGTCCAATGTTAATGGGGGCACTCCAGCAAATGATGATGCAGGTTCAGTGGGGAGCTTTAGATGTTTTAATTGTTGACTTGCCACCAGGAACTGGTGATGTGCAAATGACCCTCGCCCAGAAAACAGAAGTAAGCGGTGCAATAATCGTTTCTACTCCTCAAGACGTTGCTCTCATTGATGCCAGAAAAGGCATCGATATGTTCAACCAGCTTAATGTACCCATTCACGGTATGATTGAAAATATGTCTACTCACATATGTCCTAAATGCGGGCATGAGGAACACGTGTTTGGACATGGTGGCGTGCGAAAAGAAGCTGAGAAAATAGGTGTGCCCGTACTTGCAGAAGTGCCGCTACATCTAGATATAAGATCTGCCTCTGACGGTGGGGTTCCAATAGTAGTGTCTGACCCAAGCTCCCCACAAGCTAACGTTTTTAACGCATTAGCAAAATCAATGATCGAACAAGGGCAAGCTTGACAATGTCTTTAGTGTTTCCCCCTCTAATGCATGGTTACGAGTTGGACAAACCTGGTCATGACCCATTTGAGGTAGCTAAAAGCAAGGCAATCCAAGGGGTTGAGGCTGGTCTTGTGGTCTATAATCTTACTCATGAGGCTCTAAGAGCCACTTTTATTTTTACTCCAGAAGTTTCACTCAACCAAGCAATGATTATGTTGCCAATATGCGGTATTGGCTTTCAAAATGCTCTCGGGGCTCTGGCTCCCCCTGAAGTTGCTGTTCACTTGCTTTGGAGTGGAGGTGTTTTAATCAATGGAGCTCGTTGTGGGAAATTAAGGGTTTCAGCAAACCATCAAGATCCAACAAAGGTACCAGATTGGCTTTGTGTTGGGTTAGAATTAGACTTATGGCCAGCTTCCGAGAATATGGGGGAAACTCCAAACGAAACAGCACTATACGCTGAGGGATGCTCAGAGGTTGACGCTTCGACCTTGCTCGAAGCTTGGGCGCGCCATACTTTAAACTGGTTGACCAGATGGGAAGCAGATGGGGCAAGAACGGTTCACAACGAGTGGCGCGGCCTTGCACATGGGATTGGAGAAAAACAAACCTACATGAAAGATTCAAACGCAGTCTTTATGGGAGTGGATGATAATTTTGGTATGTTGTTAAGAGATGAAGACGGAACGACATCAAACATACCTTTAACAGCCTTACTTGAGGAATAAATATGAAATTAGCTAGAGCCATTCATTTCGATGAAAGTGATACACGTGTATACAGTAACTCTGCTCGTACCGGTGAATGGTGTGTTTCAGGTGGGTTCGAATTTTCTAATTGGTCGGAAGCTGATTTAGACGGAAAGGCTAAGCAAGCTTTTTCAAATGGATGGTTTGGACTAGAAACTTCAGGGCGAGTAACCTTTGTTGCTGTTGCAAAGGTTACCTCACAAGAAGTATCACATCTTGAAGAGCTTTTAGCTGATCATTTTGTAACATACTATGGCGCTCCTAGTAAGGAGCTTGCACTCCCCGTAGCAAGTGCTGAATTGCAGGCTATGGCTGATCTTTGTGACGAACATGACGACAATACTTTGTTGGTCGTTTCTCGAGAACTGACCGAAGCAGGAGTAAAAGAGACATTTCGAATAATAGATCCTGAAGACGCCGGGCTGGATCAATTTGCTATTCATGGAAGCCTCGATGAATGATATATGGTACGGTATCTTACAGGCGTGTCAGCTTATATACACTCTAGACCAAGATTTAATTGAAATCTCCGTAAGATCTCTTCAAGTTACACTTTCAGCCTTGGTGATAAGTTCATTATTTGCATTGCCACTTGCAGCAGTTTTAGCTGTAAAAAGATTTAAATTTAGACGATTTATAATAGCACTCCTGAACGCTCTGATGGGACTTCCACCTGTAGTAGTAGGCCTAATAGTATACATACTTTTATCTCGTTCAGGACCTTTTGGCGCTTTGGACTTACTCTACACAACAGCAGCCATGGTTATTGCACAGATAGTTATAATAACGCCATTGATTACCTCAATTGCACACCAGTCGTTACGAGAATTATGGTCAGAATATCATGACCTGCTGATTTCTATGAATACCTCTCACATACAAAGAATTAAGACATTGTTATGGGATGCCCGCAGAGCACTTTTAACAGCTTCCCTGGCGGGGTTTGGGCGTGCAATAGGAGAAGTTGGTGCAATTATGATCGTGGGTGGCAATATAGATAACGCGACGCGCGTACTAACGACAGCAATAGCGCTAGAAACATCTAAAGGCGATTTTGCATTAGCGCTCGCATTGGGATTTGTTCTTATTCTAATTGCTATTGCGTTAAACTTGGCGACGCATTGGCTTAGTAAAACAGAGAGAGAGGGCCGTTGGTAATGTTCCCTCTAATTGCAGAAAATTTAGTCGTGGAGTTCAATGGAAAACACATTCTTGGCCCTCTAGACCTTACTGTTAACAAAGGCGATATTTCGTTAATTCTTGGGCCTAATGGATCTGGGAAAACCACTCTTTTGAAAAGCTTACATGGCATTATGAAACTAAAACGCGGCTCAATAAAATGGTCTTGTTCAGATAAGTCTAGCATGCAAAAACAAATGTTTGTTTTCCAAACCCCAATCATGCTCCGCAGATCAGTTCTTGAAAACTTAACTTACCCACTTTTACTTCGAAAAGTTTCAAACTCAAAAGTACATAGATTAGCCACTGAGTGGGCAGAAAAGATTGGTTTAAAAGAAATCATGCAACTTTCCGCAACCAGATTATCAGGTGGAGAAAAACAAAAATTAGCGCTTGCGCGAGCATTAATTACAGAACCAGAAATGTTATTTCTAGATGAACCCAGCGCCTCATTAGACGGCAAAACAACCGTAGAGATTGAGAATCTGCTAAAAAGTTGCACAAAAAACGGAACAACTATTATGATGTCGACGCATGATATTGGTCAAGCAAAACGATTGGCAAAAAATATCCTCTTTTTGAATAAAGGAATTTTAGAAAGCAATCAATTAGCCGAGACTTTTTTTCTTGAGCCAAAGTCTCCGAATGCCGAAAAATTTATAGCAGGTGAGATACTTGAATGATGGGATTTTTTAAGCTAATTTGTGTGCCAATTTTTATACTTATTGCGACAACTTCTATTGCGGATAATATTAAGTTGGCTGTAACCACTTCATTTAATAATTCTGGTTTAAGCGACGTACTGCTGCCAAGAATTAAGTCTGATATTGGCTTGAACATTAAGTTACTTGTGGTGGGAACCGGGCAAGCACTCCGACTTGGAGCTGCAGGTGATGTTGATGCAATTTTAGTGCACTCAGAAAAAGCCGAAGAGCAATTTGTTACAGATGGATATGGCCTTCACAGGCGAGAAATTATGTACAACGACTTCGTAATCATAGGGCCAAAACATGATCCAGCAATTGTTAGAAATTCTAAAAGTGTTCATGAGGCATTAACTTTAATAAGCCAAAACTCCGCCTCGTTTGTAAGCAGGGGCGATGATAGCGGAACCCATAAAATGGAAGTTGGTTTATGGAAGTATAGTGGTCTTGATCCAGACAAATTTGGGAAATGGTATAAGTCTGTCGGGTCAGGGATGGGAGCTTCATTGAACGTAAGCGCGAGCTTGGGTGCATACATTCTTTCTGACAGAGCAAGCTGGTTAAACTTCAAAAATAAATCTGATTTAGAGATTTTGTTTGAAGGGGATAAGCTTTTATTCAATCAATACTCTTTCATTCCTATAAACCCAAGTCTTCATACACATGTAAACTATCACTTAGTAGAAAAGCTCGAGAATTGGCTAACCTCTACGACAGCTAAAAGTATGATAAACGGCTACGAAATTGATGGACAAGCCTTGTTTAAATTTAATGCTACGCCAAAATAAAATCTAACAATTTGGGTCCTTTTGAGAGGCACATAGGTCAAAAAATAATGCTTTTATTTCAAATTAAGCTTTGTACAAATCAAGTAAGCTTAAGTATACTTTAGAAAAAATAAGAGACCATAATGCCAAAGGTGGAAATAAACTCTGTATCGAAACAAAACCCTCACTCTTTGAGTGAATATCGAGAAAACGTTCTCGAAGTTGCAATTGGGCGTCAGATACGGATCTATCGAAAACAAATGGAGATAACGGTATCTGATCTATCAAAGATGACAGGCTTATCTACTGGCATGTTGTCGAAAATTGAAAATGGCAATACGTCTCCGTCACTTTCTACATTACAAACATTATCCAATGCCCTCTCAATTCCAATGACTGCTTTCTTTAAGCAATTTGAGCAAAAGCGGGAATGCATTCATACCAAAGCAAACGAAGGTGTTGAGGTTGAGGGAGAAGGAACTAGAGCGGGGCATCAGTACAATTTGCTCGGTCACTTAGGATCTAATGATAGCGGTGTAATCGTAGAGCCGTATCTAATTGAGCTGACCAGTGAAACCGACACATTTAAGACATTTCAGCATGGCGGCTTAGAAACTATTTATATGTTAGCTGGTGAAATAACTTATCGGCATGGTGATGGGGAGTATAAACTTCAGCCGGGAGATACATTGTTCTTTGATGCTAATACACCGCACGGGCCTGTAACTCTTGATAAACTTCCAGCTCGATTTTTATCAATTATCTCGTATCCGTTAGATAAATAACAAAAAAAATACAAATTAAAAGATTTTGATTTTACAACTTGGAGAAAAGTTGTTTGGTTAGTTGAGACCGGGCTAACAAAGCCCGGCCTCATTAATTTTAAAATTTTGAAGATTTCTTTGCTTCTGAGCTTTGTCCAACAACTAGGACAAAAACACATATCGCTGCTGCAATCAAAGTCGTAATGCCTGGAAGGGCTGTTCCCCATCCCATAAACATTGCTCCATCAACAACAGACCATGAAGCTTCACTATATGGAAACATTTCTTTTCCTTTCTATCTGTTTACTCAGCAGGCGGCGCTGATTGCGCAATGCCTTCTGGATATCCTTGTGCTGGAACCTTAACGGTATCCATTCCGGCCTCTTCTGCTCCTGCAGGCACTCTAAGCATGCCAAACATATTTAGGATGTATGAAGCTATGTATCCCGGAACAAAACCAAGCAAAAAGAATACTATCGCACCAACTATTTGCCCGTACAACGTGATTGTCGGAACCCCAACATCTCCTCCAAGAGCAGGAAAGCCAGATCCAAAAATTCCAAGCAATACCACGCCATATAGCCCGATCGTACCGTGGACTGTGACTGCACCAACTGCATCATCAATTCCTCTACGTTCTAACCACGTCGCGCAGTATTTCAAAATCACACCGGCGGAAAAAGCAATTATAAAGGTTAGTGCTGGATAATAAATATCCAAGCCAGATGCTGTTGAGATAATTCCGGCAAGAGCACCTGACATCATCCAAAATGGATCCTTGGTCATTACCCATGCGCCAATTATACCACCTGCGATAGCCATCAATATATTAAACGCTAAAGCTGAAAAGGTTATCGGAGTGCCGTAAATAGTAGTAGGCATGTGCCCTAACCACGACCACGCTTCCCCTGGCAAAATAACGCACGCCATCAAGAAGCCCCAAAAACCCACGATAATGAACATAAGTCCGATAACTGTCAGCGGTAAATTGTGACCTGCAATATGGTTTGCAGTCCCGTCAGCATTGAATTTTCCAATACGTGGACCCAAGTTGATCAGCACTCCCAAAGCGAAGAAACCTGCAACAGCGTGCACTAAGCCAGCAGCTCCAAAGTCATGAACTCCAAACTGTGTCACTAACCAACCGTCGGCATGCCAACCCCAAGCAGCTGCCACGACCCAGGCAAATGAACCAAGAATCACTGCTAGTATAACAAACCCAACAGTTTGAATTCGCTCAATTACCGAACCAGACATAATCGATGCTGTTGTAGCTGCAAACAAGGCAAACGCTCCAAAGAAAACGCCAGAAGCCTGATCAGCAGCATTTGGCCCCATATACTGGGCAGATTCGCCCCATCCCCAGGCTATTGCGCTTGCATAGGCCGCACCAGAAATCCCATTGGGACCCTCGCTGAAAGTTAACCCTGTAGGAAAACCCCAGTACACCCACCAACCAAAGAAGTAAAAGGTTGGTATCATGAACGCAAATGCAAGCAAGTTTTTAGTACCTGATGACAATACATTTTTGGCCCTCGACGCCCCCATCTCATACGCTAAAAATCCAGCGTGAATTATGATCATAAGTGGGATCGACAAATAATAAAAAACTTCGGCGAAACTTGTATTTGTAACGCCTGCACTACTCTGAAGAGCAGCGATTTGTGCGGTTAATTCCGCAATTTGACTTTCCATTTTCAGCTCCCTATTAGCTCAAATTGTAATCACACCTATGGTATGACGTTCTCACTCAAACACTAAAAGTGGTAAAAGATAAAGTTTTTTTTTCCATAAATTCACTATTATTTCCTGAGAGTTGAAAAATTTTCATAAACGTGCATTCTAAGGAAACAATTGAGTGTATTAGAACATTTCAAATTGTCAGGAGGATGAAAATTGACAAAAAGAGTAGCTGTGATTGGAGCTGGCCCATCAGGTTTAGCGGTGCTCCGTGCTTTTCAAACTGCAAAGGCGAATGGCGATGAAATCCCAGAAATAGTTTGCTTCGAGAAACAAGATAACTGGGGTGGCCTATGGAATTATACTTGGCGAACTGGCCTCGATCAATATGGTGAGGCAGTTCATGGCTCTATGTATAGATATCTATGGTCTAACGGTCCTAAAGAGGGATTGGAGTTTGCAGACTACTCTTTCGAGGAACATTTTGGGAAACAGATTGCAAGCTACCCTCCCAGATCAGTTTTATTTGATTATATTGAGGGCCGGATTAAGAAAACTGATGTGCGAGACTGGATTAAATTTTCTACAGCCGTAAAAAATGTTGAGGAGTCTGATGGTGGTTTTACGGTAACAACATGTGATTTAACAACTTCAAACACAAATGTCGGATATTTTGATCACGTGATTGTTTGCTCAGGTCATTTTAGCACGCCAAATATGCCTAGCTTTGACGGATTTGAACGATTTCCCGGCCGTATCCTCCATGCCCATGACTTCCGTGACGCAACAGAATTCCAAGGGAAAGATGTCCTCCTTATAGGCACAAGTTATTCTGCAGAGGATATTGGCAGTCAGTGCTGGAAGTATGGCGCCAAGTCTATAACAGTTAGTCATCGAACTGCTGCCATGGGGTATGACTGGCCCGCAAATTGGGAAGAGGTCCCTTTGCTGACAAAGGTCGATGGT
Organism: Rhodobacteraceae bacterium MED-G08; assembly: GCA_002457055.1. Lineage (GTDB taxonomy): Bacteria > Pseudomonadota > Alphaproteobacteria > Rhodobacterales > Rhodobacteraceae > Salinivivens > Salinivivens marinus. The sequence goes on from NTKT01000006.1 coordinate 18,904, forward strand.
CAAACAGCTTACTTTAAAGATGGATCCTCAAAAACTATTGATGCAATTGTATTATGTACAGGATATTTGCATTATTTCCCATTCATGGAAGATAAGCTGAGACTAGTTACCGCGAATAGGTTAGCAACTGCCGATCTTTATAAGGGAGTAGCTTTCATTCATAATCCCAAAATACACTACATAGGAATGCAGGATCAGTGGTTTACTTTCAATATGTTTGACGCCCAAGCTTGGTGGTCGAGGGATGTAATCATGGGCAAAATTGACCTGCCTACCCAAGAAGTTATGATCAGCGATGTAAACGATCGCGTGGCTCGTGAAGATGCTGGGCAGGATGATTATGACGCTATTTGGTACCAGGGCGATTATGTAAAGGAATTAATCGATGAGACTGACTACCCGGCTTTTGATGTTGAGGGTGCGTGTAAAGTTTTTAAGGAATGGAAAGGGCATAAGAAGACGAACATTATGACCTTTAGAGACAATTCTTACAAGTCTGTAATCACAGGCTCAATGGCACCGATACATCACACTCCATGGAAAGATGCGATGGACGACACTATCGAAAGCTATTTATTGAATTAGGCAAATCATTTAAATCGATTAAAAAATAATCAGCATTAATTAACTCAAATGAAAATTTTATTCATGCCAATTGTTAATCCTGTACAGATGTTTATAAAGGTATCTGTCATTGTTCTGCGTTGTGGACAAGGTCTGGTTAAAAAAATGGAGCAGGTTGATGTGTGGCATTGTAGGATTGTTTTTGAAAGATAACAGTTTAGAAGCTAATCTCGGTAATCTTCTAAGTGACATGCTGATTTCTATGAGTGACAGAGGGCCTGATAGTGCAGGAATCGCTATCTACGCCGATAAGGAAACTGGCAGATCTAAGTTCACCATTCAATCTGAAAACGCTAAAACAGATTTTGAGGCTTTACCAAATTATCTAAGCAAGCATCTGAATTGCAAGGTAGAGACCAAAGTTAACGATACCCATTCAGTAGTCATAATAGATGAAAGCGCAACGAGTAAATTCTCAGAAGCTTTAGCATCTTTCAATCCAGAAATACGAATAATGAGCCGTGGCTCGTCATTAGAAATTTACAAGGAAGTTGGATTGCCTAAACAAGTAACCCAACGGTTCAATATTCCGCAGATGTCTGGACGGCACGGCATCGGTCACACCCGAATGGCGACAGAATCTGCTGTCACGACTATGGGAGCTCACCCATTCAATACTGGTCTGGATCAATGCTTAGTTCACAATGGGTCTCTATCTAATCACAACTCTTTACGCCGAAGGTTGAGAAGAGAGGGTGTTCATATAGAGACAGAAAATGATACCGAGGTAGGAGCTGCCTATCTGACTTGGAAAATGCAAAACGGTGCAACCCTAGGCGAAGCGTTGGAAAGTTCTTTGGAGGATTTGGATGGGTTTTTTACCTTTTTAGTGGGAACAGAGGATGGATTTGGGGTTGTTCGAGATCCTATCGCTTGCAAACCAGCGGTTATGGCAGAAACCGATCAATATGTCGCCTTCGGCAGTGAATATCGGGCATTGGTAAATTTACCAGAAATTGAAAGTGCCCATGTTTGGGAACCAGAGCCTGCAACAGTATATTTTTGGAAACACTAAAATGTTAGAATTTGACCTTCAGGAAAATGGACTCCGAAAGCTGAATAGTGCGTTGCATGATCAGAAAGAGAATAGCAATCAGACAGTATGGAAAATAACAAATCCAAAGGGGAGCCATGCAATTGCTGTTGGAATAGACGCACCCATCGAAGTAAACATTGAAGGCTCAACAGGGTATTACTGCGGCGGAATGAATAAGCTGGCCAACATTAATGTTAAAGGCTCAGTTGGCCCGGGTGTAGCAGAAAATATGATGAGTGGCAAAGTTGTAATTGACGGCGATGCCAGCCAGTATGCTGGGGCTACCGGCCACGGGGGCCTCTTAGTCATAAAGGGCAATGCCTCTTCGCGGTGTGGAATTTCAATGAAAGGCATAAACATCGTCGTTCACGGAAATATTGGACACATGTCTGCCTTCATGGCTCAGTCAGGTACCCTTGTTGTTTGCGGTGATGCTGGAGATGCACTCGGCGACAGCCTTTACGAAGCGAAATTATTCGTAAGAGGGAATGTAAAAAGTCTGGGAGCGGATTGTGAAAAGAAGGAAATGCGGCCTGAACACCTAGAGCTACTCGAACAGTTACTTTCCGAGGCTGAGTGCGATGCAAAACCCGAGGAATTTACTAGATATGGGTCTGCAAGAAAATTGTATAATTTTAATATTGATAATTCAGATGCATATTGAGGGTGGATAAAATGAATAAAATTGGAAAAACAAAAATACCACATACAACTCCTAGATACTCTGCAACATTCTCAAACGACGTAAACAGCGATATACGCCGTGCTGCTGCCACAGGCATATACGACATTAGAGGTGGTGGAGCGAAAAGGAAACTTCCAACCTTTGACGATTTATTATTTCTGGGAGCCTCTATTTCGAGATATCCACTGGAGGGGTACCGAGAAAAATGCGAAACGAGCGTAACGATCGGGACGCGGTATGCTAAAAATCCAATTGAATTGGATATTCCAATAACAATAGCTGGTATGAGTTTCGGCGCCCTTTCAGGGCCTGCAAAAGAAGCTCTAGGTAGAGGTGCATCTGCAGCAGGAACCTCAACAACGACAGGGGACGGTGGGATGACCCCAGAAGAGCGCGGACACTCAACGAAACTAGTTTATCAATACCTTCCATCACGTTACGGCATGAACCCAGATGACCTTCGGAAGGCTGATGCTATTGAAATAGTCGTTGGTCAAGGAGCAAAACCCGGTGGGGGTGGCATGCTATTAGGTCAAAAAATTTCAGATCGTGTTGCGGAAATGAGAAATCTGCCAACCGGAATAGACCAGCGCTCTGCATGCAGACACCCTGACTGGACCGGTCCGGATGATCTTGAGATTAAAATATTAGAGCTTCGCGAAATTACGGGTTGGAAAGTCCCGATCTACGTAAAAGTAGCTGGAGCACGTCCCTACTACGACACCACTTTAGCCATCAAAGCTGGCGCAGACGCGATCGTCTTAGACGGAATGCAAGGCGGAACGGCCGCTACTCAAGATGTCTTTATCGAGCATGTAGGGCAGCCAACTCTCGCAATTGTGCGCCCAGCTGTGCAAGCACTCCAGGATTTAGGAATGCACCGTGAAGTTCAGTTGATACTTTCAGGCGGCATTCGTAATGGAGCCGATGTCGCCAAAGCACTAGCTTTGGGTGCAGATGCAGTAGCTATTGGTTCTGCAGCATTGATTGCTTTAGGGGATAATGATCCAATTTATGAAGAAGAGTACAATAAACTTGGAACAACTGCAGGAGCTTACGACGACTGGCATGAGGGTATGGATCCTGCAGGCATTACTACACAGGATCCTGAGCTAATGAAGCGGTTCGATCCTATAGAGGGTGGCCGAAGATTGCGAAATTATCTTAAGGTCATGACTTTGGAAGCTCAAACAATAGCTAGGGCTTGCGGAAAAAATCATTTGCATAATTTAGAGCCAGAAGATTTAGTTGCTCTTACAATAGAGGCTGCTGCTATGGCTCAAGTACCTCTTGCAGGAACTGATTGGTATCCTGGAAAGCCAGGAACATCATATTAAAGCTGATTGACAAGCAGATTGCAGCTGAATGAATTGGATTAGGAGAATATAATGACGAAAGACTTAGCAGCATTTGCCAAAGAAAAAGGCGTAAAATATTTTATGATATCATACACTGATCTGTTTGGAGGTCAGCGAGCTAAGCTTGTGCCAACTCAGGCAATTGCGGATATGCAAGATGAAGGTGCAGGTTTCGCAGGCTTTGCGACATGGTTAGACTTTACGCCTGCACATCCAGATATGCTAGCAGTTCCCGATCCAAATAGTGTTATTCAGCTTCCCTGGAAACCGGAAGTTGCTTGGGTAGCGGCAAATTGTGTAATGGAGGGTGAGTATGTCGCCCAGGCTCCACGCAATGTTCTGCGTCGGCTTATAGATCAGGCTGCAGCCGACGGAATGCATGTAAAGACAGGAATCGAGGCTGAGTTTTTCTTGTTATCACCGGATGGATCACAAATTTCGGACGAATACGACACTGCCTCTAAGCCATGCTATGATCAACAGGCGGTGATGCGTCGATATGACGTTATAAAAGAAATTTGTGATTATATGCTCGAGTTGGGCTGGGGTCCTTATCAAAATGACCATGAAGATGCTAACGGCCAATTTGAAATGAATTGGGAATTTGATGATACTTTAGCTACTGCAGACAAACATAGCTTCTTTAAATTTATGACAAAATCTGTGGCTGAAAAACATGGTTTCCGTGCGACTTTTATGCCTAAACCAGTTGAAGGTTTAACTGGAAACGGATGTCATGCTCATATATCCGTTTGGGATGCCCCGGGGTCTAAAGCAAAGACAAATGTGTTTGCGACGACCCCGAGTACGGATAGCCAAACGTCTGAACTAGGCCTATCAGAAAAAGGACGGCATTTCCTTGGCGGAATAATGAAGCATGCTTCGGCTTTTGCAGCGATAACTAACCCTACAGTTAATAGCTATAAGCGAATAAATGCCCCTAGAACTATGTCAGGAGCGACCTGGGCACCCAATTCAGTCACATGGACTGGGAATAACAGAACTCATATGGTTCGTGTGCCAGGACCAGGCCGCTTTGAACTGAGGTTAGCAGACGGAGCGACAAATCCCTATCTGCTGCAGGCAGTAATAATTGCAGCTGGTCTATCGGGAGTAAAATCCGAAGCTGATCCGGGTAAACGTTACGATATAGACATGTATGCTCAGGGCCATACGGTCAGAGGTGCACCCAAATTACCGCTAAATATGCTTGATGCACTGCGCGCATATGACAAAGATAAAGGTCTTAAGGAGGCGATGGGTAAAGAGTTCTCTGAAGCTTATTTGAAACTTAAGATGGAAGAATGGAACTCTTTCGTTTCACATTTTTCATCTTGGGAAAAGGAAAACACCCTAGATATCTAAAATCTGAGTATCCAAGTCACCAATGACTACAAATAAGGCGTCTGCTTATGCTGTCTTTAACATTTGGCCTAGTAGCTGCTGTTTGCTGGGGTCTTCATGATTTTATTATCAGAATTCTTAAGCAACCAAGAGGGATTTATGCCTCTATAGCTGCTGTTCTATTTTTTGGATGTTTGTTTCAAAGTCCAGTGATAATTCTCTATGCGGATTTTTCTGAGATATCATATCTTGCCTTATCAGTTTCAGTAGCGTCCGGATCATTTTTTGCACTTGCTGGGATAGCTTTATACAAAGCCTTTGTAATTGGGCCAATAAAGCTAGTTGCACCGATTGTTGGTGCATATCCCGTTTTCTCCTTAATTTTCTCTGGTCTAAATGGAAACCTACCAACCTATATACATTTTGGGGCAGTAATTATAATCGTCATCTCTGCAGGATACGTAGCTGCTTCTAAAGAAGAAAACCAAGGGTCGCTATCAAACAAAAAATCAGCAATTTTTTGGGCAATAGCATCAAGTTTTAGCTTTGCCTCAAGTTTTGCTCTAGGACAGTATGCTTCGAATTCAAGCGATCAATATGCACTTTTGCTCCCAAATCGCGTCTCTGCTCTTGTGGCTTTAATTTTTATTGCCAAATACCTAAATATGCCTATCGTCCCGGATTTGTCTGAATGGAGAACCTTTGCTTTTATGGCTTTACTAGATGCTATAGCTCAAGGCTTTGTAATCAGCTCAGGCAAACTAGAATTTCCAGTTTTTGCGTCTATCAGCGCATCGTTATTCGGCCTGGTCACAATCTTACTAGCGGCATTCATCTTAAAAGAAAGGATTTCCCCTAAGCAGTGGATAGCCATATTGTTCGTGTTTTTTGGGTTGACTATACTGTCATATTAAGCAGTTAAACCGACTGGTTCCTCAACATTATTTGCCCTACATGCAGCTGTTAATGTATTAGCTAGCAAACAGGCTATTGTCATTGGTCCAACGCCGCCTGGAACAGGAGTGACGGCACCTGCGACAGCTGAGCAGCTGTCATAGTCGACATCACCGACAAGGCGAGTACCACCTTCCGGTTTGTCAATACGATTGATTCCCACGTCAATTACAGTAGCACCTTCTTTGATCCAATCCCCAGGCACCATCTCTGCACGGCCAACGGCCGCAACTACGATATCAGCTCGTTTAACTACATCTTTTAAATCTTTAGTTCTAGAGTGAGCTATTGTGACAGTACAGCTGTCTCCAAGTAATAACTGTGCCATGGGCTTTCCAACAATGTTCGATCGACCAATTACAACTGCATCCAATCCAGACAAAGAACCATGATAATCACGTAACATCATCAAACAACCCAAAGGCGTGCATGGTACCATTGATTTTTGGCCAGTACCAAGCATCCCAACATTAGAAATGTGAAACCCATCAACATCCTTTTGAGGAGCGATAGAATTGATGACCAAATCTTCATTTAAATGACCAGGAAGGGGTAATTGAACTAATATACCATGCACATCAGGATCTTCATTCAATTTCGATATTAGCTTTAGCAAATCACTTTCAGACGTGGTAGCATCTAATGTATGCTCATATGAATTCATACCAGCTTCAACGGTTTGCTTGCCTTTAGATCGAACGTATACTTGGCTGGCTGGGTCTTCACCGACCAGAACCACGGCTAAACCTGGCTTTACACCATAATCTTTCTTAAGTTTTGCTACACCTTCGGCGACCTTATTTCGTACTCTCAAAGAAAATTCTTTTCCATCAATCACATCCGCAGACATAGCTTATTTTCCTTTTTGATTTGAATTATTTGGTAAACTAAAATTGCTGGATTAGATCAGAATAATCCCTCTATCTGACCAGTTTCATTCAGCATAATACTCTCTGAAGCAGGTTTTGATGGCAGTCCAGGCATAGTCATTATTTCACCACAAATTACTACGATAAAACCAGCCCCCGCACTTAGTCTAACTTCGCGCACCGGTACAGAGTGGCCAGTTGGCGCACCTCTCCTGTTTGGATCAGTTGTAAAGCTATACTGTGTTTTGGCCATACAAACCGGCAAGTTGCCGTAACCAGCAGTTTCCCATTCCTTCAATTGGTTTCGGATTTTCGCATCGGCTAAAACCTCATCCGCACGATAAATGCGTTTTGCTATTGTTTCGATTTTCCCAAGTAAAGACATCTCATCATTGTACAATGGTGCAAAGTTTCCAATTTCAGAGTCTGCTATTTCTGCTATCCGTTCAGCTAGGTCTACTGTTCCCTCAGAACCTTTCTCCCAGTGCTTGCATAAGATTGCTTCAGAACCCATATCCGATACATAGCCTTGCACAGCCTTCACCTCTGCGTCAGTGTCGGTAACAAAATGATTGATAGCCACAACAACTGGAACTCCAAAAGATTTAACATTTTCAATATGCCTTCCCAGGTTTGGACAGCCTTGAATAACAGCATCCACATTCTCATCTCCCAGGTCTGACTTAGCAACGCCACCATTCATTTTCATGGCTCTAATTGTGGCCACAACAACTACAACCGATGGGGCCAAGCCTGCTTTTCGACATTTTATATTCATGAACTTCTCGGCGCCTAAGTCCGCACCGAAACCTGCTTCTGTTACTACATAATCTGCAATTTTTAATGCTGTAGTTGTGGCCATGACAGAGTTACACCCGTGCGCAATATTGGCAAAAGGTCCACCATGAACAAATGCTGGATTATTCTCAAGAGTCTGAACCAAATTTGGCTGCATGGCATCTTTTAGCAGAACAGTCATAGCACCATCGGCCTTAATATCACGACAATAGATTGGGGTTTTGTCCCGTCTGTATGCAACTATTATATCACCTAGTCGGTTTTGAAGATCATCTAAATCAGTTGCAAGGCATAATATCGCCATGACCTCGGATGCTACAGTAATATCAAATCCAGTTTGCCGAGGAAACCCATTGGATACTCCACCGAGGGAAGTAACAATATCTCTCAGAGCCCTATCATTCATATCCATAACTCGCCGCCAGGCCACTCGTCTCTCATCAATTTCTAGAGCGTTACCCCAGTAAATATGATTATCAATCATAGCAGCCAGTAAATTATGAGCAGACGTTATTGCATGAAAGTCTCCGGTAAAATGAAGATTCATTTCTTCCATTGGAACTACTTGCGCATATCCCCCACCAGCAGCCCCCCCTTTCATACCAAAACAAGGTCCAAGAGAGGCTTCTCTGATGCAAATAGCTGCTTTTTTGCCAATGCGATTTAACCCATCTCCTAAACCCACAGTAGTAGTAGTTTTTCCCTCACCTGCAGGTGTTGGATTAATTGCTGTAACTAAAATAAGCTTTCCATCATCATCTTTCTGCACCGAATTGATAAAATCTTGGCTAACTTTGGCTTTATCATGACCATATGGAAGCAAATGTTCGGATGGAATTCCAAGCTTAGACCCAATTTCTTGTATAGGCCGTTTTTGAGCTTCTCGCGCAATTTCTATGTCTGACTTATAACTCATCTCGAATATTCCTTTTGATTAATTAGTTTGCGATGCTCTCAACTTTAACGGCGCTAAATTTGAACTCTGGGATTTTGCCATATGGATCCAAGGCAGGGTTTGTAAGAATGTTGGCTGCCGCTTCTACATAAGCAAATGGCAAAAAAACCATGTCTTCCGCTATTGCTCTATCTGCCCGGGCCATTATCGTTATACTCCCACGCTTTGTTGAGAGCTTAACATGTTCACCTGGCTGCACTCCGAGAAGATCCATTGTTTTGGGATTTAAAGAACAATTTGCCTCCGGCTCTACCGCATCAAGTACACTAGCGCGACGAGTCATTGAACCAGTATGCCAATGCTCAAGCTGGCGACCGGTCGTTAAAACCATTGGGAAATTGGCATCTGGCACGTCATCTGGAGGTATTACACTAGCCGGAGCAAAACGGGCTTTACCACCACCTCTTGGAAATCCATTTCCAAAGACTATTGACTGTCCTGGATCATCAAATGATAAAGAGGGATAAGTCACAGCCCCTTCATTTTCTAGCCTTTCCCACGTGATATTATCCAGAGACTTCATATTCAATTTCATCTCTGCAAATATCTCGTCAGGTCCTTTATAATCCCAATCCAAGTCAAGCCTTTTAGCCAACTCTACTTCAATCCACCAATCCTCTTTAGCTTCTCCTGGTGGTGCGACAGCACGACGACCCATTTGAACTTGACGGTTAGTATTTGTGACCGTCCCAGACTTTTCATAAAAAGCTGACGCAGGAAGAATAACATCTGCGTAATTGGCCGTCTCAGTAAGAAATATATCTTGAACTACCAAATGATCTAACTTCGCTAATGCCTCACGAGCGTGCTCAACATCTGGATCAGACATTGCGGGGTTTTCACCCAGAATATACATGCCCAATATGCTATCGCCGTGTATTGCGTCCATAATCTCTGTGACTGTTAAGCCTTTTTCATTTGAAAAATCATCTGACTGCCAAACTTTAGTAAACGAATGCCTTATTTTTTGATCGGTAACGCTTTGATAATCAGGTAAAAACATAGGGATTAGGCCGGCATCTGATGCACCCTGCACATTGTTTTGACCTCTTAATGGATGTAAGCCAGCACCTGGCCTTCCAACATTACCTGTCATCAGCGCTAATGAAATTAAACAACGGCTGTTATCGGTCCCATGAACATGTTGACTTATGCCCATGCCCCAAAATATCATTCCCGCCTTCCCTCTTGCAAAGGTACGCGCTGCAGCTCGCAATTCATTTGCAGGGATTCCACAAATGTCTTCCATTGCCTCTGGAGTAAAAGCACTCAAATGCTCTTTTTCCGCTTGCCAGTTCTCGGTCTGATGGGAAATATAGTCATGATCATAAAGCTTTTCCTCTACGATAACGTTCATTATCGCATTTAGCATTGAGACATCGGCACCCGGTTTAAATTGTAGCATATGAGTAGCAAATCTTTTGAGAGCGGTGCCGCGAGGATCCATTACAATTAACTTTCCGCCACGTTTTGTAAATTGTTTAAAATACGTTGCCGCAACCGGATGGTTTTCTGTCGGGTTCGCACCAATTACAATTGCAACATCTGCATTTTCGATTTCGTTAAATGTTGCAGTGACTGCTCCAGAACCAACATTTTCAAGAAGAGCCGCAACAGATGAAGCATGACAAAGTCTTGTACAATGATCCACATTATTGTGTCCAAAGCCCTGACGAATTAATTTTTGAAATAAATAAGCTTCCTCGTTTGAGCACTTTGCTGACCCAAAGCCTGCTACTGCAGCCCCACCCTTTTCATCTCGCAATCTTTTGAGACCTGAAGCTGCAAAATCCAATGCTTCAGCCCAGCTAACTTCTTCAAAAACATTTTTATAATTGCCCGGATCAACATTTAGACCCTTTGCTGGTGCATCACTTCGGCGAATAAGCGGTTTGGTAAGACGATGCGGATGATCTATATAGTCATAGCCAAACCGACCCTTAACACATAATCTACCTTGGTTTGCTGGCCCATTAATCCCTTCGACATATTTTATTTTCTTATTTTTGACTTTGATACTAACCTGACACCCCACCCCACAAAATGGACAAACTGACTTCACTTCTTCATCAAAATCCCCACTGTCACCAACTTGCTCATCATTAACTGCGCTTGAAGGCATCAAAGCACCCGTTGGGCATGCTTGAACGCATTCCCCACATGCCACACAGGTACTTTCACCCATGGGATCATTAAAATCAAAAGTTGGAAAACTATCGTGCCCGCGACCTGCCATTCCTATTACATCATTGACCTGAACTTCCCTACAGGCTCTAACGCACAGACCACATTGGATGCATGCATCCAAATTAACGCTCATAGCAATGTGGCTATCATCTAAGATGGGTATTCTATCAGGCTCAATAGGAGGCAATCGACTACTTTTAACATCGTTCATTTTTGCCATTTCATAAAAATGACTCGAACTGTCGTGCGCTTCAGCACTTTCAGGTTGGTCAGCCATAAGCATTTCCACAACCATTTTCCTGGCCGAAGTAGCTCGGATGCTATTTGAATGTACCACCATGCCCACTGTAGGTTCACGAACGCATGATGCTGCTAAAGTACGCTCACCTTCGATCTCTACCATGCAGGCTCTACAGTTTCCATCAGGCCGATATCCAGTTGTTGGTTTATGGCAAAGGTGAGGAATTACCAAACCTCCATCATTGGCAACATCCCAAATGCTTTGGCCCTTACTGGCAGTTACTTCTCTACCATCTAAAGTGAAGCGAACAATCTCAGACATCTAACTCACCTCATCTGGGAAATGCTTAATTGTAAGTTTGATTGGATTGGAAGCCGCTTGCCCTAGGCCACAAATAGAAGCATCAACCATAGTGTCACCGAGTTCGTTTAAAAGATCTGCATCCCAGACTTCTGCTTGCATCAATTTTACTGCCTTTTCACAACCAACCCGACATGGGGTACACTGACCACAACTTTCATCCTCAAAAAAACGAAGCATATTTAAAGCAGCATCACGAGCTCTGTCATGGTCAGACAAAACCACAACCGCAGCGGAACCAATAAAACTACCGTGGGGCTGTAGAGTGTCAAAATCGAGTGGAATATCATCCATTGAAGCTGGAAGAATACCGGATGAAGGTCCTCCAGGTTGATACGCCTTAAATTTATGACCTTCAGGCATTCCACCAGCCGCTTCAATTATATCTTTAATGGTAGACCCAGCTGGTAAAAGATGGACACCCGGATTGTTAACGCGTCCAGACACTGAATAACTTCGCAAGCCCTTTCTTCCATTTTTCTCTACAGAATTTAGAATTTCTGGACCTTCACGACAAATTCTTGCAATCCAATACAAAGTTTCTACGTTGTGCACTAACGTCGGTCGATTAAATATTCCTACTTGAGCCACAAATGGAGGGCGATGCCTTGGAAGACCTCGCTTGCCTTCAATGCTCTCAATCATAGCGCTCTCTTCGCCGCAAATATATGCTCCAGCCCCCCTACGCAAATCAATGTAACCAGGGGATACTATTTTCTTTTTTTCGAGGGCGCTTATTTCAGTTCTCAAAATTTTCAATACAGCTGGATATTCATCCCGCATGTAAATAAATACCTTTTCAGCCTCTACTGCCCACGCCGCTATTAACATTCCCTCTAAAAATAAATGAGGTGACCGCTCTAAATAATAACGATCCTTAAAAGTGCCTGGTTCACCTTCATCGCCGTTAACCGCAAGATATCGAGGTCCAGAATTTGCCCTAACAAATTCCCATTTTTTTCCAGAAGGAAAGCCTGCCCCTCCTAACCCCCTTAAACCTGCAGATAGAACTGTTTCCTGCACCTCTTGCCAATTGCCACTTTTCTCGAACGATTTGAGCTTTGAATATCCACCCTTCTCTAAATACGTTTTTAAGGTTTCATAGTCCGGAATTTTTACGTTAGTATCGCCAGAAGATATTGCGGCCTGTACCTTTTCAATAGTAGCATTATCAATGTGGTTGTGACCCAATTCCAAAGTTGGAGCAGTATCACAACGCCCCATACATGGTGCTCGAAGAACTCGGACTTGATCGACATCAAGCCCATTTTCCAGGGCAACCTTCAACTCGTTACTACCAGCAAGCTCGCATGAAAGGCTATCGCAAACACGAATTGTAAGCGCCGGGGGTTCTTTTTCATCTTCTCTTATTACATCAAAGTGCGCGTAAAATGTGGCAACTTCGTAGACTTCAGCCATTGACATCTTTAATAATTCTGCCAATGCACGCAAGTGTCTCATGGATAGATGACCAAATTCATCCTGTACCCGATGCAGATGCTCAATGAGAAGATCTGACCTTAATTCGAGATTGCTAAGTACTTCTTCAACTTCTTTTAGGGCGTTGTCGTCATACTGACGGCCCTTAGGCGTCTTCCTGCCCTTACCCGAACCATTTTTCCAAATGCCGTCTAACATTTCGTCCCACTAATTTTTTTTCCTAATATTAAAAATTTTTAACCACAGGTCAATTACTGAAAAAGTTTAAGCAATCATCCAAAAGTTAAATTTTATATATTCCCACACTTATGACTAATATCAGAATCCAATCATGTTGAGTTTATAAATTCTCAGAAATTCATCAACACCTGAAAGCGACACAGAAAAATACAGATACGAATATGTTGCCAATTCGGGGTAGGTGAAGACCTATGAAACAGATTTCAAGTAAGGTCTTTTTATTTTCATATTTGAAAAGGTATTCTCACTTTCTCGACTTATTTGAAGAAGCCAATTTCGAACTACGTCTCTTTCTTTTGAGCTTTTCGCATTCTTTGGAACTAAAAGGTAGTATCCATCAGAGGTTTTTACATGTTTATCACCAAGCGGGCATAACAACCTCCCAGATTCTAAATAACGGTCAACCAGATGCTGCCATCCTAGCGCAACTCCAAGTCCATCTACAGCAGCCTGAACTGCTAGAGGATAAGTGTTCACAATTGTTCGCCTACTACTTCGAAGGTTATTCAGGTTGTGATTTTTTAACCAAGTGGTCCAATTCATCCACTCAAGATGGCTACTAGCAACATCAATTAAGTCCATATTTTTGATATATTTTTTTGATGTGACATCTGGGTTATTCGCTAAAAAATCGGGCGAACAAACTGGAAAAACAGTTTCCCCAAAGAGAAGCTCGCTGTGGAAATTCGGCCAATCTCCATTACCTCTAAGAATTACAAGATCATTACTTTCTGCCATACACTCTTCATCATCATCCGATGATACAATGGCGATATTTAAGTTTGGATTAACTGCTTGAAAGTTATTTAAACGCGGCATTATCCATAGCGAAGCCACTGAATTTGTGGCTGCCAAAGTTATAGAACCAGACGACTCCTTCTCGAGAAGTCTAGAGGAAGCCTCCTTCAAAATATCGATTGCTTCTGATACAGATGACAGTAGTTCAAAACCCTCTGGAGTAATAGAAATAGACCTATGACCCCTATTAAACAATTGAACGCCATAATGTTGTTCCAACAATTTAACTTTTCTACTTATCGATGACTCTGAGATATTCAACTCTTTGGATGCTGAAGTAAAACTTCCTGTTTTACCCGTAACCTGGAACGCCAATAGATGGTCCAATGGAGGAAGACTCTTGCGACCGTTTAGCATGTCATTACTCAGCTCCGTTAGAATACCGTCTTCATATTACAGAAGAAAATTTAAATCTCAACCTTTAAGCCCCTCATAATTAGAGGCAAAGCCTATCAAAAATCTTGGTCACTATTTCTCAATAATTTGGCAAAATACTGGTGTGGGACTAATGTCCGACGAATTTTGATTCGAATCAGGGAGAAATTAATGTCAAATATAGCGAAAAGTTTTTTGCTATCATCAATGGTAGCGATTGCGCCAGTTGGTGTTATTGCTGCTGATAGCAGCGACCCAATTGTGATACCAATACACAATTGGTCTAGCCAAATTGTAATGAGCAACGTGGTTGGTCAGATGTTTGAAGAAATGGGTAATAATGTTGAATACATTACGACTGACAGCCAAGCCGTCTATGAGTCAGTTAGGCTTGGAGACGTAGCTTTGGAACTTGAAGTATGGGAAGGTGCATTTGGCGCTTCATTCCGTACAGCTCTTGAAAAAGGTGGACTTCATGATGCAGGAGACCACGACGCGGTTACTCGAGAGGACTGGTGGTACCCAATGTGGACTAAAGACGCGTGCCCAGGCTTACCTAGCTGGGAAGCTCTTAACGATTGTGCAGCATTGTTTGCAACAGCCGAAACCGGTAGCAAAGGCCGATATCTCGATGGCCCTGTTGACTGGTTGAAACACGGACAAGAAAGAGTAGCTGCACTAGGTATGAACTTCCAAGTTGTTAATGCGGGTTCAGCCGCTGCTCTGTGGGCAGAAATTGGCGCAGCTGAGGCAGATAAAAAGCCAGTAGTTGTTTTCAATTGGACGCCAAACTTTGCTGAAGCGGTATGGCCAGGTGAGTTTGTAGAATTCCCAGAGTGGGTTGATGGCTGTGACACTGATCCATCAGTTGGTCCAAACCCGAATGCTCTGTATGACTGCGGGAATCCTGCAAAAGGTTACCTTAAGAAAGCTGCTTGGGATGGCATGAAGGATAAATGGCCTCATGCATATTGTGCGCTAACAAAAATATCATTTACCAACCCACAAATTGCTGAAATGGCAAAGCTTGTCGACACTGACGAACTAGAGCCAGAAGAAGCAGCCGTGGAGTGGTTAGCTGCAAACCGAGCAACAATTGATCCTTGGATTAACGCTTGTAAATAAGACGATTAATTAAATTAATCACTGCTCCCAGATCAAAAATCTGGGAGCTTACTACTTTCTGGGGTAACTGATGGCCAAAAAACCTGTAATATCGGCTAAGAATGTGTGGAAAATTTTTGGTGCAAACCCGAAAAAATATCTATCACAAATTTCGGCTGATTATTCTTTTGAACAGATAAAGGAAGATGGATATATAGCTGGCGTCAAGGATGTCTCAATCGATGTCCATAAAGGTGAAATGTTAGTCATCATGGGGTTATCTGGGTCAGGTAAGTCCACTTTGGTTAGATGCCTTTCCAGACTGCATGATATAACCGGCGGCACAATATCGGTTGATAATCAAGATATTATGTCCCTAACAGAAAAGGAACTTATAGAGTTACGCCGCTCAAAAATGGGCATGGTCTTTCAATCCTTTGGGCTGCTTCCACATAGAACCGTATTAGAAAATGTTGCATTTCCACTCGAGATGCGTGGACAGGATAAATATACTCGCCGGGAGCGGGCATTAGAGGTAATAAAGCTGGTTGGATTAGAGGGAAGAGAAGAATATTTTCCAAGAGAATTATCAGGAGGACAACAACAACGTGTTGGCATAGCTAGAAGTTTAGCCATTGAACCAGATATTTGGTTCTTAGACGAGCCCTTTTCCGCACTTGACCCGTTAATTAGAAGAGAAATGCAGGACGAATTTCTCAGACTGCAGGGCCTTCTTGGAAAAACAATTGTTTTTATAACTCATGATTTCGATGAAGCACTCAGGTTGGCCGATCGAATAGCAATCATGAAAGATGGAATGATAGAACAATGCTCTACACCCGACCAAATAGTACTTAATCCAGCAACGGAGTATGTACGAAAATTCACAGAAGACGTTGAAAAAGCACGCGTTGTTAACGTTGAAGCTATTATGGAGCCAACGGGGAAACCCCGATCATCCAAAAACGCACTTTACGGAAATAAGAAATTAAGAGACGTAGCTAAAATTCTCGCATCAGATACACGGGAATTTATTCCGGTGAAAGACACTGATGATAAACTAGTTGGTCAAATAAATAGAAAAATAGCACTTGATATAGTGTTTGGCGAATAACTATGAAAAAACTTAACCAAAATGGCATGGACCTAAAAGCGATCGATACGAACACAGGTATCGCATCATTATTTTTACTGGTTGCCCTTGCATTTTTATTATCAAGAGGAATTTTACCAGCTTGGTTAATACGCATTCCAGAGGCTTTGGTCCCTCCCTTAGCGGTTTGGTTGGATCTGATTTTCAATTTCATAAAAGATGACTTGCATCTTATTGATCTTACTCGCGCCATCTCAGGCGGCTTAGAAGTCCTATTAGACATTACAGCTAATCTTTTGTACGGAAGGAACCGATGGCCTAAATTGGGACCTATTCCATGGGCCGCTGTATGTGCGTCTTTTGTTGTTTTGGCTTATTATTTAGGCGGAGTGAGACTTGCACTACTTGCCCTGGTCACCTTCGTATGGACCGCGCTTATTGGTCAGTGGAAGATCGCGATGCAAACGATGTCCGTATTGACCCTAGCCGCACCTTTCGCTGTTCTAATAGGCCTGGGTTTGGGCATCACTGCCTGGAAATTTCGAACATTTGATAAGTCTATTCGGCCAATATTAAGTGTTCTCCAAACACTACCCTTTTTTACCTACCTACTTCCAGCGGTCATATTTTTTAAAGTTGGGCCAACTGCTGGTGCTGTAGCCACAATAATGTTTGCTGTACCGCCAATGATTTTAATGACGACACTTGGTTTAAGAAAGGTATCAACCGAAATAGTTGAAGCTGGGCACATGAGTGGATGCACTCGATGGCAAATGCTTCGCCGAGTTTACATACCCGCAGCACGAACAGAGATACTTGTTGGGGTTAACCAAGTTATTATGTTGTGCCTTGCAATGGTAGTTCTTACTGCGTTTATAGGAATGCCTGGCTTAGGGGCTAAACTATTAGCTATGATGGGTTCATTCAAAATTGGCCGTAGTTTTGAAATCGGAATAACAATAGTTTTATTCGCTATTATGCTAGACCGAATGTCTAAGGCATGGGTCATGAAACAGCCGGTCCATTTTGACCGAGGCACCCAGTGGTGGCAGAGACATAAATATTTTTTGCTATCGCTTCTAGCTTTCGTATTTTTCTTGCTGCTGTCACAACTTATTCCAATCTTAGCAGAAGTCACACGCAAACAAAGTTTCTCTCAGGGCAAAGAAATAGACAAAATCATAAAGGGGTTTTTAGCGATTGACAGCATAAAGAATACCACAGAGTGGTTGCGCTGGTTCCTAAACGTTAAGGTTTTGATACCATTTCGTAACTCTTTACTTTGGATACCCACACCTGCGTTTATACTAATTATAATGGGCTTGGGATGGTATCTTGCGGGCAAAAAAGAGGCACTAATAGCCGGGCTTTTCTTTACGATTGTCGCAATCACGGGATGGTGGGACCGCTCAGTAATCACTTTATATACAGTAATCTCCGCTGTGGTGCTGGCTACCTTTATTGGCATACCACTGGGGATAGTCGCGGCAAGATCAACCAAATGGTCATCAAGAATACTGCTTGCTTGTGACACTGCACAAACTTTTCCAAGTTTTATTTACCTTATTCCAGCGATTATGCTCTTCGGTGTCAATGATGTTGCTGTCGTATTTTCAATACTAATTTTTGCGGCGGTTCCACTAACAAGATATACAATCGAGGGGTTACGGGGAGTTCCTCCAGAAATGGTAGAGGCCGCCGATATGTCGGGGGCAACACGCTTCCAGAAACTTTTGACCGTACAACTTCCTCTAGCATTGCCGACAATGGGCGTGGGTTTCAATCAGGCCATTAATTTTGCCTTTTTCATGGTTATCATCGCCGCGTTCATTGGGACTCAAGACTTAGGTCAAGAGTTGCAAAGAACATTAGCAGGCACAGAACTCGGTAAAAACTTTGTTTTGGGCATGAATGTCTCTCTTATGGCACTCAGCTTCGACTTTATAATTACCAAATGGACCGAAACTCGAAAACAAGCATTGGGTTTGGGCTAATGAACGTGAAACCAATTTTTGAAACTCCATTTGAAAGAAAGGGCATCATAACGCCTGGTGTTCCCATCTTACCGAAAGGTACGGAACGCCACCCAATACCTGGAGGAGGTTCCAGAGCCTTAGCAATCTATGCAGGCGATCAAATTTGCGTCTTGGATTTTGATGGCTTGCAGCCTGGCGAGCTAGTATTTTTTGCACCAGATAAGACCTCAAGTGCCGGTTACCTGGGAGCAAAAGGCAGTGGAAAACCCAAAGGCATCATCGATACGCTAGCCAATGGTTCTGAATCAGGCCATAAAGTTTTAAATGCACTTCAAAAGTCTGGTTTTGATCTTTCCATCGGGGACGGCATTAAAGTTTTTTCTGAAGGCTCATATCCTGGGGATATGGTACAATTTACAGCCGAGTGTGATGGTCTTTTGATTGTTGCAACGGTTGGTAATTATATGCCTGCTGACTCTCAAAAAACTTTAACAGATTTAATTGTCTACATAAAACGAAATGAACTTAAATTATCAGAGGAAGAAATTTTACCACCGGAACCGCTGGCAAATCCGATCCTAGATATAAATATTCAACCAGGTGTAGCTGAAACTTACGAAGTTAAAAAAGGGCAGTTTATTCAGGTACTAGATGTAAAGGGAAGAGAGTGTAGTGATTTTCAAGCCTTTTCACTGAGAGCACTTGACCAAGGTTTGGAAAGAGATATCGATCCGACCACTACCCGTTCACTTATGGGTAACCTTTATCCCGCTCCTGGAATATTCAGTAAATACTGGAGCGTAGACCAGGAACCATTAGTTGAAATAGTGCAAGACACCTGTGGACGGCACGATACATTCGGTTTAGCGTGTACCGCGCGTTATTACGAAGACCTCGGTTATCCAGGTCACTTGAATTGTTCGGATAATATAACTGAAAAACTCAATTCTTATAACGTACATCCACGAGCAGGATGGCCTGCTATAAATTTCTTTTTTAACACGATTTTAGACGACGCTAATGCAATAACAATGGATGAGCCTTGGTCCAGACCTGGTGACTACGTTATGCTTCGCGCATTGACTGACTTAGTATGCGTTTCAACCGCTTGCCCGTGCGACATAGATCCGGCAAATGGTTGGGTCCCAACAGACATTCAGGTGCGCACATACAAAAGTGAAGAAACTTTCAAGAAATCAATTGGATACAGAAAATCAACGGAGGCCGCGGTGGAAGAAACAAAAAAGACCGGATTTCACGATTGCTTCGCGAAACACACAAGAGATTTTGTAGAATACAATGGCTACTGGTTACCAAATACAATGACGAACCACGGCGCTATCCAAGAGTATTGGGCCTGCAGAGATGGCTTAGCAATAATGGACTTATCTCCTCTTAGAAAATATGAAGTTACAGGACCAGACGCTGAAGAACTAATGCAACTTTGTGTAACTCGAAACGTAAAGAAGCTTAGTGTTGGGCAAGTTGTTTACACGGCGATGTGCTACGAACACGGTGGCATGATCGATGATGGCACGATCTACCGTCTGGGAAATGAAAATTTCCGTTGGATTGGCGGCAATGATACATCAGGATTATGGCTTAAAGAACAGGCTGCGAAAAACAACTTAAACGCTTGGGTGAGGAATTCTACTGATCAGTTGCATAACATAGCCTTACAAGGCCGACATTCGAAAGCGGTATTATCAAAAGTATTTTGGACCCCTCCTAAACAACCAACTATAGATGAATTAGGATGGTTTAGGCTTTCGATTGCTCGCATTGGCGATGTACACGGAAAAGTCGTTGTAATATCTAGAACTGGATATTCCGGTGAATTAGGATATGAAATCTTCTGTCATCCAAAAGATGCCACAGAGATTTTCGATTGTGTTTGGAAAGCAGGGGAAGAATACGGAATTACACCGCTCGGTTTAGAAGCGTTGGATATGCTCAGAATAGAAGGTGGTCTTATTTTTGCTGGCAGCGAGTTTGATGATCAAACCGATCCATATGAAGCAGGAATTGGTTTTACTGTACCGCTAAAATCAAAGACAGATAATTTCATTGGCAGAGCAGCTATAGAAGAGCGCAAAGAACATCCCCACAGAAAATTGGTAGGGTTAGAAATTACTGGGGGGTTAGTCCCCTCTCCCGGGGATTGCATTCGAATAGGAAAGGCGCAAATTGGGGAAGTAACCTCGGCTATGAAATCCCCTATTTTGGGTAAAGTGATAGCATTAGGTCGTGTCTCTGCATCGCACTCTTTAGTTGGAACAAATGTTGAGGTCGGCCAACTGGATGGTCACCAAAAGAGGATAAAGGCGAGTATTTGTCCATTCCCGCATTTTGACCCATCCAAGGAGAGAGTAAAAGGTAACTATGGGACATAGTTACCTTAATGCTATTTTATAAGTTTCCTGTTGTGTAAAGTTAACCTGTTAAATTAACTTTTATTATAGGTTTGGATACAATGGATAATTTGCACAGAGCTCTTTTACAGCCGCCTTTACACGTTTTTCGGCTGCTCCGTTGTTTCCTTCACCATGCTCCGCCAAACCGTCCACAACTTCAATAATCCATTCACCAATTTGCCGAAACTCGACCTCACCAAAACCCCGAGTGGTTCCGGCTGGACTACCTAATCGAACGCCTGAGGTTATGGTCGGCTTTTCATCATCAAATGGTACCCCATTTTTGTTGCACGTGATGTTAGCTCTACCGAGTGCACTTTCAGTAGCATTCCCTTTTACACCTTTAGGCCTTAGGTCTACAAGCATGACATGGGTATCAGTACCACCAGTGACGATATCCAGACCCCCTGTCATGAGGGTGTCTGCCAGAGCTTTCGCATTTTTGATAACTTGCTGTTGATAGAGTTTAAAGTCTGGTCGAAGCGCTTCACCGAATGCTACAGCCTTCGCAGCAATCACATGCATCAATGGACCACCTTGAATACCAGGAAAAATAGCTGAATTTGCTTTTTTAGCTATCGCTTCGTCATTAGTCAAAATAATACCACCCCTTGGGCCCCTCAACGTTTTGTGTGTTGTGCTAGTAGCAGCATGCACATGGGGGAATGGGGATGGATAAACTCCAGCTGCAATCAAGCCAGCAAAATGTGCTACATCAGCTAGTAAATATGCACCGACCTCATCAGCAATCTCACGGAATTTTTTGAAGTCAAGCTTACGGGGAATAGCAGAACCACCGGCAATTATCATTTGAGGCTTGTGCTCTAAAGCTAGCCGCTTCACTTCGTCATAATCTACGTCAAGTGTATCTCTACGAACACCATACTGAACAGCATTAAACCATTTACCAGACTGGTTCGGTTTGGCGCCGTGTGTTAAGTGTCCACCTGCGTCCAAGCTCATTCCAAGTATTGTATCACCTGGTTTTAAAAGGGCCTGGAAAACACCCTGGTTAGCTTGGCTACCGGAATTCGGCTGAACATTTGCAAAGTTACAATTGAACAGTTTGCAAGCTCTTTCAATTGCAAGATTTTCAGCAATATCGACATATTCACAACCACCATAATATCTGCGGCCCGAATAACCCTCAGCATACTTGTTTGTCATCACGGAACCTTGAGCCTCTAACACGGCGCGCGAAACTATGTTCTCCGACGCAATAAGCTCAATCTCTTCTCTCTGACGCCCTAATTCAGACCTGATCGCATTGAATAAATCATTATCACTGCTATCCAACTGTTCAGTAAAAAATCCATCTTGTTTGTGAAGTACATTCATTTGCGTTTCCTTACCTTTACTCTTTATCCTGTCCAACCCAGCCCTGCTGAAATACAATTCATACTTTGCATCAGCTGTATTCGGTGCTCATTAACATCATTTTTCCTCACTTGCCGCAACAATTCTACCTGCGTCTTATGAGCCCAGTCTAATTGACCAGCATTCTTTTCTATATTCGCGACTATATTTGGAAATCTGAAGCCAATCTTACATTCAGTTAATTCCTCTACTACTTCAATACAAGATCGGTATTCTTGGTTAACCTTACTGTATATTACCTCGGCAACTTTATTATTATCCACCAACCCACTATAAAGTAGCGCTATTTCCATATTTGCCAATAATAGAGACTTTTCGATTTCATCAATGCATAAATGGAAAAGTGGCACTCTACTAAAGGCCTTTCTCAGAACTTTTTTACTTGATGACCCTCTTATTTCACAAAACTTCTTAACAGCCTCTCCAAATCCATACCAGCTGCTAATCAAATGTCTATTTTGGCTCCATGCAAAAACCCACGGTATCGCCCTCAAATCTGATAAACTGGACGCCCCAAATCGCCTTGCAGGTCGAGAACCAATTTTCAACAGTGACAATTCATCAACCGGACTTGCTTGATTAAAATAAGATACAAAATCACTGTGGTTAACTAAATTTAGATACGAAAGTTGGCTTAAACTTGAAAGCGCTTCCATAACGTCTTCTGCCTCTGGATCTACAGCTGAAACATTCGGCAGAGTAGAATGATGCAAAACTGAAGACGAAAGAAGTTCTAACTGAGTTGCAGCCGTACCGATATTAGCATATTTTGAGGTAACAACCTCGCCTTGCTCAGTCAGCCTAAGCGTACCATTAAGCGTTCCCTTGGGCTGAGCTGCAATTGCTCGATCAGTCGGAGCACCTCCCCTACTTACCGACCCGCCTCTTCCATGGAAAAATTTTGGCTTTACACCATTTTCTGAAAGTGCGCGGGTTATAGCTCTTTGTGCTTTATCAAGTGTCCACGATGAGCATAGGAAGCCACCGTCCTTATTACTGTCTGAATAGCCTAGCATAATCTCCATAAATGCGTCGGCATCCTTCAAACTTCGGGCTGCGATTGGAAATTCAAAAACTTGCCTCAAAATCTCAGGCGCCTTATCAAGATCCTCTATGGTCTCAAACAGTGGTACTACCTTCAAAGATAGTTTTTCCGAACCAAAACCTGCATAACGCGCAAGCAGAAGAACGGACAAAATATCTGCAGCTGACCTGGTCATAGAAAGAATAAATGGTCCAACAGCTTCTGGGTCGGATCCATTTTGTACTGTCAATATTAACTCTAAAAGAGAAATCAATTCCAAAGACTCTTCAGTTAATTGGGATTTGTCTAATTTTGGAAGGTTAGGTTGCACTAGCTCTGTTTTTATTTGTTTTAGCCAGCTTTCGGACTCAGGCTCGATTGATGTCCCAAGAGTGCTCCAAATATTTTCAAGCACTCTAGTGACGACTTCCGAGTTTTGCCGAACATCCAACGTATGGGCGCTAAAACCAAAAACAGAAACTTGCCATCTGAGAGGTCGAACAAGCTTATCTGAAATATTAACAGCCCCAATTGAATGTAATGCAGCCTCAATAGCTCTTAAATCAGCAATGAAATCTTTAACGTATTTATATCTGCCATCGTCCAAACATTGGTTCATTCCCGTCAGCGCTTGGCGAAAAGTTTCATTTGGATTTCGGCGTATTAAGCTCTCTGGATCACTTGATCGCACTCTGATTATTTCATTCAAAGTCATGAAATTACTTTCAGATAAGGGCATAATCTTATTAGAAATGCTCAGTTGGGATGCAATTTCAGTTAAACTTTCTGAATAAACAGATAGAACCATTTCCTTTGCAGACTCGAGAGCAAACAAAGTTTTCTCTGAGGTAACATTGGGATTGCCATCTCGGTCTCCACCAATCCAAGAATGGAAACGAAGGTCAAAATGATCAATATCTTGCCTTCCAAAAACAGATTTAACAGCATCATCGTAACTTTCGAATACACGTGGCAACGCCTTGATAATACTGGTTTTATAAAACTGTAAACCCCATTCGATCTCTGCCTCTAATGAAGGTCTTTCTAATCGCAACTCTCCCGTTAGCCACAGTAAATCTATTTCTCCCTCAAGGTCTTTTTCTAGTTGCAGTATTTCTTTTGGGCCCCATCTAAAGCTGTCAAATTTAACCAAAGTTTGATAGATACGCCTATGAATCTCTAGTACTGAAACACGTTTCGCCTCAGTGGGATGAGCCGTTATTGTAGGCCCAATCGAAAGTTTATTTTTTCGAACGATCCCTAAAAGATGTTTTCTATTTTCTGGGTCACTCTCTGATAAAATTCCCCTAAAATCATACTGCGTAGGTTCAACACCGGTGGAACTTTTATAGCCTGAGCGCCTAGACCTTCGAATGTTTAGAATTTCATCCAGTATTTGAGACAGGTGAAACCAGATTGTCACCGCTTGAAACATGTCACAAAACTGATCAGACCTACAAAGATAATTACCAGACCTTATTTCCTTAGAAACGTCAGGAGCACGATTATCCAAAACTTTAAACCATGAATCATGCAAGCGCTTTTGTAGAGCGCTTGCATAGGATTTATCTTGAATAGAGTGGGCCTGTTCTGCAACTGATAACATGGTTTGACCTATCTTAGCGTGCTTTTTTGATCTAAGCTGCTTCCTTCATTACTTTTGCAATTGTGTCTCCTATTACTGCAGGATTAGGAGCAACGGTCACACCGGCAGCTGACAAAATTTCTACTTTTTCGCTGGCACTTTCGCCAAACGCAGAAATTATTGCACCAGCATGTCCCATAGTTCTGCCTTTTGGTGCAGTTAACCCGGCAACATAGGCAACAACGGGCTTTTTAACATGATCTTTTATGTATGCCGCAGCCTCTGCCTCCTGTGGCCCACCTATCTCACCAATCATACAAATCACGTGAGTATCGTCATCTTCTTCAAAACGCTGCAAAATATCCTTAAAAGATGAACCATTAATTGGGTCACCGCCGATACCTACAGATGTAGATACACCAATACCATGTGCCTTCAACTGTGCAGCAGCTTCATAGCCCAAGGTACCTGAGCGACCAACGATGCCAACATTACCTTGCAGGTAAATGTGACCAGGCATAATTCCAAGTAAGGCCTTGCCTGGACTAATTGTACCAGCGCAGTTAGGACCGGTCAGGACCATACGTTTTTCTTTTGGATATCTATACATATACCGCTTTACTTGTATCATATCTTGCGCAGGAATGCCGTCAGTTATGCACACACAATATTTTATGCCAGCATCAGCAGCTTCCATTATACTGTCAGCAGCAAAGGGTGGAGGAACAAATACTAGGCTTGCTTCTGCACCAGTTTTCTCAACGGCTTCAGCAACAGTATCGAATACTGGCAAACCTTCTACTTCCATACCACCTTTCCCCGGAACAACTCCACCAACAACGTTAGTGCCATATTTTACCATATCTGCGGTATGAAAACGGGCCATCTTGCCCGTAATACCTTGAACAATCACGGGGGTATTTCTATCAATTAATATACTCATTTTACTGCCCTCAATTTAGGTTCTCCAATGGAATCACTCTGCCAAGCTTGGACTGATCGTTCAGCTGCCTCCATCAATGTTGTCGCTCTGATAATTGGAAGCCCAGACTTTGCTAAAATCTTCTGTCCTTCTTCCACATTCGTGCCCGCCAAACGTACGATAACTGGAACATTAACTTGGACTTCACGCAGTGCCTGAACAACACCCTCAGCGACCCAGTCACAACGGTTTATACCGGCAAAGATATTTACTAAGACCGCTTGTACATTGTCATCCGACATTACCAAACGAAAAGCTTTAGCAACTCGCTCAGGAGTAGCTCCACCTCCAATATCAAGAAAATTAGCTGGCTCACCACCGGCTAGCTTGATCGTATCCATCGTTGCCATAGCTAGCCCAGCACCATTTACTATGCAGCCAATATTGCCTTCTAATCCAACATAGCTAAGCCCTCTATCAGCGGCACGGCTTTCTCTTGGATCTTCCTGACTTTTGTCACGTAATTCCGAAATATGAGGGTGCCTAAACAGGGCATTATCATCGAATGTCATTTTAGCATCTAATGCCAGGATCCGGCTATCCCCAGTGACTACCAGAGGGTTTATTTCAACCATGGTTGCATCATGCTCTCTGAACGCACGGTAACAACCTTGCAGCGTCCTAACCATGCTTTGAGTTAAAGCCGGATCAATACCTAGTTTAAAAGCTATTTGCCTACATTGAAAATCTTGCAAGCCAACTGCTGGCTCAACGGTTGAGCGCACGATGCTATCGGGTTTCTCCGCCGATATATCTTCAATTTCCATGCCTCCTTCTGCAGAGGCTACGATCATTACTCTTTGGGATGATCGGTCTAGAACAAATCCGAGGTAAATTTCCCTATCAATTGGCACACCACCTTCCACATATACACGGTAAACACCTTTACCGTTGGAGTCTGTTTGATGAGTGACTAATTTGCTTCCAAATAGGTTTTCACATGTTTCTACAATTTCTGTGTCGCTGTGACAAACCTTAACACCGCCGGCTTTGCCGCGACCTCCTGCGTGCACCTGCGCCTTTACAACCCATGTATCGCCTCCAAGCTCTCGAGCCCGGTATGCAGCTTGTTCTGGACTATATGCGAGAGCTCCCGGAGGCACGCCGACACCAAAGTTTGCCAGTATTTCTTTTGCTTGATATTCGTGGATATCCATCTGTTTTCTCCAACTAAAACTTTAAATTTTTCTCTTATTCAGCTGCAACGGCTACATTATACGAGGAATTCAGAGCCTCTTTGACAAAAGCGTCATCAATATTGCCACCTAAATCACGTATCGCCTGCGCAAACCGATCTACTATCTCAGTCACAGACTCGCGTGTCAGTAGATTTAGAATACCGATCCTAACTTGAACAGGTTCAGATAAAGTCGGCCAAATTCCAAAATTCTGCGCTCGGCAATGCTGTACAAGTTCCATTTCTCTACCGGCCAAGTCCTTTGGCAGATTTAATACAACTAAAGAAGTCATATTGGATGTTACTTCACACCCCATAGCCTCTACCGCTGACCGAAGTGCATTCTCATGGTATTCATATTCTGCAGAGCGTGCAGCTAAACCTTGCGCCAGAGTTATCCGCAATGCCTCGTGAAAGGCAGCTATTGCATAAGCAGAATGGGTTCGATGGTATGTACCTTTCTCAACATCTTTGCCTTCGACGATCCCCCAATGACGAGCTTCCATTACAGGGTGATGAACAAATGAACGAGCACCAGATGCAAGAACCGTTTCAATAAAACGATCGCTGAAAGACACTGGAGCATAGGTTACTGGCAAACAACAGATACCCTTCTGGGGACACGAAGCCCAACCATGGATACCCGGATAGTCGTCAATTCTAAAGTTTGAAACACCAAGGGAAGATACAGCATCAACAAGGCCAAGAACGCCATACTTTTCGCAAGCGGCGCTGAAGCCCTCTATGTCATTAATTCGTCCTGAGCCAGTTTCCCAATGCGCCATTGCTGCCCATTTTGGTTTGTGCTCACTTAAAGCTTTCTCAATGATGTCACCCGAAACCGACTGTCCATGTGGAACATTGATCGTAATAACTGACGATGCTTCAGGGTTGAGAGAATTTTGAGCCATCTCTTCCGCAGTCGCTGCTTTCATTCGAGCCGATAAAGCATCAATACCAGAAAAAGTCCCGTTTACGAACATGACAACTTTGTCGCCTGGCTGAACACCACTAAACATCATGTCAAGACCGCTCCATCCAGTGCCAGCGACTCCAAATGTATGGATATTGCTTGTGCCCCAAACGTCACGCAACATTTTTTTACATTCTATCATTCCTCGCAAAACGTCTGCATGCATGTGGTCCGCTAAGCCAGCGTTTGAAAAAGCAGCTAACACTCTCGCGTCCGTGTTACCCGGCCCTGGGCCAGCAGCTATTGTTTGAGGTATTTCTAGTTTTGGAAAAATATTTTCGTTTGACATGACTACTCCTTGCAACTGTTCTGCAGGGCTATTTAGATCATTCAATAAAAAAGAAAACACCTCTAACTATTGCTTTTGGGTAACTTTAGGTATAGGATTTTACCTACCCATTTTTCTATATATACAAATGTATCCAGAAATAACCACCTTAATGGGTAGTTTTTGCAGAAGGACAAGATGTCAAACTTAGATAATACCAAGCCAATTGATATAATATTGTGTGATAGCAATCCATTAGTACTCTCAGCAATGTCTGAAACTTTTGAGGAGGATTCGCGATTCTCTCTCGTAGCGACCAGTGGCACTTCCGAAGGATTTTTAGCAACGATTTTACGCATCGATGTACAGCTCTGCATTATCGATTGGAATATAAGAGACCTTGGTGCAGAAAAATTAATAGATGTATTACGAAGCCAAAGTATTCCACCAAAAACAATAATATATGGCGATGGGAGTGATCCGGATATTGCAAGACAGGCAATGGGAGCTGGAGCGGCTGCGTTTGTATCAAGATCCTCTCCAATAGAAACCCTTATTCAAACTTGCTTGGACGTCGCCAATGGTAAAATGGTATTTCCATTTTTAGATGTAAGGGAATTACGAAATGATCCAATCAACACACTATCCCGTAAAGAACGAGTAATAATCGAAGCACTTTCTGAAGGGTTGACAAATAAGCAGCTATCTACTCGACTGGAAATTTCAGCCAATACGGTAAAGTTTCACATATCAAACATATTTGACAAGCTTAACGTAAAAAATAGAGCCCAAGCCATCGCACACTATTACAAGTCAAAGTCTAAACTAAATGAATGAAAGAACGTTGTGTACACTGGCATGCATAATTTTTTATTGACAGTAAAAATTTTATAGTCAATGAGCACGATTAGACAATTTAATATGTAGGAGGAACCATAAAATGTCTTTTTTTCCAATTGAGCAGGCGCCAGCCAGATTGAACCGATCCGAACTCGCGGTTCCGGGCTCTCAAGTTAATATGTTTCAAAAGGCAGCGGACTCCGATGTAGATATTATTTTTCTAGATTTAGAAGATGCAGTAGCTCCAGATGAGAAAGAGCAAGCACGTAAAAACATCATTAAGGCTTTGAATGAAATAGACTGGGGCACCAAAACCATGTCCATCAGAATTAATGGACTAGACACTCACTATATGTATCGAGATGTAGTCGACATTGTCGAGCAAGCGGGAGAAAGATTAGACCTAATAATGATCCCAAAAGTAGGAACCGCTGCTGATGTATACGCCGTCGACATGATGGTAACCCAAGTTGAAGATGCAATGGGCTATAAAAAGCGGATTGGCTTTGAACATATAATTGAGACGGCATTAGGCATGCAAAACGTTTCCGAAATTGCAGCGGCTTCGAAACGCAATGAAAGCTTACATTTTGGAGTTGCTGACTACGCCGCTTCTACCCGAGCTCGTACAACTAGTATTGGTGGTGTGCATCCGGATTACTCAGTGCTAACAGATAAAGTAGAGGGTGAGGAACGGGATACTCACTGGGGTGATATGTGGCACTATGCTATAGCACGTATGGTCGTTGCGGCTCGTGCAAATGGGTTAAGGCCAATAGATGGACCCTTTGGAGATTTCCAAGATCCGGATGGTTTCCGAGCAGCCGCAAAGAGGGCTGCTGTTTTAGGATGCGAAGGGAAATGGGCAATTCACCCGAGTCAAATTGCATTAGCAAATGAAGTAATGAGCCCATCAGATGCCGAAATACTTAAAGCAAACCGGATTTTAGAAGCTATGGCTGATGCGGAAGCAAGTGGTAAAGGTGCGGTATCTCTTGATGGACGGCTTATAGATTACGCATCTATAAAGCAGGCTGAAGTCCTTGTTGAGAAAGCAAAGCAAATTGCCGGTCGATGACCTTAACGCATTAAAAGCCAACGCTGTAGAAGCCTATAGAGCTGCTGTTGAAAGGGCAAACCCTTTTACAGCAGTTCAATCTTGCATCAAAAAAAATGGTATACCAAAACCAAAAAACGGCGGACAGACACTAGTTATAGGCGTTGGTAAGGCAGCTCCAGCAATGATCAAAGGTCTACGAGAGCTACTGGATAGACCAAATAACTGTATTTGCATAACTCACAAAGAAAATGGAGAAAATGTTGAAAATTGTGAGATGTTTAAGGCTGGACATCCCGTGCCTGACCAGACAGGAGAATTAGGATCAAAACGCGTGATCGCTGCACTGGAACAGGTCGGTAAAGATGACCAAGTTCTTTTCCTAGTATCCGGGGGGGGATCTGCTTTGATGCCAGCGCCTGTCGATGGAGTTAACCTAGAGGACAAAATAGTCCTCAATGAAATTCTATTAAGCAGTGGATTAAGTATTGATGAGATGAATCATGTTAGACAACAAACTTCAAAGTTGAAAGGCGGTGGCTTGCTGCATTATGCGGATCCAGCTCCAGTAACAAGTTATATTCTTTCGGATGTGATTGGGAATGACCTACGGGTGATTGCAAGCGGACCAACCGTAAGCCCGCTAGGTACTAAAAAAAGCGCTTTAGACATTCTTGCCAATAACAACCTATTGAAGTTAATTCCAAAAAATATACTAAACCACTTCGAAGCAAAAACATCTGAACGAAAAAGCAATGATGCAGTTAATTATTTGATCGGCGATAACCGAGAAAGTATTCACGCTTCAGCGGAGTTTTTAAGCAAAAGCTTTGTGACATTTGTTGAAGACGAGCCATTGATTGGCGATGTAAACGATGCAGCAAAAAAAATTCATCAAAAATTAAAAGAAATTGAGTCGAGTACTAAACCTACCGCCATAGTATGGGGTGGTGAAACAACTGTTAAAATCAAAGGCTCTGGCCTAGGGGGACGCAATCAAGAACTCGCGTTAATTGTTGCTGAATTAGCTCATCAAGACCCGATCAGAAAATCATGGACTTTTCTGTCAGGAGGCACAGACGGACGAGATGGCCCAACCGAAGCAGCCGGGGCTATTGTTGATCAAGAAACATGTAAACGTATTCTTAGCGAAGGTTATCAAGTTTATGATTTCTTAGCAGAAAATAACAGTAACAAAGCTCTGAAAATATCCAATGACCTCCTGCATACTGGAGCCACTGGTACTAATGTAGCAGATGTGCAGATCCTTATAGTTTCTCAGTAGCACGCTCTAATTTCATAACTTTTTTATTATGTTTTTTACTCGCGCTTACAAAATTAAATTTTGGTAATACTTTTATTTGGCTATTTTTGAAAGTTGTGATAAACACTCCAAAGCCAACTAGAGAAGGGACACTTTAATGGCTGGAGCGCTACGCAGACTTCGGTCTGAATTGGAGTACCAAAGATATGCATGGAATGTATTTTATCGTTGGTATGTATTAAGAGACTATAAAAAATAAAAAAACCCTTTGGGAATAGCCTCCCAAAGGGTTTTTTTTAATTTGTCCTTGGCGGATACTTACTAAGGTATCGAGAAAAATAAAATAAACCTAGAATAGCAAGCGCTAAGATAAAAGCCGGTAGAATGGTTATTGAGTTTTGCAAAGCTCTGAGTGCTCCAGGAACTTGGTCCGTAAATCCCTCACCAGATTCTCTCCACCCAAACAGAGCAAGAATGAGCGATAGTATTAATGGTGCAATTGCGTTTGAGACTTTTTGCCCAAATAACCAAATCGCGCTAAATGCACCCTCGATAGCATCTCCAGACTCGCTGCGAGTTATATCCATGAGATCGGGATAAATTGCCCATGGGATCTGTTGGTATGCGCCATTTGTCATTCCCGCGACGACAAACAAGATGGCTATCAGCATGATGTCTACAGATGGTAAACTTAAAAAAATCGCAATAAGTAAAATTATATAAATAACGAGCCCAAAAATTAATGCACTAACTTTTCCTAAGCGAGCTGACATCCAAACCCAGAAAGCCTGACTTAGAATAGACCCAAACACAAAGCAAGCGAACAGTAATGACAGTATTCCAAGCGCACTAGATGCGGGCGACAATAAGGAATTCCCACTATCAAAGATTAAATAGATTGCAGCAAAAGGGAGCCCAGCGGTTATTAGTGCAATTGCTAGGGTCATGATTCCATAAAGGCAAACTAAAATAACAAATGGTTTGTTCTTAAACACCAATAGCCAGGTTGACATAAATCCCCGAGCCGAAGGCGATAATATCCTTGGTGCTGTACGAGTTGACCATAAGGATCCCCAGATGGATAAAATTATAATTGGAGCAACGTATATTGCTGCTGTAAAATGGCCATCTCGTGTACCTCCGGCGAGCTGAGGAATTACCGCACCACCAAGTAGTATCCCCACACTTGCAAAAGCCATTCTGAAACCCATCATTGTTGATCTTTCTTTGGGATCCTGCGTCATCTCACCGGCCGTGGCTCCATATGGAATTGCTACCATGGTAAAGCCAACTGTGGCCAATGCAAAGAAACCGCCAACCCAAATGAGAGTTCCTAAAAGGCTTAATGATTGGGGCACCCCAAATAATCCAATGATACCCCCAGAAAGAATTAACGCACCGATGACCATCCACGGCACTCTTCTTCCCCAACGCGAGTGAGTTCGGTCAGAAAGATAACCTACTATTGGATCAGTAATTATGTCGAAAATCAAAACACTTGTGGTCAGTAGACCAGCAATTCCAACAGGAACGTTAAGATAATTTGTTAAAAATGATAAAACTAATAATTGTTTTACTATAACAAAGACTACGATACCCATATCAGCCAGACCCCAGCCGGCTTTTTGACCAACCGATAATGTCCGAGTATGCGTTAGCATTTTTAGTTACCTCAAATCTAATAATCTATATTTAAGTGAAATTAGTATGTTCGACCAGCATCACAGGCTTTGTTAAAATTTATTTAAAAACACATTAGACTTTCTGATGCACTTCTACAATGTTGCCTTCGGGATCGTGAAAAAAGACTTGATGCCATTCCTTTGCAAATGTTGTCCCATAGTCGGAATATGGTATTTTTCTATCATCCAAAAGTTTAATAAACGAATTTATATCGTCTGTTCTGAAAGCTATGTGACCTCTTTCCACTGGATTGATGTGCTTATTATGCTTGTGGGCAACATCAAGGTTTCTTTCTGCAAGATGCATTTGCATGACCCCATCGGTCGCAAATTTTATTTCACCGCTATAACCTTTCTCTTCAGTTTCAGATGGTCTTGGAAAATTTGCTATGGGAACATTTTCTAAGCCCAAGACGTCCGTATAAAATTCATGCATTTTATTAACATCGGTCGAAACGAAATTAATGTGATGAAATTCAAGTCGCATATTTTGATCCTATTTTTAAAAATTTTACCAAGTAGATGCACTAATCAGCTAATATTGGAACTCGTATCGAGAAAGATTCTTGCTAGCCACCCTTTGCCAAGCCCCAAAAATGAGAAAGACAGATCCTATCAATTAACCAGAATAAAGCATAGAAAAATACGCCAGTTAATATAGAAATAACGTAAAACTCTAGTCTATCGGCAAGCACCATGTCATTAAGGAAAGGATATGGAAGCCCAGCCGCCTTTGACCCAGCTGGCGAGTTATTTAAAGGACCAGTGACAAACTCAGTCCAGCCCACATAAGAGAAGCTGATTGACAGAGCCAATATAATTCCAGACTTAAACTGCCTGAAAGACCTGTTTAGAAGGATCGAGTCTAGAAAAAGTAGTAGTGGCCCCAACAAATGTAAGTAGTATTCTTGAAACCAGACAATACTACCAGAATAATTCACTAATTTGGGATCAATGAAGTATAACCGCCAATAAAGAAAAACAACCAATACATTCAAAACACATACAGCAGAAACAATCGCAAAGTGATTTTCTTTTTGTTCGTAAAAAGTGCGCCGAAATAACATTCCAGTCACAATTACATTACCAGTAAGTCCCCAAATAGTAAGATATCTAAACTGGAGTCCGAACCCTTTATAATTTGCCACATAAAACTGATAAAACCAATAAAGTATGGCAATCACAAAGCAGAAACCCCTAAAATAAAGTAAGTTCCTATGCGGCTTATTATTATGCAAAATGTTATTTTCTTTTTTTTGTAACTATTGGTCTTAACGCTCTTCAAAAAAAAGAGAGGCATTACATAGATTTCTTTTAACCCATGAAATTGCTAACTAAAACGATTATTTTTTGTTTTAGAATTTTCACTGTAGCTTTTGCAAACGCAATCAATTTCGAAGAAACAGTTTAAAATTAATGCCAATTACAGCTAGTTGTTAAGCTACTTTCAACACACGGTCGGTAGCTGCGAGAACTTGTGATAAAGAACGCCCAGAATCTGATAAGTCACCATTTGTCGTCAAATACCCACAACGAATAGCGATCTCGTGCACGTCTCCACGGGTTATTTGGCCCATTCTCAACCGGCAATAGTCCAGAACTAGCTGTTTTTTCTTACTCTCGTTTACAGCGGTCATCTAAAAAATCCTATAATTCTTTCTACTTTTACCCCGCGTGTCGAAGCGCTACTTCTCCAGTTCAGGAGCAAGATTATTGTAGAGAAATACCATGAACCAGATTGTTAAAAGTATTATAGGCACTATGCCAAGCAATAACATAGTTTCAATCTGCTGGTTAGACATACCCTCGCCAAGAAGTTTCTTCCATGTTAGTCCCATTTCCATTTCACGCCCCTTCTAACTAGCGATTGCCGGCACGCTCTGTACAAGAGTGAAGAATCCCGTGGCAATCGCAATACATACGAGTGTAGCGATGCCTAAAATTCGCTGCCTATCATCCATAGAATAAAATTTGTCGCCGCAACTGGGGCACGAACTGCTCAGCGAATTAGCAATGACATTACATTTCTTACAGCTAAAATTTTCCATATATTATAAATAACTTCCAAGAAAAAAAAGTCAATAAATACAATAGTATACATAAAATATCTAGAAAATTCAGTACACTAAATTTGTATTCAAATGTATGCCATAAGACAAAGCTCCTGGTACACCGTCTGTAATAAGTGATAACTCCCTAATTGATCTTTATCTCTCTTCCGGATTAAGCTCATTTTATTGAAATATCTCACAATCTGTAGACTGACTATTAATGATTAATGCACTTTCAAATCGCTCAGCTTACCCCTGCCTCGACCAAAATATTTATCTTAATCAAGCATCACTAGGCTTACTGAGTGATGAAACAGTAAATGAAATGACAGAATTTCTCAGTACTGTCGCAAGGTACGGTAACCTTAAAATGACAGATAGAGAGGAAGCAAATTTTCTAAACCCCTTAAGGGGAAAAGTAGCAAGATTAGTGCAGGCGAAACAAAAAAATATAGCACTGGTATCGAGTGCCAGCGAGATATTGTCTCAGATCCCCGAGTTGTGTAAGCCAAGAATACGAAGTAACGTTATTCTTGTTTCTACAGATTTTCCAGCAATTACACGACCTTGGCTACTTAAGGCTAAGACGAGCGATTTTGAAGTCTGCTTTATTCATGAAGTACCAGAGACTGATCTCACAAATGCTATTATCGAAAAAGTTGATTCCAACACATCTGTTGTATGCCTTAGTTACGTGCAATTTGCCTCTGGGACACAGATCAACGTAGAAAAATTAAGCCAGCATACGAAGGAAGTTGGAGCAAAATTAGTTATTGATATTACTCAGGCCGCGGGCGCAGTGCCAATAAGCATAAATGACTGGGCCGTAGATATTCTGGTATGCAGTGGCTACAAATGGTTGGGAAGCCACGGGGGTATTGCCTTTGGATGGTTTTCAGACGAAATTTTAGAACTAGATCCTCCTGCAATCGGCTGGTTCGGTAACGAAAACCCTTTTGACATGGAAGCAACCAAGTTGAACTTATCGAAAACAGCAGCAAAATACACTCAATCAACTTTATCATATGTTTCGGTTGTAGGCTTGGATGTTGCGATAGAACAACTTTTGAAGATTGGAGTTGTAGAAATAATGAACCACTCTGACAAACTAGCAGAGCATTTATTCGCAATTATAGCTAACAGCGACTGGAAAGCATATAGACCAACGAAATCAAAAGGATCCAGTTCCCATATTGTTTCACTAATGCATCCATCTAGCCATACAATCAGACGCAAGTTTGAATATTTATCTGAAGAAGGTTTGATTTGCGGAATAAGAAATGACCGCCTTAGAGTATCAATTTCTCATTATAATGACAGTAACGACATTGAACAACTGGGGGCCTATTTACTTCGTGAATAATCACTAGTGGCTACAATTTATAACTGTAATTTTTATCAGGAAAAGAATTGACACAACACCAACTGAAAAAATTATTTGAGCCTTTAAATATAAGACAAAAGGTTTTTAAAAATAGAATTTTCTCGACTGGGCATATGGCTGTGATGCTTCAAGAGGGCTTCCCAACCGATGATATGATTGCGTACCATGAATCAAAGGCAAAAGGTGGAGCAGCTCTAACAATTATAGAAGCGGCGCGCGTACACCCATCGGGAAATTCTGGACGACCCGCAATACGCGCATACGACCCTAGATGTGTTTCTGGATATAAAAAATTGGTAACCAAGTGCCATAATTATGACTGTCTTGTCTTTGGTCAGCTCACACATCCTGGCCGAGAAATGACAAATTTGGAAGATGGAACTATTCCAGTAGCATATGCTCCATCTGCAAGCCCGAACGAACGATTTCATATCATGCCTCGTGAAATGTCAGAACAAATGATTGATGAGATTGTAACAGGTTATAAAATTTCAGCCCAAAATTTAAGAACAGCCGGGCTCGATGGTATAGAAATTGTTGCATCTCACGGTTATCTTATCGGTCAATTTTTAAATAAAAACGTAAATCAGCGAAAAGACAAGTATGGCGGCAATTTTAGAAACAGGTACCGAATTTTAGATCAAATTATTGACGCCGTTAAAGATGGCTCAAGCCATGACATGTTAGTTGGCGTAAGATTGTCGGGAAATGAAAAAGAATTCCAAGGGATGGAATTAAAGGGAACACTCGAGCTGATTGAGGAACTAAACAAGAATGAAAGCATAGACTACATTAATGTAACAGCGGGAACTTCTGCAGGATTAAAAGGATCAACGCATATAGTTCCTTCAATGCGTTTTGAACCAGGATATACATTACCGCTTTCACAAGCCATTAAGGATGTCTCAGACAAACCAGTTTTTGTAGCAGGCCGCATTAACACACCCCAACTTGCAGATAAAGCATTGATACAAGGATCGGCAGACATGTGCGGCATGACAAGGGCAATAATTTCAGATCCAGAAATGCCCCTCAAAGCAGAAACTGGTAGATTTGATGAGATCATTGCGTGCGTTGGATGTAATCAAGCATGTATAGGACATATGCTTAATGGGCAGCCTATTTCATGTATTCAACGCCCTGAAACCGGTCGTGAATTGACTTTTAGTCATTTGAGCCCGGCCCCTGAAAAAAAGAAAATTCTCGTAATAGGAGGCGGCCCAGCAGGAATGAAAGCAACTGCAGTTGCAGCTTCGCGGGGGCATTCAGTAAAATTGATTGAAGCCACCTCTAAGTTAGGCGGTCAGGTAAATTTGGCAGAACGGCTACCCGGTAGATCCGAATTTGGAGGCATAACGACAAATTTGGAAAATATGTTACGTACAAAGGACGTTGAAATTAAGCTGAATACAGAAGCATCTTTACAGCTTATTAGAGAAGAGGCACCAGAAGTTATCATCTTGGCAACAGGTGGAAAATCATTTGAACCAAAAATAGAGGGCAAAGAAAGTGCTCACGTAGTTACTGCTTGGCAACTATTAGAGGGCAAAGCTAATGTAGGCTCACGAGTAGTAATTGCCGATTGGCGTTGTGACTGGGTTGGTTTGGGAGTGGCTGAGCTATTAGCACGCCAAGGCTGTCATGTAAGGCTAGCATGCAACGGTATGGTTCCGGGGCAAACTATTAATCAGTATGTCCGTGATAATTGGCTAGGCACCTTACATAAACTAAATGTAGAAACACTCACTCACTTGAGGTTACGTGGCGTTGACTCTGACGATACTTATTTCCAACACACTTTGAGTGAGCAGCCCGTTATTTTAAATGATGTTGATACCCTTGTGACTGCATTTGGTAGTAAAGCCAAAAATACTCTCGAAAAAGACCTCAGAAACAAAGTTCAATCTGAGCTGTATGTGATTGGTGACGCATTGAGCCCGCGAAGCGTAGAAGAAGCTATTCTCGATGGCCTCAAAACCTCAGCCAAAATATAAACACAGTACTTAAACAGTTAGCAATACTTCTCAGGACCTATCCACTGTTTGTCAGAATATCTATCACCTTGTGCCCACCCAACTGGAATTACTTCCTCAATTTGCAACATCTGTTTAGTTGAGAGTTTCAACCGGGCGCCATCACAATGCTCTCGGAAATGTTTAACGGAACGGGTTCCTGGGATTGGAATAATATGTTTGTTCTTATTCAAAAGCCATGCAATCGCAAGTGTGGCCGCAGCAACCCCATTTTGAGCTGCAAGATCCCTGAATTTTCCCGTAGCTTCAATATTAAAGGTAAGATTGGGTTCATTAAAACGTGGATTTTTACTTAACCAATCCATTTTCTCTACTTCAACTGATGAGTGCGGTCTGTCGGTAAGCAAGGATCTGCCCAACGGCGAAAATGCAACGAGTGCTGTGCCAAGCTCTGCAGTAGTTTGCACTAAACCTAATTCTGGACTTCGTACTGAAAGGGAGTACTCGGACTGAACGGCCGCGACATGATGAATAGATGCCGCTCGCCGCAGTGAGGATGGCGCAATTTCTGAAAATCCAAATGACCGAATTTTCCCTGCTTTTACAAAACTTGCAAGGGTTTCAGTTACCTCCTCTATAGGAGTATTCTGATCGCGGCGATGGATGTAGTACAGATCAATGCTTTCAACTCCCAAGCGTTTTAAGCTGCCATCCAATTCTTTTTTCAAATAATCGGGACTGTTGTCGAATTCCGTTTTGCCAGTTTGAATATTGCCTTTAATTCCTACTTTGGTCGCAATCGAGAAAAGAGTGTTTCGTTTTGAGCCTTGTTTGGCGAGAAAACTACCAATCGCAGCCTCTGATGCTCCACCTCCATAAACGTTTGCCGTATCTATATGCGAAATCCCCTGATCCAAAGCCTCAGCCAATATCTTATGTGACTCTTGTTCATTCGTAGGGCCATAAAAATTACTAAAAGACATGGCACCTATTCCGATAGCAGATACGTCAGCACCGTATTTACCGAGCTTTCTTTTTTCCATAAGTAAAAATCCTTTTAAACGTCATGGAACATTCTTACCAAAACTAC
This sequence comes from Rhodobacteraceae bacterium MED-G08, assembly GCA_002457055.1. Classification (GTDB taxonomy): domain Bacteria; phylum Pseudomonadota; class Alphaproteobacteria; order Rhodobacterales; family Rhodobacteraceae; genus Salinivivens; species Salinivivens marinus. Next base: position 58,482 of record NTKT01000006.1, read on the forward strand.
TGTCCCTAAATTAAAAAGAATGGACAAAAATTCAAGTGGCCTCGGGGGCCAAAACAAACACAAAAGGTGTACTGAAAGTTATTTGAGATCAAAAACGGCCACAATCAACCTTAATTTTATCACCTGTAATTGCAGAGCTGAGATCGGATGCCAAATATAGAGCAGCCCGTGCCACTTCATCTGGATAAACCCAGCGTTTTAAGGCAGCTACTTCAGTGTAGTTATCACGCGCAATCTCTTCTACCGAGCGACCTTCAGCTAATGAGCGACGTTCTAATACGCCGTCCATATTCTCTCCAGCAACTGCACCTGGCAACAAAGCATTTACGCGAACATTATGTTTACCAAGCTCTCTGGCCATTGTTTCCGTTACGCCAACCAAAGCAAATTTACTTGCTACATAGGCAGAGCGCATTGGATAACCCTGCACTCCCATAAGCGATGACATATTTATTATGGACCCCGCTTCTTGATCAATCATAATTTTAGCGGCTTCTTGAAGGCAATGCATGGCTCCAACTAAGTTGATGTTGAGACACTCAACCCAAGCATTCATGTCCACATCTGCTACCTGAGCGATTGGACCTGGGCCACCGGCATTATTCACTAACACATCCACCTTTCCGAAGACTTTAAGAGCCTCAGTGAACACGTGTTTAACCTGTGCATGATTTGAAACATCGCAAGCTATAGGGTGTCCATTTATTTCGTTGGCCACACTTTTTAAGAGATCATTACGACGTCCAGTTACAACTACTTTCGCACCTGCATCTGCAAAAACCTTTGCAGTAGCTTTTCCTATCCCAGATCCACCACCAGTAACAATAGCTACCTTCCCATCTAAACGGCACAGTTCTTCAACTCTATTCTTCATAATCATACCTCACTAAACTCACGTCCTGGGTCAAACAAAGGCAATTCTGGCTCTTGCCCAAGAATATAGTCACCCATTAATCTACCCATGTAAGGGCCAATTGTATAACCTCCCCTTACACATCCCAGAACAAAAGCATTTTCAATGCCCGGCAAAGCACCAGCAAGTGGATAAAAATCTGGTACATTTGCCTCGAAGCCAACCCAGCTACGTGTCACGCGCGCATTTGAAAGCTCTGGTAACACATGTTGTGCAAGGGATAAATTTGGGATTAGCGTTTTTGCTGTAACATTCCCGCGTCCGTCTTGCGGAACTCCCTGTCCCTGCCATCCGCCACCAATGAGAATTGCACCATTGCTTTTCTGTTTCATGGTTAAAAGTCCAGTTGCGTGACCGACGATACTGGATATAAGAGGAGGCATTCTCTCTGTCACAGACACAGTATTGACACGCGCACGGACCGGCAAATCAACACCTAGGTCAGCAGCTATGGGTTTAAGCCAGGCCCCTGCTGCTAAAAGCAGACGCGTTGCGTGGACAGTGCCACAGGAAGTTGTTAAATTGAAGCCAGAGCTATTTCTAGTGATTAATTTAACATTGCATTTCTCACGAAATTGTACTTCGTTCTCTTTTAGACGAATGCGATAATATTGACCGGTGAGTGATGAATTTGCGTAACCATCTTCAGGACAGTAACTTGCAGCCAGAACTTTATGGCTGAGATTTTGCTCCGCAGCTCGCAGTGCATTATTGGACACAAATGTAATCGGTGCGCCCGCATCGGCCTTCAAAGCCTGACGTTCGTACAAAAGTTCAGCCTCATGCTCCGTAAAAGCAAGCGTAAAACCTCCCGTCTTTTTAAATCCAACGGCCTCGCCCATGGCTTCCCATTCACTATGACCTTTGAGCGCGTATGGCATAAGCTTAACACGCTTGATCTGCAGCGATAGTGTTCCCGCATTTACCCCTGATGCACCCTGCCCTAAATCCCCCTGATCTAGAACAATTGTTTTCATACCATCTTCAGCGAGTCGTAATGCGGTACTGCAGCCCATAATTCCACCGCCAACGATGGCTAAATCATAAGTCTTAGTCATAGCGGAGCGGGTTTCGGTATTTGCAAATCTGTATATTCAAACTCGCCTGAAAGCGCAGATGCCGAAACAGGCCGCAAAGGAGGTCTAGGTGTGGGTGGTGCAATTTTTTCTTCAGACTGATTTTCCCTATCAGCTATTATTTTGGCTATAGTTGACTGACAGTATTTTCCACCGCACGGCCCCATCCCCGCTCTCGATCCAGATTTGACGGCATTGGTTGTAGCCGCGCCTGTTTCAATCTCGTTTTCGATATCACAGCGCCGCAGACTCTCACATCTACACACGATTGTCTCTTGCGTTATCAATTTTTGAAAGCCCTTCCGCGGTATACTTAAACGAGTCATGGCCATTCCAAACCTTGATGCTCGTCGATAGCTATTAAGCAGTGTCGAATTTGAGGAATTGACCTCAGGCCTTATAGACTTTGCAGCAGAAAGTCCTGCTAATTTCCCTTGAATTTCTGCAGCCGCCGCACCTCTGATACCAGCTCCGTCACCACAGATAAATAATCCGTTAATTTTCGTAATACCGTCTTCCTCAACTTCTGGCACCCACCCACCCAGTTCAAGTTGATATTTTACATCGATACCCAAAAGTTGAGAGGCATCACTTGCAGCTTGCAAACCATGCCCTGTGCAAACACTGTCTGCTTCTATTAAACGGGCCGGACCTTTCGGTGACCAATCACTGCTTACCTTGCTGACTTTCACCGAGTGAACTTTGGTTTCTCCATCAATCTGTTTTATAGCATGACGCCAAAAGATTGGAATGCCGGCTAGCAGAAGATCTGCAACCCAAACGAAACCACGCCTTAGAAGGTCTGTACGATACGACATGGAAGGCAACGCACGAAGCCAGTCAGCACGACTATTTGGCGTTACAATTGCGGCCACCTCACCACCAAGACGTCGTATCTCGCTTGCTACAAAGAACACCAATGGTCCCGTTCCAGAGACAACAGTTCTTTTGCCAGGTGTGAGCAGATCTCGTTTCATCAATGCGGTTGCCCCCGCCAATCCAATAACGCCAGGCAAGGTCCATCCCGGTGTTGGTTGGACATATTCTCTTGCTCCCGTGGCTAAAATGAGCACCTTAGCTCCAATCTTTTCTGAGCGCCCATTTATAATGAAATGAAGAACCCATTCGTCCAATTCCCGCTCTATTTGCCAAACCTTAGCGTTAGCAATATGTGTTAAATTACTTTCGGCGATGGATACCCGGAGTTTATCGCCATCGATAATTTCAGGCGTCATAGGAGCCGATTTAATAGCCTCACTTTTGGCACGCCAAATCTGGCCACCAGGCATTGCTTGCTCGTCTATGATGATTGTATGGCAACCCTGGCTAGCCGCCATAATACCTGCATTTGCTCCGGCAGGACCAGCACCAATTATTGCGACATCGCAGGTCTTAATCATGATCTAGTGCCTCAAAGATTGGACAATCAGTCCATCGGTCGCTATCGTCTCACAACTTTCGACTAACTTTCCACCGACTGCAACAACGCACTCCTGACATAGACCCATACAGCAAAAAGCTCCGCGGGGCTTGCCATCGGTTGGCGCATCACGCAAATGGTGTATACCGTTTTTCATCAGCGCAACCAAAATTGTTTCGCCTTTATGGGCTTTTATTAGTTGATCATCAAATTTGAAACAAATCTCTTCAGCGCGCTTAATCTGGTTGGCGCTATTTGGAATAAGGCGTATCATACGTAGTGAATACCTAAGCTGTCAAAGCAGCGCTTGATTTTATCAATATCGGCATCTGTTGCTTGGAGCACCGGATCACGGGGCACACCAGCTGGCTGACCAATTAAATTGAGTGCTGCTTTAAATGCGGCTGGCCAAGTTGCAGTACCCATCAAGAGCTCATAAAGTACCGTTAACTGATAATGTGTTTTACGATAGATTTTACCTGGCTTACCAAGCCCAACAGATGCCATTTCTGAAGGAAGCAAATCTGTAAATTCAGGACCAGTGGCGATAAAACCTTTCGCCCCTAAACCGAAAGCAGGCATGATATAATGACATGGCCCCGTCATTACCGACATCTTATCACCAAGTCGTTCAAGTAAATGCGTATGATAGAAAAAATCGCGCTGGCTCTCTTTAATCCCTATTACATGGTGATTATTCAGTAGGGTTTCAGTCTGTTCGATTGTTAGTGAGAAACCCATTCGACGCGGTGAATTGTATAGAACAAGAGGCTTATTAGTTGCCTCGGATACTTTATCAAATCTCGCCATTAATTCTGCCTCAGAAGCTTTTAAGACGTAGGTTTGCGGCATAGATAGCAACACATCTGCGCCGTTTTCTTCCGCGGCTCTGATATAGGATAGTGAAGCATCGATTGTCGCTGCAGAAATGCCCATCATAATTGGGACACGGCCCCGAGAAGTATCCTTTGCCAGGCGGACGAGGCGCCCTCGCTCTTCAGCGGAAAGTGCCCAGCTTTCACCATTATCACCTGCAATGCAGACGCATGTCGCACCGCGTTTTATAAGAAATTCGAATAAATCAATGAAAGCATCTTCCATTATTTCACCCTTTTTATTATATGGTGTGGCTATCGCCGGTACATACCCAAATAAATTTTCTTTTTTCATTTCCCTACTCAAACTGGAATTACGCAACTGAAAACTGAAGCATACTCCGCATCAATTATATATAATAACCGAGCATTATTGGGATGAAATGCTACTGAGGTTGTCCAAAGTCCTTCGGGCAATCTGATCTCAGCAAGTCTATCTCCAACTTTATCAAACAAATAGGAACGCCCTGCTTGTGCTTGAGCAACTGCTAACCATCCCAAAGAGTTGCTAGCCAAACCGTCCGGACCTAAACCACCAGAAAGTTGAATGAAAGTACCCACCATAGGTTGGCCAGCTTCTGAAAGGCTTGAGGAAAATTGCCAAACCTGATTTGCACGGGTAGCAGCTACGTAAACCAAATTTCTGTCACTCGATAGGCAAATACCATTCGAATAAGGTACACAATCAATTAACAATCTTAGAGTTCCCTTTGGACATCGACGATAAACCCGACCACTTGGATTACTAATTGAACTCCTGCCACTATCTGTAAACCATAAGCTTCCATCGTCATCAAGGCACATATCTGAGAGACCTAGAAACGGTTGATTATCAACACCATTACTCAAAACCTTGAAACTATCATATCCCGTAAATTCGATCAGGCCATGCCTGTGATCGACGGCAATATGCCTCCCGTCTTTAGTAATCCGCATCGAGTGAGGCTCTCCATCTATTTCATGCATCACCTCCCAGTGACCTTCTGGTGATATTCGAAAAACGCGCCCGTAGGGCACATCGGAAAGCCAAAGATTTTGGTCTACGTCAAAGAATGCACCTTCAAGAAATGAATGCATTTTATGTCCTGGCCGCGTCATCTCTGCCCAGGGAGACGGTTTGCCACGATGTCGAAAAGATTCTGGAAGTGTGTACAAGGGAACGGCAGTTAACTCGAGCATCACTCCACTATCCTCTCCAAAAAAAGCAGATCAATTTCATTTTCATTCATGCCGATCGCCTTTAGTACTTCTCTACTGTCTTGACCTAAGGTCGGTGGGGCTTTGTTAATTACTGGTCCACCTTGGCTCATTTGAAAGGGGGCAGAAGGCAAACGTATCTCTGAATTTTCAGAAGTGCTTGTATAATAACCTCGAGTTATGATTTGTTCATCCTTGATCGCCTCCTCAAGAGTCAAAATAGGCTCAGCGGGAATATCCCATTTATCCAGTAGCTGCTGCCACTTCTCTGTCGGTTCCTGGATAAAGACATTCTTGAGTTCTTTATAAATATCCTCAGAATTTGACCAAACATCATCCCATACTTCCACACCAGACAATGAGCATATTTCAAAACCCTGTTCCTTTAAGCATTGCGAAAGTTTGCGATACTGAGATGGTTTAAAGGCTCCTAGCATAATAATTCCATCAGCAGTAGCAAATGGCGAAATGCCTGCCTCTCTAGGTTTCTCCTGCAAAGGCGAGCATTGTTTTGCAGCTACTTCTGGAGCCATTAAGCTAAGCGCAACCTCGAGCATTGAAGCACTTATGTAGCATCCTTTTCCCGTTCTAGACTTTTGTAACAACGCTGCTGATATGGCAAAAGCAGCGGAATAACCAGCAGCATAATCAACGAAAGATAGTCCTGGTTTATTGCCATCTGACTGCGAAATTATACCTGAAGCAGCCTGAATTGTATTATCGTAGGCGCCTTTAAAAGATTTTGGGCCCTCATCACCATATCCAGTCATAGAACAATAAACGATACCAGGGTTACGAACGCGTAATTCATCGTACCCAAAACCTAGCTCCTCCATCACGCCTGTTGAATAATTTTCCAGAAATACATCAGCACTCTCTACTACTCTTAAAAGAGTTTCACGGCCTGCATCAGTACGTAAATCAATAGCAAGAGATTTCTTATTACCACCTTGAACTTGATAAGTTAGGCCAAGTCCATTTTTGTTCAGTTCAGCTATTGGGCCCCGGTTTCTGGCGCAATCAGGAGCTTCGGGCATCTCAACTTTAATAACTTCTGCTCCCAGCAAAGAGAATTGATAACCACAGAAGGGTGCTGCTAGAACCTGAGATACCTCAATCACTTTTATTCCCTGCAACGCGCCTTGCAAACTTACTCTCCCATATTTGGATATTGAAAATTATATTAAGTTAACTATTAATGGTTACTATACAAAACAAAATTTCATATGCAAAACGGTAGTATAATGTCTAGCGTGCTTCACCGATCTTTGAACTCCACTCTACCGATTATCAAAAGCGTGGACGCGAATTACCTGATAGATGAACACGGCAAACGCTACCTAGACGCATGCGGTGGGGCGGCAGTATCATGCCTAGGTCATGACAATGCTAAGGTACGAGCAGCGCTAAAGGATCAAATTGATAAATTGGCATTTGCTCACTCTGGCTCCTTTACAAATGAGCCCACTGAGGAACTAGCTGAGTTTTTAATTAACCGTGCTCCTTCCGGCCTTGGTGCAGGGCGGGTTATGTTTTTAGGTAGCGGATCAGAAGCTATGGAAGCAGCATTAAAACTCGCGAGACAGTTCCATTTAGAGAGAAAAGATACAAAACGGGTAAACATTATTGCACGAACCCCATCGTACCATGGTAACACTCTTGGGGCACTCGCTACAGGTGGCCACGCCGGCAGGCGCGCTCCTTTCCAGCCGATGCTTATGCAAGTACACCACATTGATGCCGCATACCGCTACCGAATGAAGTTAGAGGACGAGAGCGAAGACGAGTATGCGCTTCGTATGGCCAATCAACTTGAGAAAAAAATTCGTGATCTGGGCCCTGAAACAGTAATGGCATTCGTCGCAGAACCGGTAGTAGGCGCATCTCTCGGATCGCAGCCTGCACCAATAGGATATTTCAAACGAATACGGGACATATGTAATAATTACGGTGTTTTGTATATCGCTGATGAAGTAATGTGCGGCATGGGCCGAACCGGCACTCTTTTTGCGTTAGAGCAGGAAGGAATATTTGCTGATATTACCACATTGGCAAAAGGACTTGGGGCAGGTTATCAGCCAATAGCTGCCGTCATGGCGTCAGAGAGTGTAGTTTCCGCTATTAAAAAAGGCAGTGGAACCTTATGGAATGGACATACTTACATGTCGCACTCAGTTGCAACCGCTGGTGCCCTAGCGGTTCAAAAAGTGATTGAAGATGAAGGCTTGCTTGAAAATGTCAAAATGCGCGGAGACCAGTTAGCTCTTGCACTTAAGAAGCAATTAGATGCAAAAGAAAATATTGGCGATATACGCGGCCGTGGACTGTTTTGGACTGTTGAGTTGGTTGCAGATACGCTAACCAAGAAACCTTTCTCCGCCCATTTGAAAGTAGCACAAAGGATACAAATAATAGCTAAAGAGCTTGGATTAATGTGTTATCCTGCCCAAGGGTGTGCAGATGGTGAAAATGGGGATCATGTTTTGTTAGCACCGGCTTACAATTCTACAAGCACGGAAATTGATTTGATCGCAAAAATAACCACTAAGGCAATTAGTATGGCTCTATCAGAGGTTACTTGACAAAATGAAAGTATCAGCGGCACAAATTTTACCCCTAATAGCACTATATCTGTACTGGATCATATCAGGTATACATAGCCGTCTTAAACACTTGGCCGAGGTAAACCCAATGGCAAACCCCAAGATAAAAAACATGATACTGATAAATAACACCCAAATTATAAATAATCCCAACCATATTTCAAAGAGCAAGCTAATACTCTCAAATAAATCTAGTTATCTGCAACGGCTGAAGAGAGGCAGACCCAAGGTTTAATACTAATGACTAACAAGCAGCAAACCAATATATTATTACCGACTAATGAAGACACTACGGGACCCTACTTCCCAACCTATTTCAGCGATGAGAGCTACGAAGATCTTACACAAATTCATTCCGGTGTTATTGCAGGTCCTTCGGGGCAAAACATAATTTTGCGAGGCAGGGTACTTGATCGCAATGGTAAACTTGCAAATGGGGTTCTGCTAGAATTCTGGCAGGCAAATGCAAAGGGTATCTATCGCAATCCCTCGTCTGAGAACCATCCAGGTTTAGACCCATGGTTTGACGGATATGGTCGCCTACGCAGTACGACTGGTGAATATACTTATCGAACAATTTTCCCTGGTGCGTCGAAAGATCGAGCACCAAATATCACCATAACTATTTTTTCGGATGGAATTAATCGTATAGTAACACAAATTTTCTTTGCTGATCAGAAAGCAAACGAAATAGATCCTCTGTTAAAAACCCTAAGTGACCAAGACAGAAAGCGGCTTACTGCCAAATATGAAGGACCGTCTCCAGATGGTGCAGACGTTTATACACTTGATATCATTATGGCAGGCGACAACGAAACGCCATTTTTTGACGATTTTCTAAGCTAGCATAGGTAGGAATTATGACCAGTATTGGACGACAATTAAGCATCGGGAAAACAGATAATACTTCGGATCAACGCACTCCAAGAAAAAGACTTCGCTTAATACCAGCCGATGTAAGAGAAAGTTTTGTGCCAGTCATCCCCGCCCGAGCCGTTCAGCGTCAAAATGAATGGGATCTTACCCGAATAGCCCCAAACCGTCCTCGCGCTGAAGGATCTCCGATAGAAGTAAAAGGAACGGTCCGCAATGAAAGTGGCACCCTACTAAGGGGTGCATTGATAGAAATTTGGAACGCAAACCACCACGGTCGTTACCGTCATGTGGAAGATCATTCTGGTCTAAAGCTTGATGAAAATTTCTTTGGGATCGGTCGTGTAATTACTGATGAATATGGAAACTATCGCTTCTGGACAATAAGCCCAGGTGCTTACCTTGCAAGACCAGATATTGGGAGATGGCGACCAAAGCACATCCATTTGTCAATTAGCTGCGGTTCATCTCGAATAATAACTCAAATGTACTTTCCAAATGAACCGAACAATGCCTCTGATCCAATGGCGCTACTGATGGGCGATTCATTCGACCGAAACTTGGGGAAACCCTACGAAACTAAAATTCCAGAAGTGGATCAAGGTTACGACTTTGATATTGTCGTAGGTGGAAAGAACGCAACATTTTTTGAGTAGTTTTCCAATAATTATCAGGCCTTAGAGGCTCTATCATACCGTTTAAGACGATGAGAGCTGATTGCTCCTAAGGTGGCGAACAAAGCAACTCCTACAATCATAGCAGCAGGTGTCCCATCAAAAAACTGGCCAACTATTGCGGCTAAAAGAACAGATCCTATGGTTGCAATCGCACTGACCAAACTTGCTGCAGTCCCAGCAATGTGCCCAACAGGCTCCATAGCAAGGGCAGTCAGATTTCCCATTGTCAGACCAGCTTGAAAGAAAATACTGAACATCCAGAACAAAAAACAGAAAAAACCAAATTGACCTTCGAAATACCCAAGCCAATAGACGAAAAAAACTATAGCGCTAAAGCAAACCTGGGCTCTGAATGCAATGCTTGTGAGCATTCGCATTCCCAATTTGCGTACAAGCCGAGCATTCACATAACTCGACGACGCGGCCAGTAATGCTATTGTTGCAAACCAATATGGAAAAGTTGACGCGCGATCAAATACTTGTTCGAAGACCGGCTGGATGAGGAATATACCTATAAAAAGTATCCCATATGCAAAAACTAATGTAATAATAGAGGCAAGTATCATTTGATTAGATAAAACTTCCTTAAATGCAAGACCCACCTGTTTTAGATTAAATTCAATACGTTTTTCCTTTGTAACACTCTCATCTATTCTGAACGTCATCCACATTGTGCTAAAGGCAACAAACGCTATGAACATGAGAAAAATAAAGCGCCAATTAAATGCAAGCATTACAAATGATCCTAGGAGTGGTGCTATAGCCGGAACAAGAGCGAATATGATCATTATAAAAGATGAAATGCGGGCCATTTCACGACCTTTATAGAAATCTCGAACTAAAGCTTGAGCAACCACACGAGGTGCCGATGCTCCAACACCTTGAAGGAACCGGGAAATCAAGATCACTTCCAAACTTGGAGACAAAACACAAACTGCTGAGGTAAAAATATATAAAGACGCACCGTAGTAGATAATCGGCTTACGCCCAAAACTATCTGAGAGCGGCCCAACAATTAAAGTACCAGCCGCCATGCCAGCTACAAAAAACGATAATATCATTTGAGCATTATTAGGGCGCAGCGGCGTAAGCTCATCTGCAATTATTGATAAAGCAGGTAACATTCCATCAATTGATATGGCTACCGTTGCTACCAACATTGCCATAATGGCAACAAATTCGGCTGTTGAAATTCGCAACGAAGGACTCCTGCTAAAGTGCAAATCTTGATACCGACAACAGTTTGCACTTCAGCTTTCTACAGCAAAGCATTTGAATGTGATAGTCACAAAGAATTAGAAAATAGCTAAATTTTGGATGCAACTTTTAGGTTTTGGACAATCATAGTTTTTATACCTCTAAACCATCCATTACTTTCTTTGCAGCCCTGAAGCATTCTAAAGCCTGAGGCACGCCACAGTAAATACCAATAACATGTATAATGGCTCTAATTTCTTCAGGACTCACACCATTTTTTATTGCACCCCTACAATGAATTTCCCATTCATGCATTTTTCCCAGTGCACCGATCATCGATAGGTTCATCATAGATCTGACTTTTGGGGCAATGACGTCATCACCCCAACCGAAGCCCCAACACCAGGCAGTCATTGCTTCTTGAAAAGGGCGGGTAAATTCGTCTGCAGCTTCCAGATTACTCTCCACATAACTTGCACCCAAAGTTGCCTTCCTCTGTTCAAGTCCTTTTAAAAATAAGTCTTCATCAAAAACGCTCATTGCCAATTACTCTCTCTAATCATTGCAAAAATATCAGTTAAACCAGCAAAGCACATATTTGAACTCGTAAACTCAGTCTAGATAATAATTTTCCGCAAGTAGAAGCCTCAGCCTTAAAGCCACTGGAACCAGTCGGTCCAGCTGCACCGTCTGGCGTAATCCAGTTTCGAAACTGCGAAGACTTTCGAACAAAATGTCCATTGGAAGCTTTTGTATCATACCACTTGTCGGCCCATTTGCCTTCTTGCAGTAATCCCATTGGTTTTCCCTACTTCAATGATCTTGCGGTTTAATAAATTGATTGTTACGCAAGTCATTGAAAGCTTGGTGTAATTCCTCTTGCGTGTTCATAACAATAGGACCATGCCAAGCTACCGGCTCACGAATAGGTGATCCTGCTACTAGCAGAAACCGCATTCCCTCGGGACCTGCCCTTACTACTATCTCGTCACCAGTGCCAAAGCGTACCAAAGTGCGATTGCCAGACAGGTCGCGAATATTAAGCTCTTGGCCAAGAACTTCTTTTTCCAGTAAAACACCCTGCGGGTCTGAAGCATCTGCAAATTTACCAGATCCTTCGAAGATATATGCAAACGTGTTGCGATATGTATCAACTTTCAATGCTTTTCTAAGCCCAGCAGGCAATGATATATCGAGATATAGGGGGTCTGCTGCTATCCCATCAACCGGACCGGTTTGTCCCCAAAAAGAGCCCGTTATGACCCGTACTCGAGTACCATCATCATCAATAATTTCTGGAATTTCTTTTGCAACAACATCTTGATACCTCGGCGAGGTCATCTTTAGGCTACCCGGTAAATTTGCCCAAAGTTGAAATCCATGCATCTGACCCATTGAATTACCACTTGGCATTTCTTGATGCATAATACCTGATCCTGCTGTCATCCACTGCACGTCACCAGCCTTCAAGCTGCCAGTATTACCTAGGCTATCGCTGTGGTCGACGGTTCCGTTAAGAACATAAGTAATTGTTTCGATGCCACGATGCGGATGCCAGGGAAACCCTCTATAATAGGCTTCCGGGTTATCGTTACGAAAATCATCAAAAAGTAAAAACGGATCGTGAGCTTTTGGATCTTGAAACCCAAATGCTCTATGCAGATGAACCCCAGCCCCCTCTATTGTTGGGGTTGCCGCGCCAGTTGATATAGCAGGTCTTAAAGACATAAAAATTCCTTCCTGATTTCTAAAAGGTCTATTTAGTAAGTTTTGACATAAATAAGAGTTCTAAATGTTAAAACAAGGTAGCCTAATATTTATTTTTAGACACCTAAAATAGAAATCGTTGGATACATTTAAGGTGCTGCATATAAATATCTAATGTTTCAAAAGTATCATTTAGCTGATGGCCCACAGGTGTTTTTTCATATACTTGAGCAACTCGTTTTCCCATGGCGGGTTACAACCTTGCTTTTTACAATTTAGTGCTGCAGCCTTCCCGGCATAATGCAGCAAATCTGTTTTTTCATTAAGCTCCAGTAATGCTAGTCGGTTCAATTTTTCATTTTTAATAAGCCAAGCTAGAATCGATGCCATAAATGTATCACCTGCTCCCACAGTATCGGATAACTTTTCTACTGGATGTGACGGTAATTCATGCCACTTTTTTCCATGGAACACTGAAGAACCCTGCGCCCCTCTTGTAACTATAAGTAGCTCCGCGTTTGTAATCACCGCCAATTCTGCCAGTACATCGGCTTCATCAGCACTATCATCAAAAAGCCAGAAAAGATCTTCATCACTTAACTTTAATATATCGACTTCAGTCATAAGATTTTTAATTCTTCGTCGATAGACATCAGGTTCTGCTATCAGCGATGGCCTAACATTTGGATCTAGGGAGACTTTTACATTATTTTCCCTAGTTCTCTTAACAAACTCTTCCCAAACCAAAGCATCTTTCCCACCTGTCAATGCAAGCGACCCAATATGAAAAATAGACACCTCCGAGGTTAGATTTTTAGAGAGAGTGTCCAAAGTTACTAATCGTTCTGCCGTCTCTTCCCTGTAGAAAGAGTATGACGGAATTCCATCCTCTATATTAACCATTGCTAATGAGGTAGGAGCCGTAACTCTTGGCCCAAGCAATGAAACATTAGAGTTTAACAAGTTTTGCGCCAACTGCTCGCCGTTTTTATCTTTAGAAATAGGGGTAACATAACCTACCTTTACTCCCTGCCTACCTGCAGCCATTGCTAAATTGTAGGGAGATCCTCCGGGCACAGCCTCATATAAAGCATTCTCATTCTGGTTATCAATTTGGATCATATCCATTAAATTTTCACCACCAACGAGTATCATTTTTTACCTTTAAGTTTTACACCGCTAAATGTGCAATTGTAATTATTATTATCAAAAAGTTTAATAGGTTTCCATAAAAAAACATAATCTTTTCATAATGTTACTTCAAACTGATCAGAGGCCTTTTAATTCTTAGATTAACAAAATGACCTTTAAACACCTCTAAGTTGGCAACGGCTAATCTATTTCGCTAGATAGATCCAATAGAAAGAACTACAACGCCACAAAGACTAGCAGCCATTAAAAGGTTAACCCATTTTTGCGCTGAACTTGAAAGATTTAACTCATGAATTTTACAGCCGGCATAAAGCCACGCAAGGTGTAAAATTATCCAAATAAAATTCATAATGAGGAACTTCAAACTAATTTCAATTGTGAAACTATCAGGATAAAATGCGAAGCCCGTAAAAAAGGTTGTGTGTACTGCATACGCTTTGGGATTTATAAACTGCAGGGTCATTCCAGTCATAAAACCAGGTGCATTGATCATTTCAATAAAGGAAATTTTTGAACCAGCAAGAGCTATACGAAATGCTAGAAAGCCAAGATAAGCAGCTGATAAAAATAAGAGAATTGTGCGCACAACTGGCTCCGCCAAAAGAATAGCTGCTAAACCAGTAACTACTGCTACACTCACAATGACATGGCCCAAAAACAGGCCAGCCATGTATAACAAACCTTGCCTCCAACCGAATGCCGCGCCGACACCTGCCAATGACAAAACGCCGGGACCAGGCGTTACAAACATCAAAAATGAAACAGTTGCAAAAACTAACATCAAATAGCTTTTAATCGATTTCCATTCACATTCAATTGCTCCCAAGTGATTAATTAAAGTGCAAGCGCATAAGTAGTAATCAACACAAAACTCGTGCTTAACCAATTAATCCCGAGAGTCCATCCTTAAGCACCCAAATGTTATAGCTATAAATGCTGCTGTACCGCTTCGGACACTCTAGGGACCAATGCTTTAACCAAATCCTGCATATCAATCTGGCCGATGGGCTCTTCTCCATCGAGAACCCTAAATTTAAAAGAAGTATCCCCCTCGGCACGTGCTATTAAAGACTCCAGAGTGTCCGATGGACTGACATCACCAGCGTACTTAGATTTTTTATCCATTGGCGTCATTACTGAACGCACTCGTAAAACGCGAGCTCGATTAATATCGCTGACAAATGCCTCGATATAGGGGTCAGATGGAGTTAACAAAATACTCTGTGGATCTCCCTGCTGAACAACAGCTCCGTCTTTTAAAATAACGAGATGATCAGCCAAGCGGAGTGCTTCATCTAAATCGTGAGTTATGAATATAATTGTCTTTTTTAACTCGACATGCAAATCCAGCAACAGTTTTTGCATATCACTGCGGATCAAAGGATCAAGCGCAGAAAATGCTTCATCCATCAACATGATATCAGAATTTGAGGTGAGTGCCCTCGCAAGACCAACCCTTTGCTGCATTCCTCCAGAGAGTTGGTAGGGATAGTGCTTTTCAAAACCACCTAAACCTACTCGGTTGATCCAAACTTGCGCCTCTGCATGACGCTCACTTTTAGAAACCCCGCGTACTTCTAACGGCAATGCCGAATTATCAAGCACAGTGCGGTGCGGAAGAAGAGCAAATTTCTGAAAAACCATAGACATATCCGTACGACGTTTATCACGAAGTTCATCTTGATCTAATAATAGGGCGTCCTCACCATCAATGAGTACCTGACCATCAGTTGGTTCAATTAGCCTGTTTATGTGTCGAATAAGTGTAGACTTGCCAGAGCCAGACAGTCCCATTACCACTGTTATTGCGCTCTCGTGGATATCTATTGATATATTCTGCAAGCCTAAAACGTGACCAGTGTCATTCAACAAGGCTTCTTTTCCCATACCCGCTTTGACTTTCTCAAGCGCAGTTTTAGGGTCCGAGCCAAAAATCTTGTACAGATTACGAATTTCTATTTTAGGAGAATTTACCATTACGTGCCCGATTTATTTAAAAGTCTGATCAGTAGATACTCGAGCAATCGCTGCTTTGGACACTCGGTCTAAAATTACTGCTAGCAGAACTATACCTAATCCTGCTATCAAGCCCACTCCCAACTCTAGGTTCCTAATCCCTCGAAGCACCAAAACACCAAGACCAGGTGCCGAGACCAACGATGCGATCACAACCATAGCCAAGCTCATCATAATAGTTTGATTTACACCGGCCATGATATTTGGAAGCGCGAGCGGCAACTCAATACCAAGAAGCTTTTGCCTGGATGACATGCCAAAGGCGTTTGCCGCCTCGACAACATCTTGATCTACAAGCCGGATGCCAAGATCTGTGAGCCTTATAACTGGGACAATCGCATAAACAATTATTGCAATTCCATATAACTTTGGCTCTGTAACACTGAACAGAAAAATCAGTGGTATTAGATAAACAAATGTTGGAAGTGTCTGAAGCAAATCTAGAAGTGGAAGTAAACTTCGTTGAAGGCGATTGGATTTGGCCATTGCAATTCCAATGGGCACTCCCAATATAATACATATTCCGGTACAAACAGCAATAATTGCGAGCGTTTGTAACGCTGCATCAAGATGATCAATAAATGCCAAAAATACGAATGAAACAGTTACAAATGTTGTCACCGCAACAGACCTGCAAACGTACCACACAAACAATAATATTAATGGGACAACTATCCACCATGGAGCAGCCAAAAATATAAATAACGCACCCTCTAAGAGCCAAGAGAGTGGCTGCGTTAATGGGTCCAAGACTGTTTTTAAGACGTCTTTTGCGTTTAGGAATGCCTCTTCTACTCCAGCGGTAAATTCTCTAGATTGCGGAAATGATGGGCATGCCTTATAAAGTTCATCCATTGATGGAAAAGGTAAAAGGGGGCCCTCGTCTGCGGCGTCTGGGTTAGTCTTCGCCAACAAACTCGCCATCGTCATCTTTGCGCTGCCAGCAGATGCATCGCACCATTCCCTTAACCCAAAGGCGTTAAACAAACTGTCATAAAAGGCCATTTTTTATTCCCTATTACAACGAAGGCACAAATTTACTGTGCCTTCGTTTACTTAGTAACTGTCGACTATTTTATTGTAGCAATGCCGCTAGCTTGCCACGCGCCGCATCATTGATCCAACTACCCCAAAGTTCTTGTTGAGTTGACAAGAAGTAGACAGCAGTCTCATCACCTGAAGCACTTTCAGCATCTTGCCATGCCAGAAGACTGTTCATCATTTCATTTGTGAATGAAAGATTTCGCATCAGGTCTGTCTCAGCTGGATGTGAGGACTCAAATTCACTTGTTACAACTGTTGTAACGACGCTACTAGGCCATGATTGCATTGTAGGCGACGCACAGTCTTTGTCTGAATTACAAGCCTGCTTGCTAGGATCGTGAGGGCCCAAGTCCACTTGGACCATTGGAAATTTCCCCATTACCAAACTAGGTGTCCAGTAGTATCCAAACCAAGGCTCTTTCGCAGCGTACGCCGCACCAATTGAAGCGGTAAGAGTTTCACCCGATCCATGCACGAAATCTTCAATGCCAGCTGCTTCAAATCCGCCACCTTTTGCTACGTTTGTAGCCACGGTCTGACAATTCCATCCAACTGGGCAATTATGCATTCTGTTTCCAACTAAATCGGGGTTGGCCAGTACACCCTCAATTGTCGTCAACTCAGGATGAGCCTCTGCCAAATAAACTGGTATGAATAGACCCTCTAAGCCACCGTCGGAAAGAACTCTCGTTAGTTCATTTATTTTTCCTGCTTCCAAAAGTGGAACATAAGCGGGTGCTCCGTTAGTCCATAGTTCTGTTATTATATCAGGCTTACCAGTCTCACTAACTGAAGCAAGCGCTGGCACGGAAGCAGAAGGCACAATGGTAACCGAGCAACCATACCCTTGCTCCAGCAAAAACTTAGCAACCTGCGTTACAATAATAGCTGATCCCCAATCCATTTCGGTAATCGTAACTTCACCGCAATCCTGCGCTTGCGCAGAACCCGCGTTGAGTCCTATTAACAAAGCACAAGATAGTGCCACCTTTTTGATATTTAACATATAATCCTCCCGTTTATGTTTATTTTATAAAAGTTCAATTTTGCTTTTAATTTGTCTACAATTACGTAACGGTATTTCTCCGATAAATCAAATGTCATAATTACTTACATTTGGATTAAAAAGACATTACCCCAATTAAACAAATGATTTTTGTCGACGTTTCGCATATGGTTTCAAAAATTTTACTTAGGCATAAATCTACATATTTTCAAAATATTGATTACTCCAATTTTTAAATAAATTTTTTTGCTAAAAATTATGTCACTTATTGACCGGAACTTGGATTAATGCATCGATAGCGGAAACTGTGTCTCGATAAATAAAAAGAGGGTTTATTTCAATTTCGGTTATAGTTTTGTCGTTGTCTTGATAGGCGATACACAGTTTATATATTTCTTCAGCCGCCTTTGGGATATCTACAGCTGGCCGACCTCGAAATCCTTCAAGCAATCGCCTCACTCGCAAACTTTTGAGTGCACGGATTATATCAGCAGGGCTGGTTGGCAAAAGCAATGTAGCAGTGTCGGCCATTAACTCGACCAAAACACCTCCACTGCCTAGTACCAAAGCAGCACCAAATTGAGAATCTTGACGCAAGTTTATAATGAGTTCAGCCACGGGGTTGGGCGACATCGCCTCAACTAAAAATAATTCACTAGCGGCATCAGAATCATAGGCAGTTACATCAATTCTCATCTTTTCGACTGCAAGCTTTAACGCCTCTTCATCTTTTAGATTAAGCACTACTGCTCCAGCTTCGGTTTTGTGTACCAATCGTGGACTTATCATCTTTAATGCCACTGGGTATCCCACCTCAATTGCCGCCTCACCTAATTTGTGTGGCGATACAGTCTTCCCATGCGGTACATTAAAATTATAATTTTTTAACCATCGCTTACTATCACTCTCCGACAATACTTTTTGCTCGCTGCTGGGGTACGATGGTAACAAATATTCAGGCTTCTCCGATAAAATACGAGAGCGGGCTTGATTCCAATCGGCTGAGTCCCGAATGGCGTTCAATGCCTCATGAATACCCTGCATAGGAGCAACGCTTTTCGTAATTAAGAGTTCGCGGGTTTCTAAGTCGATATTTTCAGGCAAAGTCGCACAAATTATTGCTGGCAAACCCTGTTCCTTACTTGCCCGCGCGAAAGCCATAGCATCATTTATGTAATAAACTTTAGAGCTGTCAATCTCAGCTGCCGGGTAATCTTGTACTAACACGGCAGTGTCAGCTTTAATCGCTGAAATTGCCTTTGCAAATACTGGGTAAGTCATCTCTGCGTGTCCCCAAATTGGTGTTGTGTAGTCAAGCGGATTGGAGACTGTGGCAATGTCAGGTAACAAGGCTGACAATTCCATTTCTTGAGTACTTTTTAACTCCGGAAAAATTAGGTCAATCTTTTCTGCATGGTCTGCAAGCATCGTCGCACCGCCGCCCGAACACGTAAAACCAACCACCTGCTTCCCTTTAGGCGCTCCAACTACGCAGAGGAATTTCAAAGTTTCTAATAATTGCGACGGGTTTGTTACGCTTATAATACCTACCCGCTGGAATAAAGCCTCATAAAGCTCGGCTGAGCCTGAGAGCGAACCAGTATGGCTTACGGTCAAGTTCGATCCAATAGCAGAACTTCCAGTTTTTAGTACCACCACCGGTTTACCCTTGGTTAAAGCTTTTATGGCCGCCTTTTCAAATTTTGGGATATTTTGTAAGCCCTCTAGGTGCAACCCAATAGCTCGTACAGCCGGATCATCTGCAAAGAATTCAAGCAAATCCTCTGGCCCCAAAACCGCCTGGTTGCCCGCCGAAACCATGTAAGCTAGAGGCAAAGAGCGCTGGCTCATCGTAATATCGGAAGAAAACATACCTGATTGAGTTATAATCGCAGCGCCATAACCAGGGGACCATCCTCCATGTTCAAAAGACCATAGCGCTGAGTTGTCGATATAATTTATAACACCATAACAGTTAGGACCAATTAAGGCCATGTTTCCTGTGGCTTCTATTAAGTCTACTTCTGTTTGATTATTCCCTGCCTCTTTGAAACCTGCCGAAAAACAAACCACCCCACCAGCCCCCATATCCGACAAGCTGCGAACTGCTCCAACGACATCACTGGCAGGAATAGCTAGATAAACAGCGTCAGGTGCTACCGGCAATTCTTCTATGGACGCTACACATGGAACACCGTCAAGGTCAGATCGCGTAGGATTTACGGCAAACATTTCCCCACCAAAACCACGGCGACGGGCCTCATGAATTGCAATAATGGCATAACGGCCGCCAATAAAAGCAATATGGCGTGGCTTTAAAAGCCTTTTAAAATTTTCTCGACGCTGAGGTGTCATGCACCTAGCGGTCGCAGAATTGAACGGGTAATAATGTGACGTTGAATTTCAGAGGTACCATCCCAGATCCGCTCCAACCTACTATCACGCCAAAACCGTTGTATCGGCATTTCCTCCATCAGCCCCATACCACCAAAAATTTGGACTGCATCATCAGCAATATTATTTAACATCTCAGAACAAAATACCTTAACCATAGCCGCATCAGCATCACTCATAGAGCCATTCTCTGCGCGCGATACAGCATCTTTGACCATTAAATCCGCTGCTCTGAGATTTATGGCGCCATCGGCCAAACGAAATCCTGTGGCCTGAAATGCACCGATAGGCTTACCAAATTGTTTTCGGTTTGCAGCCCAGTCTGTCGCCATACTTAAAATACGCTCAGCTTTCCCACAGCACGTAGCGCCAACCCAAATTCGCCCCATGCCTAACCATTTTCCTGCAAGCTCAAGACCGTGACCTTCTTCGCCTAAAACTTTCTCTGAACTCAGGCGCACATTATCAAAATGCAATTCATAGGTATTATAACCTCGATAGCTAACGCATCGGGTCCCTTGACGGCAGACAAAGCCAGAAGCGCCTACATCGACTAAAAATGCCGTAATGCGTTTACGGGGCCCTCTAGGAGTTTCATCCTCACCAGTAGCCGCGAAGACAATAGCAAAGTCAGGCATACATGGTCCGGAAACAAAATGCTTCGAACCATTTAATATCCAGTCATCTCCATCACGACGCGCATTGGATTTCATGCCCATAACGTCTGAACCGGCATCCGGCTCTGTTAAAGCAAATAACTCTCTCTTTTCACCACGCACCGCTGGTAATAGATATTGCTCGCGTTGGTCACCCTCGCATGCCATCAGTAATTCTGTTGGACGAGCTGCCCAACTTTGAAGCGCGTGGCTGGTTTTTCCATATTCTCTCTCAATAAGAGACATGGGTCCATACCCCAAACCACCACCGCCTACCTCTTCCGGCAAATTACAAGCATATAGGCCTAATTCCTTCGACTTGGCCTCAATTGTGCGCCCTATTTCCTCTGGCACATGACCGAGACGGTCTATTTCATCTTCATGTGGAATCATTTCCGTCTCCACAAATCGACGAACTGTGTCGATCAGTAGATTAATTTCTTGGCTAGCTTCCATTATTCAAGTTTCCTCAGTTAAAGTCCAATACTTCAAGCATCAGCGCCCCTCAACTTAAGTTTATTACGCGCCTCTTGCGGCGTTGCTACACGCGATCCCATCCGTTCAATTATCTCTCGTGCGCGAGTGACTAATTGAGCATTTGTCGCCAGCACACCGCGCTCAAGATAAATATTATCCTCTAAGCCGACACGCACATTTCCTCCCAAAGCGACTGCTGCCGCCATCATCGGCATCTGGCCTCGGCCAATACCAAAACTGGCCCAACTCGCACCGGCGGGCAATTGTGATTTCATCGCAACCATTGTTTCTACGGTTTGCTCGGCGCCCCAAGGAATACCTAAACACAATTGGAACATAGGCGGATCATTAATTAATCCTTCAGAAATCATTGCTTTTGCAAAGCGTATGTGTCCAAGTTCAAATACTTCCAGCTCAGGTTTAACACCCCAATCGCGAGCCATTTCAGCCATTTTTCGTAATGTAGGAGGGGTAGAAATATAGATCATATCTGTGTCAGAAAAATTTAACGTTCCACAATCAAGTGAGCAGATTTCAGGCAAGCACTCTTTGATATGAGCGAGCCTCTCTTCAGGGCCGATCATATCGGTCCCTGGCCCAGGAAGGGCTGGGTCTGAAACATCCGAAATCCAATCACCGCCCATACCAGCCGTAATATTAATAACAATATCGGTATTACTGTCGCGCACCCGATCCACAATCTCTTTAAACAATTTTGGATCACGTGAACCCACACCAGTTTCAGGATCTCTTGCGTGAATATGTGCAATTGAAGCACCAGCTTTAGCAGCGTTAATCGCAGCTTTTGCAATATCTTTTGGGGTTACTGGCACGTGGGCACTCTTTCCAGTAGTTTCGCCGGCTCCAGTTACAGCACAAGTCAAAACTATATCATTTTGCATCTCAAACTCCTTGTTGATTTTAACTAGGCTGGAAAGCCTTGCAGATTTTTGTCGATTAAACGCCACAGATTAGGTTAAAGTGACGAAAAATCTGATATTGGAAATTAGCTGCAATCATGGAAATAGATATTCTACCTAAAATGGAACGTGCCCAAATACATATGGTGTTTATAGTAGTTCCAAGGTTTAACATTACGACACTAATAACCATGATTGAAACAATAAGAATCGCCAACTATTTGGCCCCTACTTCTGCATATTCTTGGGAAGTTGCTTCCTTCGACGGTTCGAAAATTACAGCCAGCAATGGAATGACCGCAACAATTAAGACTGCAACTGATAACTTACGATCAGCAGAATTTGTATTTATTCTAGGAAGTTGGGGAACTGAGCACTATCGAAACCCCAAATTAACTGCCTGGCTCCGAAAACGTGCTCGCGCTGGCGAGCGGATTTGCGGTGTAGAGCTGGGCTCTTACATTGTAGCCCGCGCTGGTTTGTTAGACGGAAAGTCGGCTACAATACACTGGTCTTGGCTCAATGGGTTTAAGGAAAACTTTGATCGAGTTGAAGTGGAGGAGAGCCTATTCACCCTAGATAGCAAAGTAATGACGTGTTCTGGAGGATTAGCAGGCGTCGATTTAATGTTACGCATAATTGAAGAGATTAACGGTAGTAGCTTCTCTGGTGAAATCGCAGATCAGATGCTACATCACCCAATTCGATCTGCAACTTCTCCCCAACGCAGCACAATGGGACGGAGTACTGAAACGATGCTCCCACTACTGCGCGAGGCAATGACATTAATCGAAAACAATATAGAAGAACCGCTGACCGTACCACAGATTGCAAAAATTTTAGGTATTTCACAACGACAGCTGGAGAGACAATTCAAGAAAAATGTTGGATGCACAGTAATACAATTTAGTTTGTTAAAGCGTCTGCAAAATGCGCGCTTGCTGTTAATTTCTACGGATATGAGCATCCGGCAAATAGCTACAGCTTCTGGGTTTAATACTATGTCACACTTCGCTTTCTCTTTTGGAAAGTTTTTTGGAAGACGACCTTCAGATTATAGGGAGGCTTGGCCTAAAGAAGAACCTGCACCCAGTTGGCCGGGTTCTCTTACAGATTTTCTTGATACCTTGAACGGCACCCCCCCAAAAGATCAGATTAGGCGAGCTTGACGCAGGGCATTTAAAACTCCAACAATTTCGCGGTCTCGCTGAGCAACCATATCCTCAAACTTTTGACCCTTAGCTACTGCATTGCAACCATCTACCATGCGGTCCCTCAAATTCTTTGTAAGTTCTGGCGCTTCTAGTCGTGTCCAAGGTAATTTAAGTGCAGGTCCAAACTGATCCAAATTTGTTGCCATACCTCCTGTTCCACATGCTACATGAAAGGCCATACACTGTCCTTGCGCAGCCATGCGCGGTCCTGGTCCATTCATAAGGGCATTATCAATATCTTCAGGCGTAGCTTCATCATTTGCAACCATGTGTAATGCCTCACGCCATAGCGCTTCTTGCAAGCGAGTAGCTACAAATCCCGGGATTTCTTTTTTCATCATCAATGGGGCTTTGCCCGCAGCTCTATAAAAATCCCCAGCCCAAGCCACGGCTTCAGGTGCAGTTTTCTTTCCGCCTACGATCTCAACGAGGGGCAAAAGGTAAGGTGGGTTGAAGGGGTGACCAATAACTGTTCGTTCTGGCGTAGAGCAATCAGACTGAATATCACTCATCATTAACCCTGAAGTTGAAGATCCAATAATGATGGATCGGGGCAAGATTTTTCCCATTTCGGAGTATAATTGCTGCTTGATCTCTAAGGTCTCCGGCCCACTTTCCTGCACAAAGTCAGCACCCTCCAGCGCCTCCTCTAAATCAGTCACAATGTGCAACCTATCCATCGATGCACCTTGCGCAAGTCCTAACTCAGTTAGGCTAATCCAAGCTGTCTTTAAAATAGAAAAGAACGATTTTTCTTCGCTTTTATCATGCAAATATGCGGTCACGTCATACCCGCGCGCTAGAAAATGCGCTGTCCAACCTCCACCAATTGGACCTGCCCCAATACTTGCAATGCGCTTTACTGAATTGGGATCAGAATACATTATTCACCTTTAAATTCTGGATTACGTTTTTCCACAAATGCAGCAACGCCCTCCTTAGCATCTTCCGACTTTAACATCTTGCGATATGTTGGCATTGGATCAGTACGCATTTTATGAAATGCCTTTTCCAAAGGCACACATTCTATTTCTCGTTGCACTTCTTTAACAGACTGCATTGCTAAGGGCGCTGACCAGGCAATTGAAGCAGCCCATTCCCGCGCGGCATCCATTAGCTGCTCCTTTGGGACAACTTTATTGACCAAACCATAGTGCGCAGCCTCTGTAGCCGTCATGCGGCGCCCCAATAAAAACATTTCCATTGCTATATTATGGGGAATGCGACGCGGTAGTCGCTGAAGCGCTCCTGCATCAGGCACAATTCCCAAGGGCATCTCCGGGAGCCCAAATTCCACGTGATCAGCAGCAATTAACAAATCACATCCCAGGGCCATCTCAAAGCCGCCGCCTATTGCAAGGCCATTAACAGCGGCAATAACAGGCTTATTCAATACCCAATTTTCGGTTAACCCGGTGAAACCACCAAACCCATACTCATCAACTTCCCACCAATTATCGAGCTGCATTTCACCGTCATTTAAAGCCTTGAGATCCCAGCCAGCGGAAAAAATCTTTTCCCCTCCGCCAGTAAGTATTGCACAACGTAAATTCTTATCCTCATGAAGCTCCTTAAAAGCCTCAGCCAAGGCCTGTGATGTTGGTACATCTATCGCATTAACTTTGCCTCGCTCTAGCGTAACCTCTAATATATGCCCATCGCGACGCGTTGTTACTCCATCTGACATCAGAGGCCTCCTTGCTGAAATTCGGGAATGACTTCATCGCAGAATAGCTTAAGTGAACGCTTCTGACTGGCATGACTTAGTCCCATCGAAGCATAGTAAATAAATTCATCGACCCCGAGTTGTTCATAAATTTTAATTTTTTCAATTACAGTTTCTGGAGACCCAAACATTAAATTCTGTTCTAACATCGTCGGCTCATACTGCTCACGGCCCTCAAGCTCCTGCAATGGGATTTCTTTTGGAAAGCCATTTTTTACGTCATCTAAATTACGGTATAGATTTTCGAATTGCCCCAAAACGCGCGTAATTGCATTGATGGCTTCATCACGATCTTTTTGATTTTCATAAACAGCAGTGTGTCGCATTAACGCAAAAATTGGATCTGCGCTACCGCCATGTTTTGCAATAGCTTCATCTAGCTGCCGCTTATACAGTTCAGCTTCAGCATGCGGCCGAGTGAACGGCCAGCACATTATGTTTGCGTTATTGGCAACAGCGTAATCATACGTGACAGGAGACCTAGCTGCTACCCAAATACGTGGATTAGCCTGAAGTGGCTTTGGCACAGAGGTGGAGGTTGGAAATTTCCAATATTCCCCGTCATGGGCATAATCACCCTTCCACAACGCAAGTACTGCTGGTAACATTTCTTGCATATACTTGTATCCATCACTCTGTAGCAAACCTGGTCGCATTCGGTCAAACTCACGTTGATAAGCTCCAGAGCCAAGACCAAACTCCAAGCGGCCACCACTAATCAAATCAAGGAATGCTGCCTCTCCAGCAAGCTTTATAGGGTGCCAATAAGCAGCGTTCACAACGGCTGTTCCAAGGCGAACCTTACTTGTCTCACTAGCCCACCAGGTAAGTATCTGAAAAGGATTGGGTGCAATCGTCATTTCCAATGCATGATGTTCGGCAGCCCAAACTATGTTGAAGCCTCCATCCTCCGCTATTTGTACCATCTCAAGCGTGTGGCGAGCCACGTCATCCATTGCAAGGCTATCGTCCAAACGTTCAAGATTTACAGCGAGTTGAAATTTCATGTTAGTTTCCTCTTATTGAGTTTATTGCCACCGCAGCATTCGAGCATTTATTAAAGCAAAATTTAAGTTGTCATCTCATTACAAAAGGGTTTGACATCGGATCATCTGACGTATTCATCCAGATCGTCTTGGGTCGGGTATAGTCATATATTGCTTGGAACCCGCTTTCGCGTCCGTAGCCAGATCCCTTTACACCTCCAAACTCTGCTATAGGAGAAACAACTCGGTAAGTATTGACCCAAACAATACCAGCTCTAACAGACCCGGCCATTCGCAAAGAGCGCGCTGAATTTTGGGTAAACACCCCTGCCGCTAGCCCATGTTCCGTGTCATTAGCTAGAGAAAGAACTTCCTCCTCTGTTTTGAAACGTTGAACGCATAAAACAGGACCAAAAAGCTCCGTAGCTACAATTCGCAAATCTTGCTTGGGACACTCTATAATTGTGGGCTCGTAGAATAGACCCTCTTTACCTTCCGGTTGCTTACCGCCGGTAAGTATCTTAGCGCCTTCCTGTTCAGCGTATTCCACTTCTGCTTGGATATTTTTCAACTGGCCCAGTGTGCAAAGCGGGCCCATTTGGGTATCTTCTTCTAATGGGTCACCAATGATAATTTGACGAGCTAGGGCTATCATCTTTTCAAGAAACTCGTCAGCAATATCTTCATGCAAATACAAACGAGAGCCAGCAACACAGCTTTGTCCAGTTGCCCCGAAGATACCAGCGATCGAGGCATTGACTGCACTCTCAATATTGGCATCATCAAATACTATGAAAGGAGATTTGCCACCCAATTCAAGCGAAACTTCTGCAAAATTTCGCTTGACGTTTTCTAAAACGTGACGCGCCGCATTTGGACCACCTGTAAAAGAAACACGAGCAACGTCTGGATGCGAAGTTAGGGCCCGTCCGCAAGGCTCTCCATGGCCAGTAACAATATTTACGACCCCTGGAGGGATACCAGCTTGCTCAATTAACTTACCAAATTCTAACATCGCAGCACTGGCATGTTCAGAAGCTTTGAGCACCACCGTGTTGCCAGCGGCTAAAGCGGGGCCTATTTTGACTGCTACTAAAAATAATTGAGAGTTCCAGGGCACTACGGCGGCAACAACTCCAAGCGGTTCTCGCTTCGTGAAAACAAACATGTCAGGCTTATCGATTGGTAAAGTTTCGCCACTCACTTTATCTGCACAACCAGCAGAAAAATGAAAGAATTCTGCAATATATTTTGCTTGCCATCGTGTTTCTTTTAGCATTTTACCGGTATCAATTGTTTCGATGCGGCCCAAATTTTCAGAATGGTCCGCTAGTAAGTCTCCCAGCTTCCGAAGGCACTTTCCGCGTTCTGTCGGAGTGAGCTTTGACCATGGACCTTCGCTAAATGCATAGTGCGCAGCCGAAACAGCTTGGTTAACATCTTCTTCAGTTGCTTCAGGAACACGGCTCCAGACTTTTTGTGTGCTTGGGTTTATACTCTCAAACACCCCCCCGTCCGATGCATCGACCCAATCACCGTTGATTAGCATTTGATAATTTTTAATGTCCCTCATTTCGGAAATCCTTCTGCGGCTGATTCCTATTCAATGCCTCTTTGAATCCCATTGCTCAGGAAAAAGCGACATATAGTGGCGAAAAATCTGAAATTGATGACCTGTCGTCAGGGCACGGTATTTAAAAAGGGAGGCATGATAATGGCGAAAAAAAAACAAGTCATCGGTGGTCCACTTGAAATCAACGGTCGCGTTCTGTCGTTATCTCGAGCCATTCGTGCAGGCGATTTTGTATTTTTAACTGGACAGATCCCAATGCGAAATGGCGCTCCAATGACAGACGGCTCAATCGAAGAGCAAACGCGCGCAGTTCTGGACGATATTACTGAAACACTAGCAACGGCAGATTGTACCAGAGAACATGTAGTCAAAGCTATGGTATGGCTACGCGATCGTGCTGATTTCCCTGGATTTAACGAAATATACGGTGAATATTTTCCAGTTGAACCTCCAACACGTTCAGCTGTTGTGAGTGATTTACTAGTGGATGCAAGAGTGGAGGTTGAAGTAGTTGCGTATCGTCCTTTAGGAGATATTTCTTGACGGTACTTGCACCAAACGGCACAGATTTTATATTCAACGGTCCTGAAAAAGCGCCAGTTGTAGTATTAATTCATGGGCTAGGATTAAATAAGGACTGTTGGCAATGGATGATACCAGATCTAAAAGATTCATATCGTGTGCTGAGTTATGATTTATATGGCCATGGAGGATCTAGTGACCCTGTAACCGGGCCCAATCTGTCACTTTTTTCAAAACAACTAAGTGACCTACTTGATTACTGTAAAATCCAAAGAGCTGTAATTATCGGTTTTTCATTGGGAGGTATGATCGCTCGCCGCTTTGCCCAAGACGCTCCAGATAAGTCACAAGCTCTGGTCATTCTACATTCTCCGCACAAACGCAGCGACGCGGCACAATTGGCCATTCTCAAACGAGTCGATCAGGCCCGCACTATGGGACCGGAATCAACAGTAGAGGCAGCTCTAGAGCGTTGGTTTACGGACCCCTTCCGGCATGCCAACCCCGATCTAATGACCACAGTTCGACAATGGGTAACGGCCAATCGAAGAGAAGTTTATCACACAATTTATAAGGTTCTTGCGACTGGTATCGACGAAATTGTGAAACCTAGCCCAGCTCTGATTTGTCCTACTCTTGTAATTACAGGTGATCAAGATTTTGGCAATGGCCCGGAAATGACATTTGCGATTGCAGCTGAAATACCAGGCGCTAAATCTCTTGTCTTACCTAATCTGCGACACATGGCATTGGCCGAAGCTCCCCATGCAGTAAACAAACCAGTCAGGACGTTTATGGATAGTTTGAATTTATTAAACTGAGCACACAAATCCTTAACTAGGCAAGCATTGAATAGTGGACTATATTCGAGTGACCTTTGAGACTAATGTATGTTATGAACCTCAGCGATTATGTCGACACTGCCTTTATAGGTAAGGTTGATTATTCATATTGATTGGAGAAAAGCCGTGCTTCCTGAATTACGAAAAGTTGTTACTTTTGATGAGGATATTTACATTGAAGGTGAGCGTGCGTCCGATCCTCCGCTGCGAATGATTGGCGTAGCGGCAGTTGTCAAAAACCCGTGGTTTGGGCGGGGGTTTGTTGAGGATCTATCACCCGAAATTCAGCGGATGGCGCCTTATTTGGGAAAGTTAATAACAAACAAGCTGATGTTTTTAGCAGGATCTGGCGATGCCATAGAGGCTTATGGGAAGGCCTGTATAGCGGGTACGAGTTGCGAGATAGAACACGCCTCTGCTTTGATACACACCTTGCAATTCGGTAATTTCTATCGAGAGGCTGTTGGTGCGAAAAGTTACTTGGGTTTCACAAACACGCGCGGTCCGGCAAACACTCAAATTCAAGTTCCATTAATGGACAAACATGACACTGGCCGCCGCTCC
Source organism: Rhodobacteraceae bacterium MED-G08 (assembly GCA_002457055.1). Classification (GTDB taxonomy): domain Bacteria; phylum Pseudomonadota; class Alphaproteobacteria; order Rhodobacterales; family Rhodobacteraceae; genus Salinivivens; species Salinivivens marinus. The sequence continues at coordinate 88,112 of NTKT01000006.1, forward strand.
CATTACCTCACAGTTCAGTTTTCGATTTATGACGCGCCAGCGGTTGACGAATTGGTCGTAGCGCTGGGTGCCGCAACTCGCGGCCGCCCCCATCATCGTATTGGAGACCGATATTCGGACCTAAAGGCTTTGGGGCGTGGCGTAGAAAACCCTGCGGGTGTTACGGATTAGTCGAGTGGATAAAAGTGGATACAGCCTACGCATTGCGTAAAGTTCAACTGCCGTGAACTTTCCAAAATTTGCACTTGCCACCTTCATAGCGTGCAAAAAACATAACCTGTTGCTTATGTTCATCAGGTGCTTCAAATGAATGCCTCCCACAAATCACATTTTCATCTTCGTGGTAAACGATAAACTCATTACAGGTAAAGTCTGCATTGTTTGCCCATTCCAGAACTGTATTTCTATCGTCTTTATCACCTGCGCGGTTTTCGAAGATAAAGTCATCTGCCAGCATATTATCAAGGCCAGCTAGATTTCCGTTATCAATTGCGTTTTTCCACTTATTTAATGCGTCTATTGCTGATATGGTCATTGTAAAATATCCCCTGTTTTGGATTCAGCATAACTGAGGATGAAAATCATGCAATATGGCCTGTTGACTCTAAACATCTAAGCGTAGACTAATTACGCAGCCAGATCGTCTTCGATCAATCGAGCAACTTTGTGACCCATTGCAGTAAGTTTGTTATCTTTAGTGAAATAACCACTCAACCGTCCGTAATGAAGTGCTTGTTCGTAGCCGTTCATAGTTTTGTCACAGCAATATGCCAGTACTGCCTCATAGTCATTTGAAATCTTTGATGCGGACATTGCTCGTCTCCTTTTTGCATGGATGTACGCCAGCAGTCAGGAACTGGATCAAAAAATGAAGCTGGGGGGTAATACAAGGGGTTAGTTTTGCTAATCTTTCGTAAAACCTTTATGCGCTTGTTACAAACATATTGTTTCGTGGAAAATTCAATTAGTTCAATATTAGTTGTGTAGTTCCCGTGTAAAACCCGCTGATTTCTTTTGGGAGACTTCAGCGGGTTATCATTTTGCGAAGGGCGAACCAAGCAATTACGAGCTTGTAGTTGCAAATGTCATAAATATGATTGCTAGGATAGTTCGCTTGGGATTAATAATTTACTTCCCTTCTAATGCTTCTAAACGCTCTTCGATTTCCTCTAAATATTCTTCCATCGGGTGATCAGCAAAGAGATCAATGAAAGTCCAAATCCATGCGTCAAGCGCAAGTGCTACGACCGATATAGTCAGAACAAGTAAACAAGTTTTTGAAAAGCTATCCATTTAGTTCTCCTATTTGCGTTCCATCACAGGCGTAATTGTGTACTGGCCCATTTCTAATATTGGGTCGAAAGCGGTATCAAGCTGTTCCATGCTGTCGGCTTCACAGATAACAAAAAGTGTATGCTCTAAACGATTGCCGTACATCTTATGTACCCTAACGCCATGATCACCAAGGTTTGCCAAAGTGTCAGAAAACACTTGGCCTTTTTCTGGATGATGAGTGTGGCAAGTAGAATAGTCGTGCGTGTGCTGGATCATGAATAACATTTTGTTAACTCCTGTTGTTTATGCTTGGAGCGTAGCAGCTAAATATAACAATTTGTTAACTACTTTTGTTTACGCATATAGCGTTGCGGCTATATGACGACACGTGGCGAAAAAACTTGTCCGTTCATTGAAAGATACTGCTTATTCACTCAGTCATTCTTTCCAAGTTTGACGGAGCAAAGTCCACACCCTTTTGTAACAGAGTTTTTATTAATCGCCTTTACCATGTCTGCATTGTTCCTACTAATCTATTCCAGAATGGCCGTCATTTAGTTTCTGCTAAAAGAAGCTTTCAAAGGCAAAATAATATTAAGGATTGAAAACTTTTTAAAGCTTCATATCTAACTATCGATATTAGTTTCAAGGAATTTGCAATGATGAAAAGCTTCATCTTAATGGCTGCAATGACAGCTCTATTTGCTTTCGCAGGTGTGTCCATGGGCGGCCTAGAAGGCATGATAGTAGCACTTTTATTTGCTGTAGCGATGAATGCATTTGCTTGGTATAATTCAGATCGAATGGTTCTCAGGATGTATAAAGCAGCGCCTTTGCCATCCTCTGATCCATTACATAAAATGGTTGCACAATTGGCTGAAAATGCAAATCTACCTATGCCTAAAATCTATGAGATTCCAAGCGAACAGCCCAACGCTTTTGCAACTGGACGAAACCCCGAAAACTCTGCAGTTGCGGCCACTACAGGTCTGCTTTCCCAACTTACAAAAGAGGAAATAGCAGCCGTGATGGCACATGAGTTAGCCCATATTAAGAACAGAGACACCACCATTATGGTTGTTGCAGCCACGTTTGCGGGTGCTATTTCCTTACTTGCTAATTTTATGATGTTCTTCGGAAACAGAAGAAATAATCAGATGGGCTTCTTAGGTATTTTAGCCATGATGATCCTTGCCCCATTAGCAGCTTCTCTTATTCAAATGGCTATTAGTCGTAGCCGAGAATATGAAGCAGACAGGGTTGGGGCTGAGATATGCGGCAATCCAATGTGGCTAGCATCTGCATTACAACGCATCGAAGGCTTTGCAAAAAAAATTGACAACTATAATGCTGAAAGAAACCCATCAACAGCTCACATGTTTATTATAAACCCTTTACATGCTCACAAACACGACAGGCTTTTCTCTACACACCCCTCTACAACCAATAGGGTAAATGCCTTGAAGGATTTAGCAAACAATTCAAGAAGTAGCATTAAAAAAACAAATATACCCAAAGTTCAAAGAAATTCTTAACAAAAGATTTTATGAAACTTTATACAAAAAAATGTCACCGCAGTATCCTAGCATTCTAACAGCTACTAGTTTTTGACCCCCCTACCTCTCAGGATGGTCCACATAGTCCACTCGTCCATAGGTAACCCCACCCCAACTCACATTACCCCTGCTCACACACAAAGGCGTTTATTTGGATAGTTTTATTTGCTACTCGTGTAGCAAATTTTCATAATGTTTTCATGATTAGGTCAGTGTCGTTAAACAAATTCAATAATCCCGAATATACAATTTCCGGCGAGCGCCGCGCAAAAGTTGAGCTCAAGTCACTAAAAACTTTATGGTTCAATACTGGTACACTTTGCAACATTGAATGCAAAAATTGCTACATCAAAAGCTCACCTACAAATGATGACTTAGTCTACATTAAAGTAGCCGAAGTCCAAAAATTCATTAATGAAGTTTCAAAGTTATCATTACCCGTTAGGGAAATAGGGTTAACCGGTGGAGAACCGTTCATGAACCCAGACATCACCAAAATAATTGAGCTATGCCTTTGTAAAGGATTCAATGTGCTTGTTCTTTCAAATGCAATGGCACCAATGATGCGTAAAAAAATCAAGTCGGACCTAATAAAACTTAATGACCAATATGGTGATCAAATAGTTATTAGAGTCTCACTAGACCACTGGGACTGCGTCAAACATGATGCAGAACGTGGACTTGGAACATTCGAAAAAACAATCGAAGGAATGCGCTGGCTTAACAAACATAATATTAAAATGGCAGTAGCAGGTCGCTCTGAGTTTTCAGATAATGAGCAGATTGCAAGGATGGGATATGAAGAATTATTTAGGTTACATAATTTTAAAATTGATGCGTTTAACCCATCTGAAACTGTACTTTTTCCTGAACTTGAGGAAAATGCTGAGGTTCCAGAAATAACTGAATCTTGCTGGAATATTTTGAATAAGTCACCCAACGATTTGATGTGTTCTAACTCACGTATGGTCGTAAAGCGAAAGGGAGCAAGTCTCCCAAGTGTTGTCGCTTGTACATTGCTTCCTTATGATCTTGAATTTGATTTAGGCACTGAGTTAAAAAACTCATTAAAG
>NTKT01000007.1 GCA_002457055.1 Rhodobacteraceae bacterium MED-G08
TGCATTTGAACTGATGGACCTTCGTCGTGTTTATCAACTTTAATAGTTAAAACTCGCATCACATCTTCGTTGAGACGCATTAATCGTTCCATTTCTTGAACAGCCTCTGACGGTGAATCTGTTCGCATCATTGCATAATGCCCTTTACGATTTTTGTTTATTTTATAGGCCATTGTTTTCAATCCCCAATATTCGGAGTTGACTACTGTACCACCATTATCTTTAAGGACTATTCCAAAGTGCTCAACAAGGCCTTCCGCCTGGGTATTTGATAAGTCTTGTCGAGAAATAAAAACATGCTCATATAGAGGCATCTTTGTTTCCAATCTATCAATGGCGCGTTTCATAGGAAGGGGGTTAAATCTTTTTGTTCCCAACCACGAGTGACTACGCTTACACAAACTACAAAAAGATTGTGGTTACTTATACTAATTTCGTAAAACTACAAGCCCATAATTACAATACATAAGTAGTAACTTTTAGGTCATAATGCAGAATGAATAGTGGCTTTAGGATACTAGCACCACACCGGTTATTCCACGGTTACGGATTTTGCCAAATTTCGGGGCTGATCAACATCGGTACCTTTAAACACAGCGGTGAAGTATGCAAGCAACTGAATTGGTAGTGCGTAGATTAATGGCGCTAATAGGGGGTCGGCTTTTGGCATTTCTATAGAAGTTTCAGATTTTAATCCGGCCTCTCGAAGGCCGTCATTATCAGAAATTACTATCACATTTGCTTTTCGTGCGATTACCTCCTGCATATTTGAAATGCTTTTTTCAAATAAATTGTCATATGGCGCTAAAATAATGACTGGGACACTATCATCTATAAGTGCAATTGGACCATGTTTGAGTTCTCCAGAAGCATATCCTTCAGCATGAATATAGCTTATTTCTTTTAATTTTAATGCTCCCTCAAGGGCCAGCGGATACATTAAACCACGTCCCAAAAACAGTACATCACTAGTTGTCGACAATTTGTAAGAAATATCTTTTAGTGAATTAACATTTCCCAAGTATTGGTTGAGTATTGCTGGTAAGTTTTTTAAGTTATTGACTGTTTTTGAAATATCGGTTGAAGAAATTTCTGCTCTATCCTTTGCAGCCTTTAAAGTTGCCAACAACAATACGGCCAGTTGACATGTGAACGCTTTGGTTGAAGCTACGCCTATTTCTGGGCCAGCGTGAATCTCCAATACCTCATCACTTTCCCGAGCAATTGAGCTTGTAGAGACGTTCACAATGGAAATAATCTTTTCTGCTCTGCCGCTACAGTAGCGTAATGCTGCCAATGTATCTGCTGTTTCTCCCGATTGACTTACAAAAATTGCTACAGTGGCATGCTCAATCGGCGGCTCTCGGTATCGAAATTCGCTAGCAATATCAATTTCAACAGGGATTTTAGCTAGTTTTTCAATCCAATATTTTGCAACGTAACAAGCGTAGTATGCAGTTCCGCAGGCTACCAAAATAATCCTTGATACTTCCGTGAAGTTTATTTTTTTCAAAAGGTTAAATGTTGGTTTGCCGGTGCTGTCGCTAAGATAGGAACTAATTGCTCTTTCCAAAGCTATTGGTTGCTCGTGGATCTCTTTTTCCATAAAATGGCTAAAACCAGATTTATCATGAAAATTTATGCTTTGATTTAAGTATGTAATCTGTCGAGAAACAGAATTTCCCTTTATGTCATATATTTCTGCGCCTTCTCGAGTTAGTACAGCGTGATCTCCCTCTTCAAGATAGGCAACTTTTTTTGTCAGTGGCAGCAGTGCTAGAGCATCTGAACCAAGATATATTTCATTTTTGCCATATCCAACCGCTAAAGGCGATCCAGATCTTGCAGCAAAAATGAGATTTTTTTGTCCCTCAAATAGCATTGCTATTGCAAAAGAACCGCTAAGTTTCAATAATGTCTTTCTTGCCGCAACGAGTGGCTCATCTCCCTCATCGATAAATTTCGAGCACAAGATTGCAATTGTTTCAGAGTCGGTATCTGTTACAGCTTTGTAGCCCTCACATTTTAATTCTTCTCGAAGGGTAAGAAAGTTTTCGATTATACCATTATGTACAACTGAAACTGCGCCTCTAGTATGGGGGTGTGCATTTTTTTCGTTTGGCTCCCCGTGTGTTGCCCATCTAGTATGCCCAATCCCCGCTTTTCCTTTTAGCGGTTCAAAAACAAGTTTGTCTTGCAATTCTACTAGTTTGCCAACTGCTCGCCGTCGATCGAGTGAACCATCATCTTTCACGGTGGCAATGCCAGAGCTATCGTATCCCCGGTATTCCAAGCGCTTTAATGCTTCGACCAGAATTGGTGCTGCTTCATGTTTACCTAAGATTCCAATTATGCCACACATTATTTTGCCTTGGGATTTTTCTTGCGGCTTAAAACTGCTTTAAGTTTTTTAGCGCCACCCTTTTTATTACTTTGATCGGAGCGTGCAATGGCTAAATCTTGAGCTGCTACATCTTTCGTAATCACTGATCCGCTACCAGTCATTGCATTATTTCCTATATTCACGGGAGCAACAAGCATGGTATTTGACCCAATAAATACGTCTTCACCAATTACGGATTTATGCTTGTTAAAACCATCGTAATTACATGTGATCGTGCCGGCGCCAATATTTGTATTCTGACCAATCTCGGCGTCACCAATGTACGAAAGGTGGTTTATCTTTGAATGTTTTGCAACTTTTGCATTCTTTATTTCTACAAAGTTACCAATCTTAACACCCTTTGACAGATCTACTCCTGGTCTAATTCGAGCGAAGGGGCCAATATTGCAATCCTTAGAGATTTTACATCCCTCAAGATATGAGAATGCTTTGACCTTGCAGCCAGTGCCTATTGTAACGCCGGGCCCAAATATGACGTTTGGTTCAATGACCGTATCTTGGCCAAGGTTAGTATCTAATGAAAAGAAAACAGTCTCGGGCGCAACAAGATGAATGCCGTTATTCAAAGCCACATTCCGCGCTGTCTGTTGAAATCTTTTCTCAGCATAGGCGAGTTGCTGAGGCGAATTAATGCCTAGTGCTTCCGTCGGATCACAAGTCAAGTAGGTGCTACTCAGCCCTTCTGTTTTAGCTAATTCAATACAGTCGGTTAGATAAATTTCATTATTTTTATTATTTCTATCTAACTCTTTCAAAAGCTTTTTTATCAATACCGCGCTACCGGCCATAACGCCACTATTACATAACGTGATTGCTAACTCTTCATCGTTTGCGTCCTTGTGTTCGACTATTCGTAAAAGTTCTTTGTTTTTTGTAACTAGTCGCCCGTAACCGGTGGGATCTTGCGGATGAAAACCTAAAACTACCAAATCAGCTTGCTTACACTCATTTTCAATTTTAGTCATTGTTTTGGCTGATATAAAAGGAGTATCACCGAAAAGTACGATTAAATTACCATCAAAGTCTGCTAACTCGTTTGTGGCCACACCCACGGCATGACCTGTTCCTAGTTGTTCCTCTTGTATTGCAAAATCGATAGAGGTGACCTCATTTCCCAAGACCTTTTTTATCTCAGATTGTCCATGACCCAAAACAATCAAGATTTTTTTAGGATCAATTGATTTAGCTGTTCTTATGCAGTGAGAAATAAGTGGAAAATTTCCTACTTCATGTAAGACTTTAGGACGAGAAGAGATCATCCGAGTTCCTTTGCCTGCGGCCAGTATTATAACTGCAGTATCCATAGAAAATCCTTAATGTTTGAACCCGTTTTATCGAAAAAATGCTTCGTTGCAAGCGTAACTTGTGTCAAAATTAGTTGCTGAATGTTTCATTTTGTGGTGAAGATTCTAGCTAAAATACGTGGAGTTTAGATATGAAAACTGTTGTTTTTGACTTAGATGGCACACTTGCCGACACAAGCGCAGATTTAATATCAGCCGCTAATTTTTGTTTTGATAGTTTGGGTTACCCAAAGCTTCTAGATTGCAAAGAGGATGCTGGAGTGGCAATGCGTGGCGGTAGGGCAATGCTAGAATTAGGCTGCCAAAAAATTGGATTGAATGATGAGCAGTTTATTCACCAACAATATCCGATTCTTCTCAATGCTTATTCTAAAAGCTTGGACAAGCACACCGAATTTTTCCCACACGCGTTGGACTCTATTCGTCAGCTACAACTGCTGGGTGTAAACTCTGCTATTTGCACGAACAAGCCGTCTGCTTTGGCAGAAGAGTTGATGGTGCGGTTGGGGGCAAGACATTTGTTCCAAGAGTTAATTGGATCGGATACCCTTTTATCTAAAAAGCCTGATCCTGCTCCCTTCATAGCGGCCGTAACTGGCTCAGGCGGTCTTGTTGAACAATCATTGATGGTTGGTGATACTTCTACAGACTTTGATACAGCAAAGGCCGTTGGCGTACCAATAATTATGGTCGACTTTGGCTTTGCAGGCTTTGATTTTAGTGCCTCCAAACCTGATGCAATACTCAAATCTTTCTTAGATCTTCCAGAGATTGTAATTGGGCTGCTAGATGCATAGCTGCAAAAATAGGATACGAATGCCTAGTAGACTTTTGGTAAAAATAATAGCTTTTAACGATTTAATTCATTTGCCTAATTCGTATTGAAGAATTAAATCAGAGAAATCTGATATTATTTTCTCTATCTTAAATCTTTTGAGAAGTTTATTAAGAAGTTATTAATTTCAAAATCATTTTTCTGGTAATGAAACAATGGAAATATTCAACGGCAGTTTTACTCAACAAGAACCCTTATCCCAGGAAGCAATAAATGCAGCTTTACAAGTTCTACATTCGGGCCGCTTGCACCGATATAATTTAAAAGAGGGAGATGCAGGCGAGGTTGCTTTACTTGAGGTTGAATTTGCTAAAAGGGTGGCGTCAGAATTTTGTTTGGCGGTAGCCTCCGGCGGCTATGCCTTGGCTACAGCATTACGTGCTGTAGATGTAAAACCAGGGCAGAAGGTTTTGACAAATGCATTTACCTTGGCTCCTGTTCCGGGCGCAATTGCTTCAATTAATGCAGTTCCTCTTTTAGTTGAGGTTACTGAGAATTTAACGATCGACTTCGACGATCTAGAAGTAAAGGCCCCGCAATCTGATGTTCTCTTATTGAGCCATATGAGGGGACATATATGCGACATGGACAAACTTCTACAAATAACAAACCGGCACGGTATCAAGGTAATAGAGGATTGTGCTCATACAATGGGTGCGAGCTGGAATAAAAAACCATCTGGCTCTTATGGAATTATTGGTTGTTTTTCTACTCAAACTTACAAACATATAAATTCAGGCGAGGGTGGTTTAATTACTACGAACGATCCCGAAATAATGGCAAAATCTATTGCTTTATCGGGGTCTTACATGATGTTTGAAAAGCATCTGTCTGCTCCGGATAAAGCCCATTTTGATGTGGCAAAATATGAAACGCCAAACATATCTGGTCGTATGGACCAATTGAGAGCTGCCATTTTACGGCCGCAGCTCAAGGAGCTTGATAATCAGATTGCTCGCTGGAATGAGAGATACATGATAGTAGAGTCTTCTTTAAGGCCGGTGGAAGGTCTGCAAATAATTGAACGACAAACCGAAGAGAATTTTGTTGGGTCATCTTTTCAATTTTTGCTGCTAAATCGGTCCTATGCTGAGATAAAAGCAATAGTTGAGGGCTGCAAAAGTAGGGGGGTTGAACTAAAATGGTTTGGCCAAGACGAGCCTATTGGCTTCACTTCAAAATATGATACCTGGAAATACATCCCATTTCAAAAAATGACTAAGTCCGATCGAATTATCAATTCAATATTAGATATGCGTTTACCTTTAACATTCTCATTAGAAGATTGTAAATTAATAGCTACGATAATTGGTCAAGAGGTAGAGCGCAAGAAACTATTCGAAAGAAATGGCTAGTGTGATAAAGAGTTATTTTATTGAGTAATATCTGGTACGGCTTTGGGGTCTGTGTTCTAATTGGGTTTATTTTAATGATGCGTTTAGGCTTTCAGACAGCTTATTTGGATGAAAGTGCGGTAATAGATCATTACGCTGAGCAGTATGTTACTACCATGCATGATAGAGGTATTGATGCCTCTGTATCAGATTGTGTTGCAGTTCAAGATGAGAGTTTTTGGATTCGATTAAGAATAGAATGCGATGGTGCCAAAATTGAAATTTATAAGATTGGACTTTGGGGCCAGCTTGTTAATGAAAACTCTCAGGTTTTTCGAAAAGATATATAATTGTGTCTTTGGAGAGGCAACTCTCCGGTAAAAAATTAGATCTCTTCTAAAAAGACCTCAAATTTTTTTGTCTACTAGGACAAAATGTACGCTTTATCATCTCTTCTGTACGTTGTTTAACTACAAAAAAAAGACTCGTGTTGACCCTGGCAAAGTCTGAGGTTAAACCACGATCAAGCCAAACTCGATGTGCGATGCATATTGAAACCTAGAAGGAGCCATCTGTGGACGAGATGTTGTCGGAATACCTCCCGATCCTCATATTTTTGGCTATAGCTTTAGCCTTGGGACTGCTTTTGTTGTTATCTGCTACAATAATCGCCGTTAGAAACCCCGATACTGAGAAAGTATCTGCTTACGAATGTGGCTTTAATGCATTTGATGATGCGAGAATGAAGTTTGACGTGAGATTTTACTTAGTCTCTATTTTATTCATCATTTTTGATCTTGAAATCGCTTTTTTATTTCCATGGGCTGTAGCATTTAAAGATGTTTCATTGTTGGGGTTTTGGTCGATGATGGTATTTCTTTTAATACTTACTATCGGCTTTGCTTATGAGTGGAAAAAAGGTGCTTTAGAATGGGAGTAATGACTGGGTCGAATACTGCTGGACGTGATTTCGAAGTGGAAACCACGGCCCTAAGTGGTCAGCTGCAGGACAAAGGCTATTTGCTTACAACTACTGAAGATGTCATAAACTGGGCAAGAACTGGGTCGCTTCATTGGATGACTTTCGGTTTGGCTTGCTGTGCAGTAGAAATGATGCACACCTCAATGCCACGATATGATTTAGAGCGTTTTGGTACTGCACCAAGGGCATCTCCGAGGCAATCTGACTTGATGATTGTTGCAGGCACTTTGACTAACAAAATGGCACCTGCTTTGAGAAAAGTTTATGATCAAATGCCAGAGCCAAGGTATGTTATATCAATGGGTTCATGCGCAAATGGTGGTGGATATTATCACTACTCATATTCAGTCGTTAGGGGGTGCGATCGAATTGTGCCAGTGGATGTGTATGTTCCTGGCTGCCCTCCAACCGCAGAGGCTCTGCTATACGGGATAATGGCGTTACAGCGTAAAATTCGGCGGACAGGAACTATTGTCCGATGATTGAAGCATTGCATGATCTGGCAGAATATGTAGAGCAGAAAAGAAGTGATTGTGTAATTTCTTGGGATGTTACGAATGGCGAACTCAACATTTCTGTTGCTCCTTCTAATATTGCAAGTTTTGTAGAGTTTCTTAGGTCCGACAATAGGTGTAAGTTCTCTACATTGGTGGATATAACAGGCGTTGATTACCCCGATAGAACAAAGCGCTTTGATGTGGTCTATCATTTATTGTCAATGTATCAGAACCACAGGATCAGATTGAAGGTTTCGATCAGGGAAAGTGAGGCGATTCACTCTATAGTAAGTGTTCATCCGAGCGCAAACTGGTTCGAACGAGAAGTTTTTGATATGTTCGGCATCCTGTTTAGAGATCACCCAGATTTGAGACGGATCCTTACAGATTATGGGTTCCAAGGTTTCCCTTTAAGGAAAGATTTTCCAACCACAGGTTATAACGAAGTGCGTTATGATGAAGTCCAGAAGAAAGTAGTTTATGAGCCAGTGAGCTTAACGCAGGAATATCGTCAGTTTGACTTTATGAGCCCCTGGGAGGGCGCGGAATACATAATTTCTGATGATGAGGCTGGGGGGGCAAACTAATGGACGGGTCAAAAGGTTTTAAGGATACTCTGACGAGCGAACAGAAAATTCGAAACTTCAATATTAATTTTGGTCCCCAACATCCTGCAGCACATGGTGTTTTAAGACTTGTTCTTGAGTTGGACGGTGAGATTGTCGACCGGTGTGATCCTCACATTGGTCTTCTGCATCGGGGTACTGAAAAATTAATGGAGAGTAGGACTTACCTACAGAACCTACCATACTTTGATCGTCTGGACTATGTGGCTCCAATGAACCAAGAGCATGCTTGGTGTCTTGCGATTGAAAAATTAACAAAAGTCAATGTACCAAGAAGAGCTTCGTTAATCAGGGTTTTGTATTCAGAGATAGGCAGAATACTGAACCATTTATTAAATGTTACCACCCAAGCTATGGATGTGGGAGCTTTAACACCTCCATTGTGGGGGTTTGAGGAGCGTGAGAAGCTAATGGTCTTCTACGAGCGGGCATGCGGTGCTCGTTTGCATGCCGCATATTTTAGACCGGGCGGGGTTCATCAGGACTTGCCAGACGATTTGCTGAAAGATATTGCGAATTGGGCAGATGAGTTCCCAGCAGTTTTGCAGGATATAGACGAATTATTGACTGAAAACAGAATTTTTAAACAGCGAAATGTCGATATAGGTATAGTATCAGAGGACGACATTCAAAAATTTGGTTTCTCAGGAGTAATGGTGCGGGGTTCGGGGTTGGCATGGGATTTAAGGCGTGCTCAACCTTACGAATGTTACGATGAGTTTGATTTTAAAGTGCCAGTTGGAAAAAATGGAGATTGTTATGATCGATATTTGGTTCGAATGGAGGAAATGCGGCAATCGCTCTCTATCATAAAGCAGGCGATACAAAAGCTTTTGGACGAGCCCGGTGATATCCTTGCTCGAGGTAAAATAACGCCTCCAAAACGTGCTGAGATGAAAGGTTCAATGGAGGCTTTGATTCATCATTTTAAGCTCTATACAGAGGGTTTTCATGTGCCCGAAGGAGAAATTTATTCTTGTGTTGAGGCTCCTAAAGGAGAATTTGGGGTTTATCTTGTCTCGGATGGCTCTAACAAGCCATATCGAGCAAAGTTGCGTGCGCCCGGCTACCTTCATTTGCAGGCGATGGATCACATGGCGTCTGGCCATCAGCTCGCAGATGTTGCTGCTATCATCGGAACCATGGATATAGTATTTGGAGAGATTGACCGCTAATGTTAAGACGATTGCATGAGGAGCAGCCTAGATCTTTCTCATTTACTCGTGAGAATAAAGTTTGGGCTGAAACTCAAATTAAAAAGTACCCTGCCGGTCGTGAGGCGTCTGCGATAATCCCTTTACTTTGGAGGGCGCAGGAGCAAGAGGGTTGGCTGACTCGGCCAGCTATAGAGTATGTCGCGGATTTGTTAGGCATGGCGTATATGAGGGCTTTGGAGGTCGCTACCTTTTATTTTATGTTCCACCTTAAGCCTGTTGGAAATATTGCTCACATCCAAGTTTGTGGTACTTTGTCGTGTATGCTCTGCGGCGCTGAAGATTTAATTTCAGTTTGTAAAGATAAAATCGCTCCTAATCCCCATCAGTTGTCAGAAGATGGTAAATTTAGTTGGGAGGAAGTAGAGTGCTTGGGTGCTTGTTCAAATGCTCCCATGGTGCAAATTGGTAAGGATTATTTTGAGGATTTGACTCAGGAATCTATTGGTCAGATAATCGATAATTTGTCGGCTGGGGAAATTCCGACGCCTGGTCCGCAGAATGGACGATTTGCCTCTGAGCCAAAAGATGGCCTGACATCTCTTATGGAAAATGAAAGTGGGCGTACAAAGTTTAATGGTAGTGTTCAAATGGCCGAAGATTTTAAGGATACTATAAAGCGAATAAATGGTACTGAGGCTGAATTGGTAACTCCATGGCTTCAGAGTAGTGGTAAAAAAACGAGCCAGTTGAGGATGAAGAAGCCAAAAACCTTTAAGTCTCCTCGAAAGTCAGTTCCAGAAGATTTATCAAATTTATTGGGCTTGGGCGAGAAAGCTAAAATTGAACTCAATAATCTGGGGGTATATCATAGCTCGCAAATATCAAAGTGGGACTCTGATGAAATTCACTGGGTGCATTCAAATTCATCTGGTTCGCTGAGCTTGAATAAGTTGAAAAGCTTTGTTGAGCAGGCAAAAAAATTACAAACAAACAAAGATGGGTAATTTAAGTTGGAAAGCATAATGCAGGCCAAAGAAAGCAGGAGAGAGGCAAAACAGGGCCGAGTGGTCGGTTTGGTCATCGCAACTTCCATGGTGATTTGGATATTAGCTCAGTCTTTAGGTCCTTATCTTGGACTGCCAGGGCGATACGCTATACTTATAGATTTTTTAGCACTGGTGGCTTTCCTTTGGGCCATAATATCTGGAATGCTGATGTGGCGGTCGCGTCGAACTAAAAGGAATGAAAAGTAAATGTTAAGCGACAGAGATCGGATCTTTACAAATATCTATGGCATGCACGACCGGACTCTTCGCGGAGCCATGGCGCGGGGACACTGGGATAATACTAAGTCGATATTAGTCAAAGGACGAGACTGGATTGTTGAGCAAATGAAAGCCTCGGGTCTGAGAGGCCGTGGAGGCGCCGGTTTCCCAACAGGACTAAAGTGGTCATTTATGCCAAAGGAAAGTGATGGGCGTCCATCTTATTTAGTAATTAATGCTGATGAAAGTGAGCCTGGCACATGTAAAGATAGAGAGATAATGAGGCACGATCCCCATACATTGATCGAGGGCTGTTTGATTGCTTCTTTTGCAATGAGTGCAAACTGTTGTTACATTTATATTCGAGGCGAGTACATCAGAGAAAAAGAAATGCTTCAGCGCGCAATTGACGAGGCATATGAAGCAGGTCTTGTTGGTAAAAATGCATGTAATTCTGGGTGGGATTTTGACATTTTCCTTCACCATGGAGCAGGTGCTTATATCTGTGGTGAGGAAACAGCTTTACTTGAAAGTTTAGAGGGTAAAAAGGGTATGCCTAGAATGAAGCCACCCTTTCCAGCTGGCGCTGGTTTGTACGGATGCCCCACCACCGTAAACAACGTTGAGTCGATAGCTGTTGTGCCGACTATTCTAAGACGCGGATCGGATTGGTTTTCATCTTTTGGAAGACCTAATAATTCTGGAACAAAGCTTTTTGCTATTTCTGGACATGTGAATAATCCGTGTGTGGTAGAGGAGGCTATGTCCATTTCTTTCCAAGAGTTGATCGATAAGCATTGTGGTGGCGTACGTGGAGGTTGGAAGAATTTGAAGGCAGTAATCCCAGGTGGTTCCTCAGTTCCATGTGTCCGCGGCGAAGATATGAAAGATGCAATCATGGATTTTGATTATCTGCGAAATGATTTAGGATCTGGGTTAGGCACCGCCGCAGTTATAGTAATGGACAATTCTGTAGATATTATTAAGGCTATATGGCGTTTATCAAAATTCTATAAGCATGAAAGTTGTGGCCAGTGCACACCATGTCGCGAAGGTACAGGCTGGATGATGAGAGTTATGGAGCGACTTGTTCACGGTAATGCAGAAAAAGATGAGATTGATATGCTTTTCGATGTAACTAAGCAGGTTGAAGGGCATACGATTTGTGCTTTAGGAGATGCCGCTGCATGGCCAATTCAGGGTCTCATAAGGAATTTCAGAGATGAGATAGAGGAGAGAATATTAAATAGAGATATCGCCCATGTTAGTAAACCTTTAGCTGCTGAGTAATGTAACATTGAGTAATTATATGTTCATACCGTTATCTATGTTACTTCTTTTTGGATGTTCCGCTCGCATCAATGAAAATCGAGTTTCTTTTGATGGTTTTATGTTCAATTCGAAGTTAAAAGTCGGTGTAAATAAGAAAGATTTTGAGATCACAGTGCTGCGCGCTAACCGTTCTTTAAGTGGAGCAAAAGAAGCCGGACGATATGAAGCAACAATTTACTGTGTTAATAAATTCGGTACGTCTGATATTGTCTGGGATCTCGATCCAGAAGACGTGTCGGAAGTTTCATCCAGCAAGTCAATATTTATTAAAGGTCGTTGCAGAATATGAAAATCTTGAAGTATTTGTTCTAAACAGCATTTTTGAAACATAATACCTAATAATAACATTAAAAAAATCCTATAATATATTGAAAAAAAGTGAAAATAGCTATCAATAAGAAATATGACAGATGTAAAAAAAATCATAATCGATAATCAAGAAATTGAAGTTGATTCCGAAATGACACTCATTCAGGCCTGTGAGTTAGTCGGTATAGAAATTCCAAGATTTTGTTATCATGAGCGGTTGTCTATCGCTGGGAACTGTCGGATGTGCTTGGTAGAAGTGGTCGGTGGTCCTCCAAAGCCTACTGCATCGTGTGCTATGCAAGTTAAGGATCTACGCCCAGGACCTGAGGGGCAACCTCCAGTGGTTCGCACAAACTCCAAAATGGTCAAAAAGGCCCGTGAAGGAGTAATGGAATTCTTGTTGATTAATCACCCACTTGACTGTCCAATTTGTGATCAGGGAGGTGAATGCGATCTTCAGGATCAAGCAATGGCGTTCGGCGTGGACTTTAGTAGATTTAAAGAGCCTAAGCGCGCGGTAGATGATCTCGCTTTAGGGCCACTTGTGTCCACTAATATGACGAGATGCATAAGTTGTACACGATGTGTTAGATTCACCTCGGAAGTAGCTGGGATAAGTCAAATGGGACAAACAGGTCGTGGTGAAGATGCTGAAATAACCAGCTACCTAAACCAGACTTTAGATAGCAACTTGCAGGGTAATATTATTGATCTCTGCCCGGTAGGGGCTTTAACCTCTAAGCCTTATGCTTTTACAGCTAGACCGTGGGAACTATCAAACACAGAGACAATTGATGTTATGGATGCATTAGGGTCCAACATAAGAGTTGATACAAAAGGGCGCGAAGTTATGCGCATTCTGCCTCGTAATCATGACGGTGTAAACGAGGAATGGATTT
Source organism: Rhodobacteraceae bacterium MED-G08 (assembly GCA_002457055.1). Classification (GTDB taxonomy): domain Bacteria; phylum Pseudomonadota; class Alphaproteobacteria; order Rhodobacterales; family Rhodobacteraceae; genus Salinivivens; species Salinivivens marinus. Next base: position 12,945 of record NTKT01000007.1, read on the forward strand.
CAGATAAAACTCGATTTGTATGGGATGGTTTGAGGCGTCAGAGATTGGATAAACCTTACATACGGAAAGATGGTAAGTTGGTGTCTGTAGACTGGAATGAGGCTTTGAACTTTGCAGCTGAGTCACTTTTGGGCAAAAATATTATGGGACTCGTTGGGGATTTAACTTCAACAGAGTCAGCTTACTCCCTGAAAAAATTGGTAACGAAGCTTGGTGGGGTTGTAGAATGCAGAACAGATGGTTCCAAGCTGCCAATCGACAATAGGTCCGGATACGTTGGTAATGCTAATATCGATGATATCGATCTTGTTGATGAGATTTTTTTGATTGGAAGTAATCCACGTAATGAGGCGCCTGTTCTGAACGCTCGAATACGGAAAGCATGGTCTGAAGGAGCGAATGTGCATTTGTTAGGACCCAAAGCAGAGCTTACTTATGACTATTCTTACCTTGGATCTGACCGCTCAGCTTTAAGGAAACTTACAGCCCGTGGTTTAAAGGTTGGCAAGGGCAGGAGCGCTGTTGTGATTTTAGGTGTTGGCGCTTTGACAGATGCAGATGGTGCTGCAGTACTTGGTCATGTAATGCAGCTGGTAAGTGGCACAAATTGCAAGCTTTTAGTGCTGCATAATGCCGCTTCTCGAGTGGGAGCTATGGATGTAGGAGCGAACAATCCTAAGGGTATTTCCGATTTAATAAATTATGATGTGATATTTAATCTTGGTTCGGATGAAATGGAAATTCCAAATGGGCCGTTTGTAATTTATCAGGGCAGCCACGGTGATAGAGGAGCTCACAGAGCTGATATAATTCTTCCGGCTGCCGCTTACACAGAAGAAAGTGGTATATTTGTAAACACAGAAGGTCGGCCACAAATGGCTAATAGGTCTGGGTTTGCACCAGGTGATGCTAGGGAAAATTGGGCAATTCTAAGAGCTCTTTCTCAAAAAATGGACGTAACACTGAATTTTGACACGTTGGGTCAACTTCGCGAGGCTCTTTTTATTGAGCATCCCCATTTAAAAAATATTGATCTTCCATTGGAAAATGAATGGCGTAATGAAATGGTGGGGGATTTAGATAAGGGTGATTTTACTTTTGCAATTAAGGATTTTTACCTAACAAACCCAATAGCTAGGGCCTCAACTTTGATGAGTGAATTGTCAGCTCAAACTAAAGCCAGAAAATCTAGCAGAATTGCAGCGGAGTGATCTTATGCTCAAAAAAACATATCTGTTTAAGAGAAAAAGACCACTGCCAATGGTGTCATTTATGTCAGAACTATTGGGTGTTCAATTTCGACCTATTGAGTATATAAAATTGCCAACTCTGTTCCTGTGCAAAATATCGGATGGGTACAATTACAAAGTGAGGACTAATGGCTGAATTTTTCGCTTCCTCTTGGGGCATTGCGTTAATTTTAATTTCTCAAGGATTGATGATGGCAGTCTTTTTGCTGCTTTCCGCCTATTTTTTAATTTATGCAGACCGTAAAGTCTGGGCGGCCGTTCAAATGAGACGTGGTCCTAATGTTGTGGGTGCTTTTGGGTTGCTTCAGTCTGGAGCTGACATGCTTAAGCTTGTCTTCAAAGAGATTATAATACCAGCTGGTGCAGATAAGCCGGTATTCTTCTTGGCTCCTCTGATTTCTTTTGTAATGGCTATTCTTGCTTGGGCAGTTATCCCATTAAACGACGGTTGGGTTCTATCCGAGATCAATGTAGCCCTATTGTTCGTTTTCGCGATTTCCTCCTTGGAGGTGTATGGAGTGATTATGGGGGGATGGGCATCTAACTCAAAATATCCGTTTCTTGGATCACTGAGGTCGGCCGCACAGATGATTTCATACGAAGTATCAATTGGGCTCATAATTATTGGTGTTATTATCTCAACCGGATCTATGAACTTCGGGGATATAGTTAGGGCTCAGGAAGGTGAATTTGGAATTTTTAACTGGTACTGGTTGCCACATCTTCCAATGGTTTTTCTCTTTTTCATATCCGCGTTAGCCGAAACAAATAGACCGCCTTTTGACCTGCCAGAGGCTGAAAGTGAATTGGTTGCAGGCTTTCAGGTTGAGTATAGCTCTACGCCTTTTTTATTGTTTATGGCCGGTGAGTTAATTGCGGTCTTTCTTATGTGCGCTCTAACAACGCTGTTGTTTTTTGGGGGGTGGTTATCGCCAATTCCTGGTCTTGCAGATGGGTTTCATTGGATGCTCGCAAAGATGGGTTTTTTCTTTTTCATCTTCGCAATGGTAAAAGCAATAACTCCCAGGTACCGTTATGATCAATTAATGAGGTTGGGGTGGAAAGTATTTTTGCCAATTTCTTTAGGTTGGGTTATCATCGTAGCTTTTCTTGCAAAATTTAACATGTTTGGCGGCGCATACGCACGTTGGGTAATCGGAGCTTAAATCATGAGTAAAATTGATTACACGAGAGCAGTAAAATACTTTCTGCTAATCGATATATGGACTGGTTTTAAGCTAGGATTTAAGTATTTTTTTTCACGTAAAACGACACTCAATTATCCACATGAAAAGGGGGAATTAAGTCCACGTTTTCGTGGTGAGCATGCGCTTCGTCGATATCCGAATGGTGAGGAAAGATGTATAGCATGTAAGCTCTGCGAAGCGATCTGTCCTGCTCAGGCAATTACAATTGATGCTGAACCCAGGGGTGACGGTAGCAGGCGGACAACTAGATATGATATCGATATGACAAAGTGTATTTATTGTGGTTTTTGTCAAGAAGCCTGCCCAGTTGATGCCATAGTAGAGGGGCCAAATTTTGAGTTTTCCACTGAGACTAGAGAAGAGCTTTTTTACGACAAAGAGAAATTATTAGCAAATGGTGACAGGTGGGAATCTGAAATTGCGAAAAATTTAGAAATGGATGCACCTTACCGATGAGCAGTGATCAAAATCCATATGAGCAGATGTTCAGCTTCGTAAACGAAGTATTTAAAAATGCGGGTATGGACAATTATGACCTATCTGTGGACGAGTATGCAAAACGTGGGCCGACTATGCCCAAAGAGGCTATGGAATTTCTTTTTGGAAATACATTTAATAAATTGGGCTTAGACGCCAAAACAAAGCTATTTTTGACATTAGCAGGAGTACTAGCTCAGGGCATGCAGAGCGAGCAAGTTTTGAGGCAAACTATACGCCATTTGCGAGAAGCAGAGGTGTCAGCTGAAAATATATCAGAAGCAATTATGCTTCTTTCATTATTTTCAGGACCTTTGGTAACTACAAAAGCTTTGAAAATCACACACGAAATCAGTGAAGAATTAAAGGATTCATAGACTTGAGTATTTTTGTTTTAACCTTTTATCTGTTTTCATTAAGCGTGATTGCCGGTGGCCTAATGACAGTGATTAGTCGAAATCCAGTACATTCGGTTTTATGGCTTATACTGGCTTTTTTATCGTCTGCAGGGTTGTTTGTGTTACTTGGTGCAGAGTTTTTAGCAATGCTTCTAATAATTGTTTATGTCGGAGCAGTCGCAGTTTTATTTCTTTTTGTTGTTATGATGCTTGATGTTGATTTTTCTACTTTAAAGGCAGAAATGGCCGGTTATCTCCCAATTGCTCTCCTTATAGGTGTTGTGCTGGTTATGCAGCTCGCTATGGCATTTGGGGTATGGTCTTATGCAGACACTGCTGTAGGAGCGCGAGAGGTTTTGCTAAACCCTGAATACCACAACACACAAGCCCTAGGTCTGATTTTGTACGACAAATATTTTATTTTATTTCAGCTGTCAGGACTAATTCTTCTAGTGTCAATGATTGGGGCCATAGTTCTCACTTTGCGCCATCGCAAAAATGTAAAAAGACAAAATATTCTTTCACAAATATACAGAGACCCCGATAAGTCATTAGAAATAGTAGATGTAAAACCTGGGCAAGGTTTGTAAAGAAACGGCGATTAAAAAAGGGAATAAACTTAATATGATAGGCATAGAGCATTATCTAACCACCGCCTCGATACTTTTCGTTATTGGAATTTTTGGCCTTTTTCTCAATAGGAAAAACGTGATTATTCTTCTTATGTCAATTGAACTAATGTTGCTGGCTGTAAATATTAATCTAGTTGCCTTTTCTAGCTATCTTGGGGATTTGGTTGGACAGGTTTTTACTCTGTTTATTCTTACTGTTGCGGCGGCTGAGGCTGCAATAGGTCTAGCTATAATCGTTAGTTTTTTCCGAAACCGCGGAACGATTGCGGTTGAAGATGTAAATGTGATGAAGGGCTAACTTCTATGGAATTATTTGTCATATTTTCCCCACTCGTCGGGGCTATTCTTGCGGGTTTTGGATGGAAAATTATTGGTGAAAAAGCAGCTCTTATTTTGGCTACTTTGTTACTTTTTTTAGCGTGTTTCGTCAGTTGGTTTCTTTTTATAGGTTTTGACGGTGATCTGAGAATTACAGAAATTTCCAAATGGATGAGTTCGGGGTCCCTTGAAGCTTATTGGGCTATTCGTTTTGATCGTTTAACAGCAATCATGTTGATCGTAGTGACCACTGTTTCTGCATTGGTGCATCTATATAGTTTCGGCTACATGGATCATGATCCCAACTGGGAGCATGATGAAAGTTACAGACCGCGTTTCTTTGCATATTTATCGTTCTTTACATTTGCGATGCTAATGTTAGTGACTTCTGATAATTTACTTCAAATGTTCTTCGGATGGGAAGGTGTCGGCGTAGCATCCTATTTGCTTATTGGCTTCTACTACAAAAAACCAACTGCTAATTCAGCGGCAATTAAAGCTTTTGTCGTCAATAGAGTAGGTGATTTTGGATTCGCGTTAGGTATATTTGGAATTTTCTACTTAACCGGTAGCATTCAGTTCTCCGATGTTTTTTTATTAGCACCGGGTTTAGTAGATCAAGAAATAAGCTTTCTATGGACTGAGTGGAATGCTGCTAACTTAATTGCCTTTCTTTTGTTTGTTGGAGCAATGGGCAAGTCTGCTCAGCTTTTCCTCCATACTTGGCTGCCAGACGCTATGGAAGGTCCTACTCCGGTTTCAGCACTCATTCATGCCGCAACGATGGTTACAGCAGGTGTTTTCCTTGTTTGTCGTATGTCTCCGCTCATGGAGTTTGCGCCGAATGCAATGGCCTTTATTACGTTCATTGGAGCCACGACAGCATTTTTTGCTGCTACTATCGGTCTTGTGCAGAATGATATCAAAAGGGTTATTGCATATTCGACGTGCTCTCAACTTGGGTATATGTTCGTTGCTGCCGGCTCGGGAGTGTACTCAGCAGCAATGTTCCATTTGTTCACGCATGCATTTTTCAAGGCTCTGCTATTTTTAGGTGCTGGGTCAGTTATACACGCTATGCATCATGAGCAAGATATGAGAAATTATGGCGGTTTGAGAAAGAAAATACCGTACACTTTTGTCGCTATGATGATTGGGACATTAGCAATAACGGGTGTTGGTATTCCTTTAACGCATTACGGGTTTGCTGGGTTTTTGTCCAAAGACGCAATAATCGAAAGTGCTTACGCAGCGTCGGTAGGTGGTTACTCGTTCTGGATGTTGGTTATATCGGCGTTGTTTACGTCTTTTTACAGTTGGAGGCTAATCTTTATGACATTTTACGGTAAGCCTCGTGGAGATTCACACACTCATACTTCAGCCCATGAAAGCCCTAAAGTGATGATTATACCGTTGGCTATTCTATCATTAGGAGCAATATTTTCAGGAATGATTTGGTACAAAAGCTTTTTTGGCGATCATTACAGCGTAAATAAGTTTTTTGGTATTGAAGAAACGGAATACCACTCGCAATATAATGATGATAATCATGGGTCTTCAGATGTAAAAAATGAGGGTTTGAGTAACCACTCATCTTTTTATATGCCATCAGGTGCTATTTACATGGCTCCTGATAATCACATTTTGGATGAAGCTCACCATGTTCCTAAATGGGTTAAATTGAGTCCTTTTATGGCTATGCTGTTAGGGTTTATACTATCTTACATCTTTTATATTTGGCGTACAGATCTACCCCAAAAATTAGCTGAGAACCAAAGGCCTTTATATCTCTTCCTACTCAACAAATGGTACTTTGATGAAGTTTATGAAATTCTTTTTGTTCGGTCTGCTAAGTTTTTCGGACGCCTTTTGTGGAAGAAGGGCGATGGTACGGTAATAGATGGGTTTATAGATAATCTTTCGATGGTATTTATTCCATTGCTTACGAGACTGGCCGGGCGTGCCCAGTCAGGATATATTTTTACTTATGCTTTTGCCATGGTCCTAGGAATTGTTGTTCTTATTACATGGATGACATTAGGGACAGGTAGCTAATATGGATTATTTTTTACTTTCCATAGTCACCTTCATACCTGCTATATCTGCGCTTATTTTGCTAGTAGTAGCGAGAGGGAATGATGCAGCGGCAGCTTTAGTTGCAAAAAGGTTTGCTCTTTTTGCAACTGGAGTAACATTTTTTGTTTCCCTATTCATCATAGCGCAATTTGAGCCGGAAAATACTGGTTTTCAAATGGTGGAGGAAGCTGAATGGATAATGGGTTTAAAGTATAAGCTGGGTATTGATGGAATAAGTGTTCTTTTTGTAATCCTCACTACTTTTATGATGCCAATTGTCATATGGGCCAGCTGGGGTATCGAAGTACGTGTTAAGGAATATATGATCGCGTTCTTATTGCTGGAAACACTCATGCTGGGTGTTTTTATGGCATTAGATTTAGTGTTGTTCTATCTCTTCTTTGAGGCTGGTTTAATTCCGATGTTTTTAATAATTGGAATTTGGGGTGGAGCTAATAGAGTTTACGCATCATTCAAGTTTTTTCTCTATACCCTTTTGGGATCAGTTTTAATGCTCATTGCGATGGTTGTGATGTATGCTGAAGCAGGCACAACTGATATTGAATCTCTAATGCTTCATCAATTCGCATTTGATGATTTTAATTTGTTTGGTTTTCAGATTTTAGGCGGAACGCAAACGTTGCTATTTTTAGCATTCTTTGCAAGTTTTGCGGTGAAGATGCCCATGTGGCCAGTGCATACATGGTTACCGGATGCCCACGTTCAGGCGCCAACTGCAGGGTCAGTAGTGCTTGCTGCTATCTTACTAAAGATGGGTGGCTATGGTTTCTTAAGATTCAGCCTGCCGATGTTTCCGGTTGGTTCATATATAATGACTGATTTTATTCTTTGGTTATCGGTAATCGCTATTGTTTATACTTCATTAGTTGCACTAGTCCAAAGCGATATGAAGAAGTTAATTGCTTACTCTTCTGTTGCTCACATGGGGTACGTAACCATTGGGATTTTTGCTGCCAACCAACAAGGAATTGATGGTGCTATTTTCCAAATGCTGAGTCATGGGTTTATTTCGGGAGCGTTATTTCTCTGCGTTGGCGTTATTTACGACAGAATGCATACTCGTGAGATAGAGGCCTATGGTGGCTTGGTGAATAGAATGCCGGCTTATGCACTCATATTTATGTTCTTTACGATGGCTAATGTAGGCTTGCCTGGCACCTCAGGTTTTGTGGGGGAGTTTCTTACGTTAGTTGGGATTTTTAAGGTTAACACGTGGATTGCTTTGCTGGCGACATCAGGTGTCGTTTTGTCAGCGGCTTATGCCCTTTGGTTATATCGTCGCGTAATGATGGGAGATTTAATAAAGGAAGCGCTTCGTACGATCCAGGATATGTCTCTACGGGAGAGGGCGGTATTCGCTCCTCTTGTATTCATGACTTTGTTATTGGGGGTATATCCCGTTCTTGCTCTTGACTTGATAGGTCCATCGGTACAGAGCCTTATCGACAATTATAATTCTGCCCTTTCAATTGCAGGCATTGATGGCAACACAATGATAGCATCACATTAACGGAGCAATATTTAATATGATCCAAAATGATTTAAATTTAATTTTGCCTGAAATAATTCTATCTATTTTTGCAATGCTGGCATTACTATTTGGTGTTTATAGAGGTCAGGATAAAAAAACAGCAACTTTAACTTTAGCTACTGCAGGGCTTATGTTGATTGTTGGCATGTGGATGATATTAGGTGGCTCATCAAGTGAGGCTGCGTTTAATAACATGTTTATTAGCGATGCATTTTCCAGATACGCAAAAGCGCTGATTTTGCTGTCTTCGGCTGCGGTTCTAATTATGAGCTTAGGCTACATGCTTAGACATGATTTGGGACGTTTTGAATATCCAATTTTAATAATTTTTTCAGTTGTTGGAATGATGTTTATGGTGTCTGCTAACGATCTTATGGTATTATATCTAGGCTTAGAATTGCAGTCGTTGGCACTCTATGTGGTTGCTTCCATCAGACGTGAAAGTCTCAAGTCTACAGAAGCCGGTATGAAGTATTTTGTTTTGGGGGCATTGTCGTCTGGGTTATTGTTGTACGGAGCGTCGTTAATATATGGTTATTCAGGATCAACAAACTTTCAGTCTATAATTATATCTTTGGATTCTGGCAGTGTTAGCCTTGGTCTGATGTTTGGAATGATTTTATTAGTCGCAGGGCTTGCATTTAAGATTTCAGCGGTACCATTTCACATGTGGACACCAGATGTTTACGAGGGATCCCCAACTCCAGTTACAGCTTTTTTATCGACAGCCCCTAAGATTGCCGCAATGGCTCTTTTTGCACGGGTTGTTTATGATGCCTTTTATGTTTTAATTTCTGACTGGCAGCAGGTTGTTGCTCTGATGTCTGTTCTTTCGATGTTTGTTGGGGCAATCGCGGCAATTGGACAGACAAATATTAAGCGTTTGATGGCTTACTCGTCTATTGCGCACATGGGTTATGCTATGATTGGACTTGCCTCAGGAACGTTATTAGGTCTCCAGGCAATGCTGGTTTACATGGCGATATACTTAGCGATGAATATTGGCACTTTTGCATTCATAATGTCGATGGAAAGAGATGGACAGCCTGTAACTGACATTGGTTCCTTATCACAGTTAGGCGTAAAGCAACCTGGGAGAGCGTTAGCTATGTTGGTACTTCTTTTCAGCCTTGCCGGTGTTCCCCCTCTGGTAGGATTTTTTGGTAAACTGTACGTTTTAAGGGCCGCTTATGATGCAGGGTTGATTTGGTTGGCGGTTATGGGTGTTTTGGCTTCCGTTATTGGGGCATATTACTATCTAAGACTTGTGTATTTGATGTACTTTGGCGAGAAACAAGATCTTTCTTTAGATATAGTTAAGTCACCAATATTGCCAGGTTTTGCTGCAACTGCAGCAGTTGTAATGGTGATTGGAATTATCAATCTTTTTGGAATAGAGGCTGCTGCAAGTTTAGCCGCTAGTTCTTTGATTAATTAGGTATTAATATTTCTTACGACATAATAGTATTAGATAAAATTGATAGTACTATGCTGGAAGCCCGTAGACGGGTATCTAGCGGGTCTGGTCCCTCCTGGATATTTGCTCATATTCAATTGGCTGGTAAAGGTCGGCGGGGTAGGGCGTGGGTTGATCCGATAGGGAATTTTGCATGTACTTGCGTATTTTTCCCAGACAGAACCATAGATGAATATGCTCTAAGCTCGTTTACCGCCGCATTATCATTATGTGACTGTTTGAGTGACTTCACAGAAAGTAGTGCTCAGGTATCCATAAAATGGCCAAATGATATTTTGTTAAATCAAAAAAAGGTTGCTGGAATTCTGCTAGAAACGATAGCCGTTGGTAAAAACAAAATAGCCCTATCAATTGGTTTTGGAGTTAACTTATTGTCATACCCAGAGGCTTCAGAGCTGGAAGAAAGTGCCTTCAGTCCTACATCTATTTTGACCGAAACTGGAGTTGCCATAGATCCAATTGAATTATTGAATAAGCTAGCGGTTAATTTTTCTAAATATGAAGGTACTTTACAAGATAAAGGTTTCACGGAATTGAGAAGTCTTCTGATGGATCGTATTCACGGGATTGGAAGCCAGATTATTGTGAGAACGACAAATGAGACACTAAGTGGAGTATTTAGTGATATTAACATGGACGGGCATTTGATTTTAAAAGCAGGGCGCACTAAACGGGCAATAGCTGCGGCCGACGTTTATTTTGACTAGAGAGGTTTCTTATGCTTTTAGCAATTGATTGTGGAAATACAAACACTGTCTTTTCTATCTGGGACGGAGACAAATTTATTGCTACCTGGCGAACTGCAACTGAGCATCAAAGGACAGCGGATCAGTATTATGTTTGGCTCTCATCTCTTATGCAATTGAATAAGATTGAGGTAAAAATCAGAAATGTTATAGTTTCATCGACTGTTCCTCGAGTGGTTTTCAATTTAAGAGTACTCGCTGATCGTTACTTCGCTACTCGCGCAATGGTGGTGGGAAGGCCAGAATGTCAACTTCCCCTTGATGTGCGAGTAGGCAGTGGAGCTGGAGTAGGGCCTGATAGGTTAGTTAATACTATTGCTGGTTATGACTTGTTCGGTGGGAATTTGATCATAGTTGATTTTGGTACTGCAACAACATTTGACGTGGTTGATCATGATGGTGCTTACATTGGGGGAGTGATAGCCCCAGGCGTAAATCTATCTCTAGAGGCACTTCATCAAGAAGCGGCAGCACTTCCACATGTCGATATTGCAAGGCCAGATAGAGTTATAGGTAAAAATACAGTGATGTGTATGCAATCAGGAGTATTTTGGGGTTATATTGGATTGCTAAAAGAAATTTGTGAGCGCATAAAAACTGAACACGGTTCCAAAATGAAAATAATTTCTACCGGTGGGTTGGGACCTTTATTTCAGTCAGCAGAAAAAGTATTTGATGAGTGGAAAGATGATCTTACCATGCATGGTTTGCGGTTGATCTTTGAGCATAATAAGAGTTCAGAAGTCAAATGAGCGAAAATCACTTAATCTATCTGCCGCTAGGCGGAGCGGGCGAAATTGGACTAAATTCATATATCTATGGGTACGGTCCACCAGATAAAGAACGTTTTATTATCGTTGATTTGGGCGTCTCCTTTCCAGATATGGAAACTACTCCTGGTGTAGACTTAATTCTACCAGACATATCATGGATAAAGGAGCGGCGTGATAGAATAGAGGGAATTTTGATCACTCATGCCCATGAGGATCATATTGGTGCCCTTGGGCATTTATGGAATGAGTTGCGGGCACCTATATACTGCCGAGCATTTACCGCGCATATAGCACGTTTAAAGTTAAATGACGCCTTATTAACAGATCATTCCGTTCATACCTTGCAACCATGGCCTGAAATGAAAAAATTAGGGCCCTTTGAAGTAGGGTTTGTACCTGTTTCTCATTCAATACCAGAGAGTAGCAGTCTCGTTATAGACACTCCGACTGGCCGATTAGTTCATACGGGTGATTTCAAAATTGATGAAACACCAGGTGTTGGTGAGCCATTTAATAGAGAAGTGTGGCGAAATATTTCCAAAGGCGGCATAAAAGCTCTTATCTGTGATAGTACGAATGTTTTTTCAAAACAGGAGGGCCGTTCAGAGTTATCAATTGGCATGCCGCTACAGGGACTGATAGAAAATGCTGAACGGCTCGTCGTCGCCACAACGTTTGGATCTAATGTTGCTCGATTGAAGACATTAGCAGAAGCAGGTGTGAGATCTGGCCGCTCTGTATGCATTCTTGGGAGAGCCATGAGAAGAATGATAGATGCTTCAGTGGAAACTGGAGTTTTAAGTGATTTTCCTCCGCTCATAAGTCCAGAGGATGCATTACAAGTTCCGCGAGAAAATCTATTGATATTGGCAACTGGATCACAAGGAGAACGCAGAGCAGCCACTGCGCAGTTAGCGAATGGAAAATATAGGGGTTTTTCATTACAAGAGGGCGATCTCTTTATATTTTCATCAAAAACAATCCCCGGTAATGAAAAAGGCGTTTCTAGAATAATTAATCAATTTTCAGAAATGGGTGTTGATGTTGTCGATGATGAGTCTGGTCTTTATCATGTGTCTGGTCACGCAAATAGACCTGACTTGGAGGAAATGCATAAAATTATTCAACCTCAATTTCTTATACCAATGCACGGGGAGCATCGGCACTTGCGAGAGCATTCTAAGTTAGCATCTCAGAATGGATTTTCATCATTTGTTTGTACTAATGGTAATATTTTAAATATATCCGCTAATGAATTAAAGTTTGTGGATAAAATAGAGATCGGGCGGTTATATTTAGATGGAAGTTCTAAAATTACTTCAACAGAGGGTATAGTACGAGATCGTATTCGTATGGCGTTAAACGGTTTGGTTGTTGTTACTATTCTGCTAGATGAGAACGATGATCTTGTTGGGGAGCCATGGTGTGAAACCAGGGGTTTACCTTCGGTTACAAATTCAAGTGCACCTTTGGTTGATTGCTTGGAAGAAGACCTAAGTCAATTAATAGGACGAGCAGGGTCAGATGTAATGTTGGACAATGGACTGTTAGAAGAAGTAGTTAGAAGGTGCGCCAGGCAAACGTGTAAATCCGAAGTAGGGAAGAAGCCAGAAGTTTCCGTTATTGTGAGTCGTTTGGTTTAATATAGGGCTTTAACTAATTGTAACTAAAGAGCTGTGAAGTAGAATATTGTTTTATTTTAGAGTGACAGCCTCTCCATGAAACTCTTTGTTATAAAGTTTGGGAGTTGAAATTCATCTTTATATTCTGACGAAGTACTTGGCTCATTTTGATTTGTCGCCAATGACTTTGAAAACCTATTATTAACCTTATTATCTTTTGCTGTTGGTTTGCCTTTGGTATTTTGCATGGCAACGTTTTTCTGAATTTCCTTCCTATTCTCGTCCTTAATATTGAGGGAGGAATTTTCGATTTTTGGAATTTCTATCTGTATTAGTTTTTCAATAGCATTGAAGTTTTTTTCATCTCTTGGTGTGGAAATCATTAAGGCTTTGCCATTACGACCGGCTCGCCCAGTTCTGCCAATTCTATGAACATAATCTTCCGCATTGGTGGGTACGTCGAAATTATAAACATGGCTAACGCTTGGTATATCTAATCCGCGAGCAGCTACATCTGAAGCTACCAGAAATTGTAGAGATCCCGTTCTAAAGCCGTCGAGTGTGTCCATTCGGTGTTTTTGGTCTAAATCCCCATGAATTGCTGCAGCATTGAACCCGTATTTCTTTAAGGATTTTGCACAAATATCAACATCGCTCTTCCGATTACAAAAGATTATCGCGTTTTTGCAATCGCTGCCTTCATTAAGGATCATTTCTCTTAAAAGCTTGCGCTTTTCTGTACCCTCACGGTCTTTTCTTGAGGGCTTAAAAAGTAATACGCTCTGCTCAATATTCTCAGAAGCAGATGCTTGTCTTGCCACCTCTACACGCAAGGGAGCTGACAAAAAAGTGTTGGTTAACCTTTCTATTTCCGCGGCCATTGTTGCCGAAAAGAAAAGTGTTTGGCGAGTAAAAGGGGTGAGATTAAATATACGCTCAATGTCTGGGATGAAACCCATGTCTAGCATTCTATCCGCTTCATCAACCACCATTATTTGAACCCCAGTTAGTAGTAATTTACCTCGCTCAAAATGATCCAATAGGCGTCCTGGGGTCGCAATTAATACGTCCACGCCTTTGTCTATTAATTGGTCTTGCTCTTTGAAGGATACTCCACCAATTAGCAATGCTTTAGTAAGCTTCAAATTTTTTGAATATAGCTCAAAATTTTCTGCTACTTGAGCAGCTAGCTCTCGAGTTGGGCAAAGAACAAGTGATCGTGGCATACGAGCTCTAGCCCTACCTCGAGCAAGTAAATGGATCATGGGTAATGTGAAACTGGCGGTTTTACCAGTACCTGTTTGTGCAATTCCTAATACATCACGGCCTTCAAGTGCTGCGGGAATAGCCTGCAATTGAATTGGAGTTGGCTCTTGGTAGCCAACATCTTCAATCGCATTCAAGATTTTTGGATTTAATTTGAGATCAGAGAATAATGCCATAAATAATTTTCAATTTTATTTAAAGCTTCGGTTGCAAATGAGTATAATCAATTAATTTTTCCCGAAATATCTATCTCGCCGGTTAATATCCAAAAATGTATCAAAGGTCAATCTTTGAGCTAGAAAACATGATAATTTTAAAGAGTGAGTTCTTTAGTTTTAGATGTTTTTATGCTTGGATAATCTCTGGCTAGGCGGTCAAAGTCCCATTGTAACCGGGATAGGAAGACGCTATCCCCATCGCTGTCTATGGCCATGTGTTGTTTGTTCTCTGAGTTAAGCCTATCTATTTCTTGCTTTTCACCTGAGATCCAACATGCTGATTTGAATTGGCTCGCCTCAAAGCGCACTGGTAATCCATATTCTAGCTTTATTCGGCTCTCAAGTACTTCAAATTGTAGTTGGCCAACGACACCAACTATATATCCAGACCCATAGGTTGGTTTAAATATCTTTGCAGCGCCTTCCTCTGCAAACTGAAAAAGCGCCTTCTCTAAATGTTTTGTCTTCATCGGATCTAAGGATAAACAATTCTGTAAAAGCTCAGGGGCGAAAGAAGGTATTCCTTTTGCCTTCAATAGCTCACCTTCGGTGAGAGTATCACCTATTCTCAATTGTCCATGATTAGGAATTCCAATAATATCACCCGCCCATGCTTCTTCTGCAAGAGATCTATCCGAGGCCAAAAAGAGCACAGGATTTGATACAGATAAAACTTTTTTTGTTCGAACATGAGTTAATTTCATTCCTCGTTTGAAGTGTCCAGACGCTAGACGTACAAAAGCTACTCGATCGCGGTGCTTTGGATCCATATTAGCTTGCACCTTAAATACGAAACCAGATACTTGTTTTTCTGAAGGCTGTATTGGTCTTGGCACTGCTGATTGTATTTGTGGAACTGGTCCAAAATTTGCGATTCCTTCCATCAATTCTTTAACACCAAAACTATTCATTGCAGATCCAAACCAAATAGGTGTTAGATGTCCTTCCAATAATGATTTTGGGTTGAGCGGAGGTAGAAGTTCCTTTGCCATTTCAACTTCATCTACTAGCTTTTCTTTTAGATCGCTTGGAATATATTTATCCATTTCGGGATCATTAAGACCGTTAATTTTTATGCTTTCACCCAAACGGTTTTTATCGGTCCTATCCATTAACTCTAGTCTATCGTTTATGAGGTCATAGCACCCTAAAAAATCTGAACCTATCCCAATGGGCCAACTGGCTGGAGTTACATCTATTGCTAAGTTTTCTTGAATTTCATCAATAATTTCAAAAGTATCACGGCTTTCTCGGTCCATCTTGTTACAAAAGGTAAATATTGGTAAGTCGCGTAAACGGCAAACTTCAAACAGTTTTCGGGTTTGGCTTTCTACCCCTTTGGCTCCATCAATTACCATAATAGCTGAGTCTACAGCCGTAAGTGTTCTGTATGTGTCTTCAGAGAAATCACTATGTCCGGGGGTGTCTACTAAGTTGTATCTATAGCTATTGAAATCAAAAGACATTGCAGAAGCTGACACTGATATTCCTCGGTCTTTTTCCATTTGCATGAAGTCAGAACGAGTTCGTCTTGCTTCTCCTTTTGCTCTTACTTGTCCCGCTAATTGAATGGCTCCTCCATACAAAAGAAACTTTTCAGTGAGTGTTGTTTTGCCTGCATCGGGATGCGAAATAATGGCGAAAGTTCTCCTACGAACAACTTCGTGATTAGCAGGGTTTAAGCTGGGTGGATTTATAGACATTAAATTCCGATAGCGTAAGGTAATTTAAAAGGCAACCCAGTCAAAAGATATCAAAAAGAAATTTTTAAGGGTAGAATGTTTCTATTCAATCATACTGTAGGAAGAGTTCTCAGAGCGAACCTATTTGTACACCGCTTTCAAATTAGGTCTTGGTTGCACGTTAATTATATCCCTGTTAAGTCTCCCGTGTTGTTTCTTGGGATAAGTTTCACAGAGGTTATTTTTTGGCAAAATCCTTAATTCCGCGTTTAGAAGTTAAGTCGCTTACCAAAGTATATGATAATACTAAAGTAGTAGATGATATCTCATTAAGCGTGCTTCCTGGACAAATAACTTGCTTGTTGGGTCCATCAGGTTGCGGTAAATCTACGACTCTTAGAATGATTGCAGGTGTAGAAACTCAGTCTTCTGGAGAAGTCTGGGTCGATGGTCAGTTAATTTGTGGTTCTGGGTTCAGCCAACCACCAGAAAAACGCTACATCGGTCTGATCTTTCAAGATTTTGCTTTATTTCCGCATTTGACAGTATGGCAAAACGTTGGATTTGGAATCTCTAAAAATAATGAAGGCATCAGAGAAAAAGCGTATGATCTTTTGTCAAAAGTTGGCCTAAGTTCTAAATCAGATAAATATCCACATGAATTGTCTGGAGGAGAGCAACAACGTGTTGCACTTATTCGTGCACTGGCGCCAAAGCCCCGAATAATGTTGATGGATGAACCCTTCTCTGGATTAGATAAACGTCTTCGAGATGATATTAGAGATGAGACTTTAGATATTTTAAAATCAGAGGAAACTGCTGTTTTGCTGGTCACTCATGAACCCGAAGAAGCCATGAAAATGGCTGATGAAATAGCATTAATGAGAAATGGAGAAATTGTTCAGAAAGGTGCTCCTTACAATTTGTATAATGCTCCAGTGGACAAAGAGGCTGTGGCATTTTTTTCTGATGCAAATATTATAAAGTCAAAGGTAAGCGGTTCGCTTGCAGACTCACCGTTCGGCCAGTTTTTTGCGCCTGGATTGGACGAAGGCACCGATGTAGAGATCGTTATTAGGCCCCAGCACGTGAGGATAGATTTTGATAGAGAAGGGAAAGGACCGCTGCCCACGGTTTCAATGGGTATTCCAGTGCGAGGCTGCGTAGAGCGTGCCAGATTTCTGGGTAATGAGAGCCTAGTGGAATTTAAAATGGATTTTGATAACAGTATATTTAGAGTGACAGTTCCAAGCGTATTTCTGCCAAAAACTGGTCAACCCCTGTGGCTTACTATCCCGCGCGATCGATGTTTTGTATTCCCCAGATAATGAAATGTACTAAAAAAAACTATTTTATTATGTTGCCTCTTTGATAACTGAGCATTAACAACTAAATACAGTGGATGAAACACACGGGTTTTAGGCCCTCAAAGTAGAAGGATCGTTGAGATGCTTAATAATATTGGACTTCCTGGTATCTTACTAATAGCGGTAGTTGTGTTAGTACTATTTGGCCGGGGTAAGATCAGCTCATTAATGGGTGAGGTTGGTAAAGGTATTACTGCCTTTAAAAAGGGCGTTAACGACAGCAAGAAAGAATTAGAAGAAGAAACCTCAGAGGCTGCAAAGGATATCACGCCAGAGACTGAAAAAGATAAGGTCTAACTTGTATGTTTGACTTGGGGTGGACCGAACTACTCCTTATCGGGATAGTCGCTTTAATAGTAGTTGGGCCAAAAGAACTGCCGGTATTGTTCAGAAAAGCCGGACAATTTGTAGGTAAAATTCGAGGAATGGCTCGTGAATTTTCGCGTGCTATGAATAGTGCTGCTGATGACGCCGGGGTAGGGGATATATCTTCAACAATTCGCTCCGCTGCCAACCCTCTTAAATCAAGCGTTGATGCGGTAAAAAGTGCGGCGACAGATTATGCGTCGTATGACCCTGATACAGAGACCGGTCGATTGGCAGGTGAGAGGGCGGACCAGGCAAAGAAGATAAGAGAGCATGCAGAAAAAAAAGCCAAAGAAAAGTTAGATAAAAGAAACGATGAAAAAACAGATAAGAAAGAACTAAAAAAAAATAACTCTGCAACAGTTAAAAAAGATGCGCGGTCGCGAGATCTTAAGGATAGCTAATGGCTGCAGATGATGATATACAAGATAGCTCTGCGCCACTTATTGAACATTTAGCGGAGTTACGTCAAAGGCTAATTTACTCTTTTGTAGCATTCATTATTGGCATGATAATCTGCTTTACAATTTGGAACCCCATCTTTGACTTTTTGACACACCCCTTATGCTCAGCAATGGCGCTTCGAGGACACTCAGACTGTGGTCTAATACTTATAAAACTACAAGAAGGGTTTTTTGTAGCTATATCGATTTCTTTGCTGGGAGGTCTGGTCTTATCATTTCCTATAATTGGCTTTCAAATGTGGCGCTTTGTGGCTCCAGGATTGTACAAAACCGAGAAGAACGCCTTTTTACCCTTTATTGTCGCATCGCCTTTTATGTTTTTTCTTGGCGCATCTTTTGCGTATTATGTAGTAACTCCCTTAGCTTTTGATTTCTTTTTAGGCTTTCAGCAAACTGGAAGTGTTTTGGATGGAGAAGATGTTGATAATGCTGCAGCTGGCATTGCTTTTCAGGGGTCGGCACAAGAATATTTGAGTCTTACCATAAAATTTATTGTTGCGTTTGGAATGTGTTTTCAGTTGCCTGTTCTGCTGACATTAATGGGCAAAGCAGGTTTGGTAAGTGCCGAAGGGCTCGGAGATGTACGGAAATATGCAGTTGTAGCAATATTGGTTCTGGCTGCACTTGTCACACCACCTGATGTTATTACTCAGGTAATACTATTTGTTGTGGTGTATGGACTGTACGAAGTATCCATTTTTCTTGTTTCGCGTGTTGAGAAGAAACGGGAGCAGAAGCTTCGTGAAGAGGGTTTCTACGATGACGAAAATGATTTTGATGATCCTATGTTGAAAGAGTTTGATGACGACAGAAAAGAATGATCAGCTTGAGAGAATAGCCGATGCTCTAGAGCGGTTGGCGCCAAAAACAGAAGATTTTCCAAATTTTGATAATTTTTCAGCTTTTATGTGGCATGTTGCACCGGACTATCTAGAGCCTGTAAAAATAACGAATGCAGTTGATATTTCACTTCTAAAAGGTATTGATCATGTTAGTGATATTCTTCTGAATAACACAATGCAATTTGCAAATGGATTTCCGGCCAACAATGCGTTGCTTTGGGGTGCACGCGGTATGGGAAAGTCTTCATTGGTAAAGGCTGTGCACACAAAAATAAACAACGATGGCTTAAATCTGAAAATAGTTGAGTTGCAGCGAGATGATTTAGGATCAGTCAGTAGGCTTTTAAAAGTTCTTCGAGGTCTTCCATATAAGTTTATACTTTTTTGTGATGATTTGAGTTTCAGTTATGATGATCAAAATTATAAGTCATTAAAAGCAATCTTAGATGGTGGTTTAGAGGGCAGGCCGGAAAATGTTATATTCTATGCCACTTCTAATAGAAGACACTTAATGCCTCGGGATATGATCGAAAATGAACGGTCTTCCTCAATAAATCCGTCAGAGGCAGTCGAAGAAAAAATTTCTTTGTCAGATCGTTTTGGCTTGTGGTTAGGGTTTCATCCTTGCTCGCAAGATGAATTTTTTGACATCATAGAGGGCTATGTAAAACACTATAATCTCATAATTGATCGTTTGGAAATAGAAACCCAGGCTACTGAATGGGCTCGTACGAGAGGATCAAGATCGGGTAGAGTTGCTTGGCAGTTCTTCGTTGATTTAGCTGGCAAGAACGGATTAGTTATTAAATAACAGCGGGATATTTAGTTGCTTAATTTTCATTAAGGTACTCTAATGGATCGATACTCTCAAAACCCTCACGAATTTCAAAATGAAGATATGGCGGATCGCCCTCTGGTATTTCCCCTATTACTTCTCCGCGTAGAATAGTCTGATTATTGGAGACTTGGATGTTAGTGAGGTTTGCATAAACTGTTAATATATTTTTGGGATGTTTGAGAACTACGATTGCAATTTGATTTGTATCCTCAGTAACCGTAGCTACAACGCCCGTATCGGCTGCGACCACTCTAGTGCCCGCCTGTGCGGTAAAGTCAATACCATCATTTTTATTCTTTGAATACTCTCGTATCACTAGACCCTCTATCGGATAAGCCATTCGACCACTTTCAGGTACTGATATTGAAGTATTGGATGGTTCAATCGCCTCTTGTTTGGCAATATTCCTGGGTTGGGGTTTTTTGGAGCTAGGTGGGGGAGGCGCAACAGATGCGATTTCTTCTTTTTTAAACTTCTTTTGAACTTTTTTATCAACCAAGGGAACAATTAAAATTTGCCCTTCACGCACAGTATAGTCGCTATCGAGTCCATTCCAGTCAGCCAGGGATCTAACTGAGATATTATAAAGGCGAGAAATAATAAAGGCCGTTTCTCCTCTTACAACCTTATGTTTGATTGGGTCTACCAAATTTTTTGGATCAGTTGAGTCACGATTAATTCGATTATTATTAGATCCACCTGCTACTTTCAAAGCCGTGTCGGCAAGCTCCAGTACGTTTATATCTTTTGAAAGTGTCGTCTTCTCTATCTCTTCATCGTCAGCCGAGTATTGTCTGGGGCTTCTGGAAATTTTAGGAAGTGCTAATACCTCGCCGTTGCGGAGCCGCTGTCCTTCTGCGAGGCCATTGTATCTGGCCAATTCATTTGCATCCTGTCCAAGTCTTATAGCCATACTTTCAACAGTATCGCCTCTTCTAGCTATAGCTACTTGATAAGTGGGGTAATTAATTATGCCTAGTTCGTCTGCTTGGGGTCTAGACTGAGTGGCTTGCAGGGCCGCGTCAGAGGTGTCGAAGGAATTTCCTCGAAAATCAAAATCAAAATTGTTGAGAGTTGAATTTCCGCATGCGCTTAGGTTCCATAAAATAGATAGATAGAAACAATATTTTAAACTAATTCTGATGGACCTAATCATTTGTAGTTTTCCACGACCTAAATATCACAGTATTTCTATACATAGATATCTTCTTCTTTTCCGTCGAGCAATGGAACAAAGCGTACATCGCATAAATCTTCATATTTGAAGTGCGTTTCCGTTCTTTCCACTCTAATAAGTTTTTGAATTTCATCGGATTGCCCCACAGGTATTACCATGATGCCGCCGATCTTTAGTTGATTGAGTAATGTTGGAGGTGGATCTTCAGCCGCCGCAGTCACAATTATCCGATCAAACGGTTGTTGTTCCACGAGTCCCTGACTTCCGTCGCCCCAAATAGATGTAACGTTATTTAAATTTAATTTATTGAAAATTTCTCTTGCTTCTTCGTATAATGGTTTGAACCTTTCAATTGAATAAATTCTACGGGCTAGCTTGCTTAATATTGCTGTTTGATACCCTGATCCTGTGCCAATTTCTAAAATTTTATCGCGATTTTTAATATTCAAAGCTTGCGTCATTAACCCAACTACAGATGGTTGACTTATGGTTTGGCCACATTCTATCGGAAGTGGAGTGTCTTCGTATGCTCTTTGGGCAAATAGACCTTTAAGAAAGTACTGTCTATTAACTGTCTCGAGTGCATTGAGTACATTTTCATCTACTACTCCTTTTGAACGAATAGATAAAATAAACTGCATTTTCTGTTCATGATTTCTATTCATAAAAACTCTTCAAGGTCAGCTATCCTATCGAAAGCAGTAAGGTCGGCTCTCATCGGCGTTAAAGATATATATCCCGATAAATTGGCTGCAACATCTGACTTCTGGGAAACCTGAACGTGTTGATTTCCGCCTTTGATGAATAAAAACTCTTTTCCATTTTGTGTCGTAAATGGGTTTACGCCAAAAGTCGTATTAGGCCGCAATCCCTGAGGAACAACAGCTACCCCGTTTATATTTTCAGTAGGAGGAAAGTTTACGTTGTAAAAGACTTTATAGCCACCATCAGTATGCTTGTCGTTATCAAGTATTTTTTGAATAACATTTAGCCCATGAGTAATTGATGGATTAAATGGGTTTGACATTTTTTTTGACTCAGGGCCCAAATATTGCGAGAGCGCAATAGAGGTAATGCCTTGAAGAGCACCCTCGAGCGCTGCTCCGATTGTGCCGGAGTAGAGTACATTTTCAGCAGAGTTATTTCCTCTATTTACTCCTGATAGAATTAAAGAAGGTGGATCATCCTTCATGACATGATGTATTCCAGCAAGTACGCAATCGGCGGGATATCCGGAAATCGAATAGCGGTTTTCTGAAATTCTCTCAATCTGTGTGGGCGCATTGTAACTAACACAATGCCCAACTCCTGATCTTTCGCCACTTGGAGCGATTATGAAAATATTTTCTTCGTTCGTTAAACCCCTAGCTATTGCTTCCAAGACTTGCAAGCCAGGGGCGTTAATTCCATCGTCATTAGTTAAAAGTATACGCATAATCTCAAAATAATTTTAGTAACTTTTGTAAGAGTGAAGTATTACTTCCACAATAGTCTTGTTATTAATAAAATCTATGGGTTAAAAAGTGTTGCTAAAACACGCTTTGCTTCACTTTTGGGCGATAATAGATTTTCTTTATTTTCTCCAGGAAAAAATCTGGCCCGCAAGGCTGTTTTCATTGGAGCAGGTTTGAAAACAGTAATATTTGGGCCAAAATTTTTACACTCATTTGCCCATGATTGAACCAATGACATTTGAGCAATTTTTGATGATCCGTACGCTCCAAAAAACTTCTTTCCATTGCAAGGGTCGTCAAAAAATAGCGCGTTACCTTCCTTGCTTATTATAGGGCTTATAAAGTTTATGAGTAATGCAGTCGCTGTAATATTAGTCGAAATAGTTTTGTCCAAATCCCCCAAGTCGATTGTGCTCAATGGGCTTAATGGCGGTGCGTGAATTGCAGTATGACCCCAAAAATCAATGGTTCCCCATTTTTCGAATATCGATGTGAATAGCTGGCTCATAGCATCCCGATTTGTAATGTCCATCGGAGCTAATGTTGCAGTTCCATTTTTTGATTTTATTCTATCATCTAAGTCTTCTAGTCCGCCCACGGTGCGTGCAACAGCTATAATGTGGTGAGTTTCGCTTAATCGTTCTGATAGAGCTGCTCCTAACCCACGAGAAGCACCTGTAATTAAAGCTATTTTTTTAATCATGGGAATGGCTTTCAGAATTTTTATGGACGGTATCTCGAATTAGTCATGGTTTTGCTAGTTAACTTTCTGTTGTTATGATCCGTCTACTATTTCAGCATGCTTGAGTTTGAAACCTTTTTCTATCATGTCTGAAGGTAAAACAGGATATTCGCCAGAAAAACATGCATCACAATACTGCGGACATTTAGTATCTCGACCCTCTTTTTCGCCAGTAGCCCTGTATAACCCATCTAGCGATATAAATTTCAAAGTATTTACAGAAAGGTGCTGGCGCATTTCTTCTTCAGTCATAGTGGCCGCAATTAACTTTTCTCTTTGAGGTGTATCTACTCCATAAAAGCATGGCCAGGCAGTTGGAGGACTGGCTATCCTAAAATGCACCTCCTTTGCACCCGCATCAATAATCATTTCTTTGATTTTTCGCGATGTCGTGCCTCGTACGACGGAGTCGTCTACCAAAATTATTCTCTTGCCCTTTATTAATGCTCTATTGACATTCAGTTTTAACCTAACACCCATATTTCGAATTTGTTCAGTTGGCTCAATAAATGTTCTACCCATATATTGATTTCTGATTATACCCATAGCATAGGGTATCCCAGACTGCTGCGAAAACCCTATCGCCGCAGGTGTTCCACTATCGGGTACTGGGCATACCAAGTCAGCATCTATTGGACTTTCTTTTGCGAGTTCCACCCCAATGCGCCTGCGAGTTTCATAAACAGATTGCCCTTGAATTATGCTGTCTGGTCTAGAGAAATATACATGTTCAAAGATACAAAATTTTGAGTTTTGACTCCGGAATGGAAATATACTTTCAATCCCATTATTCGATATTACAACCATTTCACCTGGCTCTATATCTCTTACAAATTCTGCACCAATTATATCAAGAGCACATGTTTCAGAACTTAATGCAAAGCCGTCTCCTACCTTTCCAAGTACAAGAGGCCGCACACCGCGGGGGTCTCTAACGCCAATCAGTTTAGACCGTGTCATAGCTACTATTGAAAATGCCCCTTCAACCCGTCTGAGTGCATCTTCCATCCGCTCTGGGATATTTCTTTGTAGTGAACGGGCCATTAGATGAATAATACACTCAGAATCGGACGAACTTTGAAAAATAGACCCCCGCTCAATAAGTTCGCGTCTTAAAGATTCTGCATTTGTTAAATTACCATTATGAGCTATTGCAGCCCCACCCATCGCAAACTCACCGAAGAAAGGTTGGACGTCTCTTATAGCCGCGCCTTTTGCTCCTGCTGTTGAGTACCGAACGTGTCCAATTGCTAAAGAGCCTGGTAATGTTTCCATGAGGGATTGTGAGGTAAAGTTATCCCGAACATAACCAAATCTTCGAGCAGAATTGAACCCTTGGCTTGGGTCGTATGCAACTATACCACCGGCTTCCTGGCCTCGGTGTTGTAGTGCATGCAGTCCTAGAGCGACGAAATTTGCTGCATCATTTAGACCAAGAACACCAAATACTCCACACTCTTCCTTTAGTTTATCGCAGTCATATGAATTATTAAAAATTTTACGATTTAACGCCAAAATATTTTCTCCTGACCACTGATCAATAATTTGAGCTCTAAAATTTTCAAATTAAAAATTATTTGATTTGAGCAGGATAATTGAATGCAATTCTTATCGTCTATTCGCATGTTTTCACTAATATTTCGTATTTTTCAATGATCCAGCCTAAGGCTTTTTCGGGGTTTTGTTCTTTAATTGAAGCTATCATGTCCTCAAATATCAATGCGCTTTTACTAGCATCGATTTGAGGGAGTGCATTCTCTCCCAGTATGGCAAGGTAAGCAAAGAAGGTAATTGCAACCAAAAAGAGACCACGAAGTATCCCAAAAACAAACCCTAAAGCTTGGTCAATTTTTGTCAGACGGGTCTTGTTTATAACGGTGCTTAAAAGTGGTGTAAAAAATGAAAATATAAGCAGGCTCAGCGCAAATACACTGGCAAATGCCGCAATTATTGCCAATTCACAGCTGTCAGCTAATATTGGTCCAAGTAAAGGGATTTCTTTGATTAATGGAGTAGTTAATGGTGCAAAAATGAAAGATATTATAGATGAGAAAATCCATCCCATTATTGCCATTACTTCCCGCGTGACACCGCGAGCATATGCAAGTATCGCAGAAATCAAAACTATTATTATGACAATTCCGTCTACAATATTAAGGCTTTCCATCGCCCAATCCCTCAGTTGAATCTTTATATTTATGCATCATATTTACAAAATCGCGGAGATTGACTGTCTCTCGAATATTTATTCCATCTTTGGGCTTTTTTTTGTTTCGCGGCGCAGTTATCGCTTCGCTAAATCCTAACGTTTGAGCCTCTTTTAGTCTATTGTCCACTTGGCTAACCTGGCGAACAGCCCCTGATAGACTAATCTCTCCAAAAAAAACAGTGTTTATTGGGAAAATAATATCTTCCTTTGCAGAAAAAATTGCAGCTGCAACTGCTAAATCCGCTGCGGGCTCATTTATTTTTATTCCACCGGCGATATTCAAATATACATCGTGGTTGGCAAAACTTATACCACAACGAGATTCTAATACAGCTAGAACCATCGATAATCGGTTTCCATCCCAGCCAATAACGTTTCGGCGGGGCTGCCCAAGCGTTGAGGGTGTTACCAGAGCCTGAAACTCTACTAAGATTGGTCTGGTGCCCTCAATACCTGCAAAAACCACTGAGCCTGGTATGTTTTTACCTCTTTCGGATAAGAAGAGCTCTGATGGGTTTTTAACTTGAGCTAACCCCTCCGATGCCATCTCGAATACGCCAATTTCATCAACTGGGCCAAACCTATTTTTTACAGCTCTTAAAATTCTAAATTGATGGCCTCGTTCTCCCTCAAAATGTAAAACTGTATCGACCATATGTTCAACTACGCGAGGTCCAGCAATTTGCCCATCTTTAGTTACGTGCCCAACCATGATTACTGCTGCACCCGTGCGTTTTGCATAATTGGTAAGCTCGAATGCTGCCGATCTTACCTGTGATACACTGCCCGGTGCACTGTCAACTGTGTCAGCCCATATGGTCTGAATTGAATCTATTATAACAAGATTTGGTTCTTCGTCCTCAAATGTTGTAAGTATATTCCTTAGATTAGTTTCCGAGCCTAATCTGATAGGGGCAGTTGATAAACCCAAACGTTTTGCGCGTAGTTTTACTTGGGAAGCTGCTTCCTCTCCCGATATATATAGAACCTTAAGTCCTGCTTCACCAAATCTTGCCGCAGCTTGAAGTAAAATTGTAGATTTGCCAATGCCAGGATCACCGGATAGCAGTATTGCCGCGGAACTCACTAGCCCTTTCCCAAGAACACGATCAAATTCAGCGATCCCAGACTTAGAGTATGAAAGATTTTTGCTTGAAGGTAAAAGATCACTGAGTAATATTTTTTCGCCTTTTTCAATGCCTATAGAGACCTTTTGGGGGCCATTTGAGAGCGCTTTGCTCTCATGAATCGTATTCCAATCGCCGCAACCATCACAGCGTCCAGCCCATTTATTCGTTACTAATCCACAAGATGTGCATGAGTATGATTTTGAGATTTTCGCCATGTCACACTTGTGCCAATTGTTTTTATACAATTCAAGTTGATAAAAAATAAACGATTTGATTATTTTGAATCAATTAACGTTTATTGGTCCATTATGTTTTCCATTTATAAACTGAAATACATAAGGATCTTTGGACCCTTTTAATTCCTTGGACTTCCCTTCCCATCGAATTCTTCCTGAGTCCAAAAGAGCAACATTATCGGATATCTGCTGCACAGATGAAATGTCGTGAGTAATAGTAAGAGTGGTTACGTCCATTGTTTCGACAATTTCCCGTATAAGACTATTAATTGTATTTGTCATTATTGGATCAAGGCCAGTAGTCGGCTCGTCAAATAAAATAATTTTTGGGTTGCCCACGATTGCTCTGGCTAGTGCTACCCGTTTCTTCATTCCACCCGATAAGTCAGCGGGAAATTTATTCGCCACTTTATAATTAAGGCCAACTTTCTCTAAGTTTTGAATAGCAAGCTCCTTTGCATCTTTACTAGATAACTTTTCGGTACCTTTTAAAAATTTAAAACAAATATTTTGCCATACTGGAAGGCTATCAAATAAGGCTGAGCCTTGAAACAGCATGCCTATTCTGGAAAGAGTTCGGCCAGGTTCTCGATGTGAGACTTTTACTTTATCTATGAAGACTTCTCCTTCATCGGGTTCGATAAGTCCAAGTAAAATTTTTAAAATTACTGATTTACCACCTCCAGAAGTACCTATTAGCGCGGTAGAACTTCCTTGGTGTGCAAAAATATTGACCCCGTCGAGCACCTTTTGCTTTCCAAACGTTTTGTGAATGTTTTTAATTTCGATCATGAATTAAAAAAAGCCTCTGTCAAAATATAGTTAGTTGCTAAAATAAAAACGCATGCGGCTACGACAGCAGATTTTGTGGCTTTGCCTACGCCCTCAGCGCCATTCGACGCATAAAAGCCATTAAAACAACCCGATAGAGCTATAATAAAACCAAAAAAAACGCCTTTAATTATTCCACTAAAAATATCTGAAATTTGAAGCATGCTCGCTGTGCTTGCCAAATAAGTACTAGAGCTAAAATCCAAACGATTTATGCCTACCAGATATCCCCCCAGTATACCTATTGAGTCACCAATGGCTATCAGTGCTGGTAGTGAAAGTGTTGCTGCAAGGACCCTGGGCACAACTAAATATTTTATTGGATTGGTGGAAAGTGTTGTCAATGCATCCAATTGTTCAGTTACTTTCATTGTGCCTATTTCAGCCGCGATTGAGCTCGCCACACGTGCTGCCACTATTAAACCTCCAAGAACTGGGCCTAATTCACGTGCCATACCGATAGCAACGATTGCCGGAACGACTTGCTCTGCATTAAACCGGGAACCACCAGCGTAGATTTGTAGTGCTAGTGCACCGCCTGTAAAAAGAGCGGTTAATCCAAGTACTGGCAACGACATCCATCCAATTTGGTAAAAGGCTTTTAATATCTCTCTACCATAAATTGGCGGCGTAACTAGATTTAAAAAAATTGAGATTATAAAATCTGTTACTTTACCTATTTTATTTAAAAAGCAATTCACACATTGGCCTAAATTTCGTAAAACTTTCATTTGAATGTCTCTAAATGTAGCTACGATTGTATCGCTGTCCGAGAGCCGTTAAAATTTCATAACCAATCGAATTTGCATCATCAGCAAGATCATCAATTGATTGGATGTCATTCAAGAGCCATAAGTGATCTGGGTTCTCACCACAATTAGAGACATCTACACCGATTAAGTCCATTGAAATGCGGCCGATTATATTGCAAGGTATTTGATCGTAATATAACATTGCTTTGTCGCTCAAACACCTAAAGATACCATCTGCATAGCCCGAGCTTACAGTAGCGACTTTTGTAATTTCTTTTGCGGTCCAAGTATTAGAATAACCAACAGTTTCATTTGGAAGAACGGATCGAATTTGAATTACAGGCAATTTAAGTCCTACGACGTTTTTTGACCCAGAGTAAGGGTTTCCACCATACAAACCTATACCAGGTCTAGTCATATCGAAATGATATCGCTTTCCCAATAAAATGCCACCAGTGGCCGCAAGTGATTTTTTGCAATCAATGTTGTCGGTCATAGCATTGAAATAATTCAATTGTTTCTCATTCATGGGGTGGCTCGGCTCGTCCGCGCACGCTAGATGTGATATTATAAGGTCCGGATTTAATTTTAAAATTATGTCCTTAATGGCTTCAAATTCGGCACCTTCCATCCCAAGGCGGTTCATTCCCGTATCTAGTTGGATGCCAATCGACTGATCTGCTGAATTTTCTGCATGAAATGCCAGTTGTTCTGCAGAATTTATGAGCGGTATTAAATCAAAGTTCTTTAGTAAAGAAGTGTCTCCAATCATATGGCCTGAAAAAACATAGATTTTTGGACCATGACCAATTGCGCGTCGGAGTTCCGCTCCTTCTTCTGCGATGGCGACAAAAAAATCTCTAGCGCCGGCTTTTGCGAGTGAGATGCCCACTTCTTTTATTCCAAGGCCATAGGCGTTAGCTTTAACTACCGCTCCGGCGGAGCCATCAGAAAGACTATTCAGAGCACTCCAGTTAGAGCAAATATTTGTTAGATTTATATACAGTTCAGCAGAACTCATATGCATATCCTAAGTCAATGCTTCGTTAAGCTTACTTCGAAGTCTGGCAATTGCAAGGCTCAACCCATAAATGTACTAGAAGTTAGCTAGCTGACGGCTTTCTGAATGCTTGGGTGCTGCGAGCTAGTTCAGTTATTGCATGCCAATCAGCGGCTTTGATTTTTTTTTCAGGAGCAACCCAACTTCCACCAACACAAGGCACATTAGTCAATGACAAATAGTCAATTGCATTTGTTTGGGTCACCCCTCCTGTGGGACAGAAGCTCACGCCAGGTATTGGGCCGAGGATTGACTTTAGAGCTTTTACGCCACCATTTGACTCTGCAGGAAAGAATTTTTGTACCGAATAACCTTTTGATAGTAAACTCATTACTTCTGACGGTGTGGCCGCACCTGGTAACAGTGGCAAGCTAACTTCAGCGCATGCTCTCAATATTTGTTCTGTTGCTCCGGGACTTACCCCAAATTTTGCTCCTGCTTTCTTAGCCGCATAGACATCGTTTTCAGATAGTAGCGTCCCCGCGCCAATTATTCCCTCGGCATTATTGTTTACCATTTCCTTAATCACAGCAAGCGCATTATCCGTTCTTAAGGTTACTTCTAAAACCCTCAGACCTCCTGTTATTAAAGCTTTTGCAAGCGGTACAGCTTTTGAAGTTTCATCAACCACCAAAACGGGTATGACTGGCGCCAATGTGCAAATTTTCAGTAAATCATGATTTTCTTGGTATGAAGTCATCTCATCTCAACTTATGTTATCCCGCCACCAAATTTTGCAGCGGTAGCATTTTCGCGAAAAATATTAAAAAGCTCCCTGCCTAAGCCTCGCTCATTTTCACTTAAATCTTTTTTTCTGGATTTTCGTAGTTCAAAGTTCTCATCTAAAATATTTAATTCCCCAGAACGGGCATCGAGACGTATCAGATCTCCATTTTTTATTTTTGAAATAGGTCCTGAGTTTGAAGCTTCGGGACTCAAATGAATGGCGGCTGGTACTTTGCCCGATGCTCCCGACATTCTGCCGTCTGTAATTAATGCAACTTTTAGACCTCTATCTTGTAGCACGGCCAGTATAGGCGTTAATCCGTGAAGTTCGGGCATTCCGTTAGCCTTAGGGCCTTGGAACCTAACCACGATTATAGCGTCTGTGTTGAGTTCATTGTTTCTAAAAGCAGTTTTAACTTCTTCTTGAGATTCAAAAACCCTAGCTGGCGCTTCGACCATTTGCTTTTCCATGGGAACGGCTGAAATTTTAATTATGCAAGTCCCAAGATTTCCCTCTAATTTCTTTATTCCACCAGATTTTTGGAAAGGGTTAGTTACTGGTCTTAATATCTTCTCGTTATGTGATTTTGTGCTTGAGGGCACAAACTCTATCCCATCGTCGACCAATTTAGGTTCTTTTGTGTATGCTTCCAAACCTGGTCCCATTATAGTGAGCACATCGTTGTGCAGATAACCTGTCTCCAAAAGCTGAGCTATCATGTAACTTAAACCACCTGCAGCATGAAAATGATTAACATCGGCTAATCCGTTTGGGTATATTTTCGCCATCAAGGGTGTGACGCCTGAGATGTCGTCAAAGTCACTTAGTTCGAGTATAATTCCCGCAGCTTTAGCCATTGCGGGCAAATGTAATACCAGATTCGTCGAGCCTCCTGTGGCCATGAGCCCCACGATTCCGTTCACAAAAGCTTTTTCGTCTAAAATTTCGTAGGCTGGCGTAAAGTTTTTTCCTAAACTTGTAATATCTAATGCGCGTTTTGTTGCCAATTCAGTTAATGCTGTCCGTAAAGGTGTATTGGGCGGAACAAATGAAGCTCCAGGTAAGTGCAATCCCATAAACTCCATAAGCATTTGATTTGAGTTTGCTGTCCCGTAAAATGTGCATGTACCGGGACTATGATAGCTTGCCATTTCGGCTTTCATTAATTCCTCTCGACTAATTTCTCCAGTGGCAAACTTTTGTCGCACAATAGATTTTTTGTCATTTGGAATTCCGGAGGGCATTGGGCCAGCTGGAGCAAATACAGCTGGTAAAAATCCAAAAGTAGCCGCTGAAATAATCAAGCCAGGCACAATTTTATCGCACACCCCCAAATAAATAGAAGAATCAAAAGTATTGTGCGACAGGGCAATTGATGCTGCTAACGCAATTACATCTCGCGAGAAAAGCGAAAGCTCCATACCGGGTTGCCCTTGCGTAACACCGTCACACATGGCTGGTACTCCACCTGCCACTTGGGCTGTACCACCAAATTTTCGTGCGGTATCGCGAATGAGTTCAGGGTAGGTTTCAAATGGCTGATGAGCGGAAAGCATGTCATTATATGCGCTAACTATTCCGATATTTCCATTTGAAGTTTTGGACAGTGACATCTTATCTTTAGATGTGCTTGCATATGCGTGCGCCTGATTTCCACATGTTAAGTGCGCTCGACGTGGACCTATATTTAATTGATCTTGCATATTCTGGAGATATTTTGATCTAGTCTCACGAGAGCGATGGGTGATACGCTCCGTAACTTCCAATATTACCTTATTAATTGCCATTCTAAATATCTCTGTATCATGTTAGCGCTAACACATGTAATTAGAGCTATCTTAAGAAAATATAAAACTCAAGAAAAAAGATAGTAATTAGAATTTTATTTAAATAAATAAAATTAGATAGTTATAAAAGATTATTATATGAAACTTGGCGAATAGCCTTTATTGATCTGTTCAGAAAATGGAAGTTTTCCGTATGACTGAATTTAATTTGAGATTGAAGGCTAGCGTTGAAGCTAATAAGTTTCGCTATGGTTACCCGTGGATCTACAGCAATGAAATAATCTCTGACCGTCGCACGAAGTCACTTTTGCCTGGTTCGTTCTGTACTCTTGTTGATTACAACAAAAACCCTATTTGCCTCGTTACTGTTAATCCGAATTCAAAAATTTTTGCCAGAGTAATGGATTATAATCTTGAAACTATAATCAATGCCTATTGGTTAAAAGATAGAATTTCTAAAGCGTTAGCTAAGAGAAAAGAGATATTCAGAGACCCATTTTATCGACTTGTCAACGCGGAGGCAGACGAGCTCCCAGGATTGATTGTTGATCGTTTTGATAAAGTTATTGTTATGCAACCAAATGCATTTTGGGCTGAGAATATGAGTGAAATTATTGCAAATTCGATCAAGGAAGTTTGCAGCATTGATGTTGTTATAAAAAATGCATCTGGGCGTTCAAGGAGGTTAGAAGGTTTGGATGATAAAAACTCAGTATTTTTTGGTGATCTTCCAGAAGCGGCAATTTCAGTTCCAATGAATGGAGCGATATATAAAGCGGATGTTCATGAGGGGCAAAAAACGGGTTTATTTTATGATCAAAGGCAGAATCACAAATTTGTCGCAAGTTTGGCTAATGGAAAAACAGTATTAGATGTATTCTGCCACGTAGGTGGTTTTGGGTTGGCAGCCATTGCTGCCGGTGCGTCCAAAGTTTCATTTGTCGATAGTTCAGCAAATGCACTGGACTTGGTCAGGGAGGGTGCCTCTGAAATGATGGCATCGAGTAAAATAAATATTATCAGAGGTGACGCTTTTTCGGTTTTGAGGAAACTTTTAGAGTCTGATAACTCTTATGATATAGTAATCTGTGATCCACCGGCATTTGTCACATCTCGTAAATCTCTCAACAGTGGTTTGAGAGCATATGAGAAAATAGCAAAGTTAGGTTCCAGTTTGGTGCGCGAGAATGGAATTCTAGTCCTCTGTTCCTGTAGTCAACTTGCTGATCTAACAAAGTTCAGAAATGCATGTGTTAGAGGCATTGGTAGGGCAGGTCGGCGTGCTCAATTAATTCATACTGGCTTTGCAGCAGCCGATCACCCTATACATCTCCAACTTTTGGATAATTCATATCTCAAGTCTCTAGTTTTTAGATTATGAAACTTTTACTTGATGCATGCGTTCTATATCCGACGGTAATTCGAAATCTTCTTATTAGCGTTTCGGGAGAGCAGAAATGGGATTTAATTTGGACTGAACAAATTTTCGAAGAATGGCGGCGCGCGTCGAAAAAAATAAATTTAGAGGCTAAAGCCCAAACAGAAGCAGAAATAGCGATCCTTAAATCGAAATATCCAAAATCCATGGTAAATGATTATGAAAAGCACATCCCAAAATTATATTTGCCTGATAAAGATGATATTCATGTTTTAGCAGCAGCTATTGAAGGTAACGCAAATACCATAGTAACACTCAACTTGAGGGATTTCCCAAATTACGAGTTAAAAAAATATGGAATAAGAGGTGTGCATCCGGATGAATTGTTATACCGCGAAGCACTTGATAATTTTAATCTGATCGCAGGCTTTGTTATTAGTATTCTGAATGATTTTAATAAAAATAATGCCAATAAGTTAAGTGAGTATCGTCTTTTAAAAAAGGCGAAGCTGAACAGGCTTAGCAAATTATTTCGTTAATACTTAATGGACGCAGAATTTATAAAAACCGCTAATAAACTTTAGTTAAAATTGACATAATATTACTTTAATATTGATCTGCCGGCGTATTTTGCAAAACCTCCCAAGTCTTCTTCGATCCTAATTAACTGATTGTATTTCGCCAATCTGTCGGATCGAGCCAGAGATCCCGTTTTAATTTGACCGCAGTTCGTTGCAACAGCTAAATCAGCAATAGTCGTATCTTCCGTCTCACCAGATCTGTGGCTCATCACATTTGTATAATTAGCTCTATGTGCCAAATCTACGGCTTCAAGTGTCTCTGTAAGTGTTCCTATTTGATTAACTTTCACCAACATTGAGTTTGCACAAGACTTTTCAATTCCTTTCTTCAACCTCCTAGGATTGGTTACAAATAAATCATCTCCCACAAGTTGTATCTTGTCCCCTAGTTCGTTAGTTAAGATTGCCCAACCTTCCCAGTCATCCTCAGCCATACCGTCTTCTATTGAAATTATCGGATAGTCTGCAACCAAGTCGGCTAGGTAGGCGGCATTATCTTTCGAGCCGAGGACTTTACCTTCTCCTGACAAATGATATTTCCCATCGCAAAAGTATTCTGTTGAAGCGCAGTCCAATGCCAGATAAATATTTTCGCCTGCCTTGTATCCTGCATTTTCAATGGACTTTAAAATGAAATCAAGCGCATCTCTGGTAGAACTGATATTTGGTGCAAAGCCACCTTCGTCGCCAACACTGGTTGATAGGCCAGATGAACTCAATTCGGCTTTTAAAGTGTGAAATACCTCCGAGCCCATGCGGATAGCTTCTTTAATATTTTTTGCACCTATTGGCATAATCATAAACTCTTGAATGTCTATTGGATTGTCTGCATGTTCCCCGCCGTTAATAATATTCATCATTGGAACAGGAAGAACTCTTGCACGCTCGCCGCCAATATATCTATATAGCGACTGATTACTGCAAGTGGCAGCAGCTTTTGCAATCGCCAAAGAAATACCCAAAATTGCATTTGCGCCGAGCCTTGATTTGTTTTCTGTACCATCCAAATCAATCATTTTTTGATCAATGCTTTTTTGATCTTTTGCATTTAGTCCGATAAGTTCTGTAGCTAAGTCTTTGTTTACGTTTTCTACCGCTTTTAAAACGCCTTTACCCTTGAATCGTGCCTTATCATTATCACGAAGTTCAACCGCTTCGTGAGCTCCCGTTGAGGCTCCAGAAGGAACTGCTGCGCGACCAACAGTGCCGTTTTCAAGGGTGACGTCAACTTCAAGAGTTGGGTTGCCGCGACTATCCAAAATTTCACGAGCTTTGATCTGATTAATATTAAACATATTTGACTTTCAAAAATTGGCTGAATTTACCGCTTTAGCCTTATTCTAGCGCTCACGTAAATACAATGTTCAGTAAAGGATTTATTAAACTCTACTAATTATGCCTTCTTTATTGGCACACCATAGAGTTCTAGCTTATGACCTCGAAGTTCATAACCGAGGCGAAGGGCAATTAATTCTTGCAATTTTTCAATCTCATTATCTACAAATTCTATAACTTTTCCGGAGTTAATATCGATTAGATGATCATGATGTTCTCGGTCAGCATTTTCATATCTTGCTCGACCATCCCCAAACTCGAGTTTGTCCAGAATGCCACTTTCTTCAAACAATTTAACTGTTCTATAAACAGTAGCAATAGATATGGAGTCATCGATAGCTGAGGCGCGGTTGTAGAGTTCCTCTACGTCGGGATGATCAAATGAGTTTTCTATTATTTCAGCGATAATTTTTCGCTGATTTGTCATCCGTAACCCTTTTATTTCGCATCGGTCTAAAATTGTATGGCTCATAATTGCCTCAATAATCGGTAGAAATGGTTTTTGTGTTGTCTTCTCTTGAGCTTAACAGGCAGAAAAGAAAATTTGAAATACAATTTAAATTCAGTTGGAATTTACTTATTTAGCCAAAGCAAGACCAACAATCCTTACGTACCGCAGAAAGTAGCAGTAACCTTTTCATCTTCCTTTGGCGCGTTTAGAAAATTGCACTGCCCTGTGTAATCATAAGGTTTTTGTAGTGCTTTATTCAGACTATAAAAAGGTTCAAAGTCACCTGAAAGAGCAGACTGAATAGCTTTTTCTACAATGTGATTACGTGGAATAATTACCGGGTTTGCCTGCCTCATGGTTGGCTTTGCATCGGGTATGCTTTTTACACGATTTTGCCATTTTTTTTCCCATGTTAAATATGGGGTTTTCATCATAAATTTGAAAGGCTTCTCGTCATTTGTAATTTTTGAGAAAAAGTTAGTAAAATCTGCAGTTTCTCCAGCTAAAATTGTTAGCAGGTCATCAACTAACCGTTTATCTTTATCGTCAGGGGTTACAATTCCCAATTTAGAGGCAAATTGCGTGTAATACTCTTTAGACAAATATGTAGAGGTTTCATTGATAATTTCTTGAAAAATTTCCAAAGTATTTTGATCATCATCGTGAAGCATTAATAGAGCGCTGGCTAGTTGGGCTAGGTTCCAAATAATAACTTTCGATTGATTAGAAAAAGAATATCTACCAAAGTTGTCTATTGAAGAGAAAACTTTATCAGGATTATACTCGTCCATAAATGCACAAGGCCCATAGTCTATCGTTTCGCCTGAAATAAGACAATTATCAGTATTCATAACGCCATGGATAAATCCTACTCTCATCCATTCAGCTACTAATCGGGCTTGCTTTAAAGAAACAGCTCGTAAAAATTCTGCTGTACTGCTTGCATCAGGATAGTGACGTTTAATCGAATAATCTAATAAGATTTTTAGGTTTTTAATATCTGATATCGCAGCAAACCATTGGAATGTTCCTATTCTAATATGGCTTTTAGCAATGCGAGTAATTATCGCTCCTGGCATTTTTGCTTCCCGATATACAGGTTCGCCGGAGCTTACAATTGCTAGGGAGCGGGTTGTAGGAATCCCCAAGTTGTGCATTGCCTCGCTTACAATATACTCTCTAAGAATGGGTCCTAACCATGCTCGACCATCCCCACCTCGTGAATACGGTGTTTTGCCCGAACCCTTAAGAGCTATATCGTATCTCTCACCATTAGGAGATATTACTTCCGTTAATAAATGTGCGCGTCCATCCCCAAGATCAGGATTAAATTGTCCAAATTGATGCCCGGCGTATTTTTGTGCTATCGGAGTACCATTCAGAGGAAGATTACCAGAAAAAATATTTTCTTTTTCGTGCAAACTTTCAAATTTAAGTCCTAAATCTTGCGCCAGTTCCGTATTCCACTTCAACAATTTAGGATTCGCAACCGGTGTTGGTGGCGTTATCGAATAAAAGTTTTCAGGAAGAAGAGCGTAGCTGTTTTCAAATCTATTCATTTACCTAACTAATGCCGTTTAGCGGCAATCTTCCTAATCGATTTGTTAGTAGACTGAAAAATTTATTAGTATCCAAGTCTCCAACAAAAAAAGCATTAGCTTCTCGATCGGTGACACGCCACCAATCTGCTACAGTCATACCCAAAGTTAATTCTGACTCTGTCTCTATCTCTACATTGATTTTTCTACCTGAAAATATCGTTGGATCGATCAAATATGCGGTAACGCATGGATCATGCAAAGGAGCCCCGGTTGAACCATATTTTTCTTTGTCAAATCTTTCAAAGAAATCTGTCATTTCAGCAACTGCCACTCCAACAGGAGTTTTCAGTTGCCTGAAAGCTTCATTCCGTTGAGTTGTTACAAGAGCTTTGTGCGTCACATCTAGAGGCATCACTACTATTTCAATTCCAGAGGCGAAAACAATCTTTGCTGCATCGGGATCTACAAAAATATTAAATTCCGCCGCTGGCGTAATATTCCCAACTTCAAAGTATGCTCCCCCCATTAAAACAATTTGTTTTATTCGTGGAGTAATTCTTGGCTCCTTCAACATTGCAGTGGCAATATTAGTCAGAGGCCCCAATGGACAAAGTGATACAGAATTTGCAGGCTCTTGCATCAATGTATCAATTATAAAATTAACACCATGTTTTTCTTTCAATTTTATCTTTGGCTCCGGTAATTCAGGTCCATCGAGGCCTGTTTTTCCATGTACATGTTCTGCTGTAACAAGTTTTCTTTTCAACGGGTGAGCACATCCGGCATAAACACCGATATCGGATCTCCCTGCCAATTCACATACAATTCGAGCATTTTTTTCGGTTAAAGAAAGTGGTACGTTACCCGCTACTGCGGTAATGCCCAAAACTTCTATCTCATCAGGACTTGCCAGTGCAAGCAAAATAGCGACAGCATCGTCTTGACCGGGATCTGTATCAATTATTATTTTTTGAGCGCCCAACATCGTCTCCATATATCTAATTATTTACCTGATTTTTTTGCTTTTTCCCATAAGCCATCCATCTCTTCTAAAGAGGAGTCTTTTGGGCTCTTTCCTTTATTTGCAAGCTCTATTTCGATGAATTCAAACCTTTCTATGAATTTATTATTTGTTCTTTTTAACGCAACTTCGGGCTCAATATTCAAATGTCGGCCCAAATTTACAAAAGCAAAAAGCAAGTCGCCATACTCCTCCTCTACATCTGCCGAGTTTCCTTTGGCCGCGGCTTCAGCAAGCTCTTGCGCTTCTTCGATGATTTTGTCCAATACATTCTTGTAACTTGGCCAATCAAAACCCACGCGTGCAGCCCGTTTTTGAAGTTTCATTGCGCGTACTAAAGCAGGTAGGTTGAGGGCTACGTCTTCAAGTACTTTCCCTTGCTTTTTCAACTTTCTCTCTGACGCCTTTATACTTTCCCAATCCTCAACTTGTTGTTTTGCAGTTTTATTTTCTTTGCTATCTCCAAAGACATGAGGATGCCGAGAAATCATTTTTTCTGAAATCTCTCTAACGACATCGTAAAAATTAAAATATTCTTTTTCTGAAGCTATCTGGGAATGATAGATTGATTGTAGCAATAAGTCTCCGAGTTCAGTTTTCAAACTGTCCCAGTCTTTTCTGTCTATTGCATCAGCAACTTCGTACGCTTCTTCAATTGTGTAAGGCGATATGCTC
The DNA here is from genome assembly GCA_002457055.1 of Rhodobacteraceae bacterium MED-G08. Classification (GTDB taxonomy): domain Bacteria; phylum Pseudomonadota; class Alphaproteobacteria; order Rhodobacterales; family Rhodobacteraceae; genus Salinivivens; species Salinivivens marinus. The sequence continues at coordinate 51,604 of NTKT01000007.1, forward strand.
TCAAATGTTTGTTCTATGTCCCATGGACAACCTGTTTCAGGATCTCGCAATGCACGCATTATTTCAACCAAAGTCGTAATATCTCCATTTCGTCCATTGATAATTTTCTCGTTGAAAGGCATTGCGTCCTCGTGGCTTTTTTTGTCTGATACATTTTGAACGTTAAAGTCAAAGGAGTCCAGATATGCCAATAGTCAATCGTATTGCTGCATTTGACGAAGATATGAAAAAATGGCGACGAAATATTCATCAAAACCCTGAGTTAGGGTTAGATTGCCATGAGACTGCATCTTTTATTGAGGCGAGACTTCGGGAGTTTGGCATTGATAAAATTCACACTGGGATTGCAAAATCAGGGTTAGTAGCCATTATTGATGGAAAAGACGATGGTGATACAATTGGCCTGCGGGCTGATATTGACGCGCTTCCTATGACAGAAACAACTAATTTGGAGTATTCGTCAAATAACCCGGGGTTAATGCATGCATGTGGGCATGATGGTCATACGACAATGCTATTGGGGGCTGCACGGTACCTAAGTGAGACTAGAAATTTTTCTGGTAGAGTTGCTTTAATATTTCAACCGGCTGAGGAAAACGAGGGTGGTGGACGTATTATGGTGGAAGAGGGAATTTTGGATCGGTTTGACATTAAAAATGTATATGCCATTCATAATACTCCAGACGTTGAATTGGGAAAATTTTATACAATGCCTGGCCCCATAATGGCTGGAGCAGATAAATTTCATATTGATGTTGTTGGAGTGGGAGGTCATGGGGCTTATCCACATGAGACAAAGGATCCAATAACTGCTGCGATTGGAATTGTTCAAACTTTTCAAACAATTGTTTCCAGAAGTCGTGATCCAAACGATAAATTAGTGGTTTCGGTTACACAAATTCATGCGGGAAGTACTGATAATGTTACTCCCCAAAATGCTTACATCAACGGTACTGTGCGCACCTTTGATAAAAAAGTGCAGGAATTAGTAATCAAAAGAATGGAAGAGATTGTTTCAGGGCATGCCCAGAGTTTTGGGCTTGAGTGCAAATTGCGATATGAAAAAGGATATCCTCCAACTATAAATAGTCCTGAGAATGTCAAGACTGCCGCACTAGCAGCTGAAGATATCTCGGGTGTTAACATGGTTGATGATAACGCTGGTCAGGAAATGGGAGCAGAAGATTTTTCCTATCTTTTGGAAAAAAGACCTGGGGCTTATTTGTTTTTAGGTATTGGGGAGGCTGCAGGTCTTCACAATACAAATTATGATTTTAATGATGACGCATCCGTTTATGGTGCATCATTTTTTGCAAGACTGGTTGAAATGTCACAACCGCTAGGGAGATAAAATTGGGTTTGAAAGATGCGGAAAAACAGGTAGATCGGGCATTTACAAGGGATAGTTACACTGGACAGTCCTTTGAGAATGCATTTGGTGGGGCTACTTCATTCTTACGTTTAAAGTATACAAAAGAGTTAAATAATGTTGATTTAGCAATTACTGGAATCCCATTTGATCAAGCCGTTACCAATCGGCCCGGGTCGCGTTTTGGTCCACGCGCAATAAGGGAAGCGTCAACTTTACAGCCATTTGATCCCATATACGGGTGGGAGGATTTCGATCCAATGTCAGAGATATCCATGGTCGATTATGGAGATATCGCATATGATTATGCCAAAGTAAGTGAGTTTCCTCAGATTTTAGAAGACCACATTAGCACTATACTAGGCAAATGTAGCGGATGTATTTCGCTCGGCGGTGACCATTTCATATCATACCCGATATTAAAGGCCTATAGGAAAAAGTATGGAAAGCCGCTGGCTTTATTACAGTTTGACGCTCACTCAGATACATGGCCTGATGATGACATGCATCGTATTGACCATGGAACAATGTTTTATAAAGCCGTGAAACAGGGATTAATTGATCCAAAAAAATCTGTTCAGGTTGGAATTAGAACTTATAACTCTGATACATTGGGCGTAAATATAATCGACGCAAGGGAAGTTTTTGAGATTGGTCCAGGTAAGACTGCGGAAAAAATAAAATCGATATTGGGTGACACTCCCACCTATTTAACTTTTGACATTGATTGTTTGGATCCTGCATATGCTCCAGGCACAGGTACCCCTGTATGGGGTGGATTATCCTCTATCCAAGCTTCAATTATTTTACGGGATCTTGCTGGTATAAATATGGTAGGAGGAGATGTGGTAGAAGTTGCTCCTCAGTATGATTTGTCAGGTGCGACAGCAATCGCAGGTGCGCATGCGGTTCATGAGCTAATCGGTATTTGGGGTTGGAACAAAAAGCGCTGAGCAGAATGAAAAGCTAAGCAACTTAAAAAATTAAAATAACCTAGTAAACTCCTTGACCAATAATTTCAATAGATGCAATAGAGACTGATGCTACCGATTGATCGACTTGACCAAATTGTTTCTCGGTTTCAGTTTTTAGAAGCGAAACTGAATGAAGAACTTTCGGGTGCGGATATTGCAAAAATATCTCGTGAATACGCTGAATTACGCCCAGTCGTAGATGAAATAAATGAATATAAGGCTCTATTAATTGCGCTTGATGAAGCAAAAGAATTAGTCTCTGATCCAGACATGAAAGCATTGGCAGAGGACGAAGTTTTTAATTTAAAAGAAAAAATACCGAAAACCGAACAAAATTTGCAACTCGCATTACTCCCCAAGGATAATGCAGATGCTCGTCCTGCTATTTTAGAGATACGGCCCGGCACGGGAGGTGATGAGGCGGCTTTGTTCGCTGGAAACTTATTAAGGATGTATCAACGATATGCTGAGATAAATAATTGGTCGTTTGATATGATTGAACAGCAGCATACGGAACTCGGTGGAATAAAAGAAGTTGTAGCGCATATTAAGGGCGATGGAGTTTTTGCGCGTCTAAAGTATGAAAGTGGTGTGCACAGAGTGCAAAGAGTTCCAGAAACTGAGAGCGGTGGAAGAATACATACTTCTGCGGCAACCGTCGCAGTTCTACCCGAGGCTGAGGACGTAGATATAGAGATAAATAGTAATGACTTAAGAATAGATACAATGAGAAGCTCAGGGGCGGGTGGGCAGCATGTAAATACTACAGATTCAGCTGTACGGATCACACATCTGCCTACTGGTATAGTAGTTACAAGTTCTGAAAAGTCTCAACATAGAAATCGTGAAATAGCGCTTCAAGTTTTAAAAACTCGATTATTTGATTTAGAGCGGCAACGTGTTGACAGTGAGAGATCAGAAAACCGAAAAATTCAAGTTGGATCTGGAGACAGATCGGAAAGAATTAGAACTTATAATTTCCCGCAAGGACGAATGACCGATCACAGAATCAATCTAACTCTTTATAAGTTAGATCAAATTCTTGCTGGAGGTTTAGACGAAACCATTGATGCCCTTCTGGCAGATGCGCAGGCAAAGATGCTTGCTGAAATTAACGGATGATAGTTCGGGCATTAGTATTAGCAAGTCAAGGTAAATTGCGTGACTGTGGCATCGAAAACCCTACAAGAGACGCCAGATTATTGTTAGCGAACTGTTTGGGCGTAGAAGTCCATAAACTTAATCTTCTTGATGATAGTTTCCTTTCTAAAGATGAAATTTCAAAATTTTGGAGAATGGTTGATGAGCGCTGCAAACGGAAACCAGTTTCCAAAATTATTGGTTATCGCGCCTTCTGGGGTAGGAATTTTGAAGTTAATGAGAATGTTTTAGATCCCCGCGGGGATACGGAAACTCTGGTCGAAGTGGTGTTGGAAAATAAATTCAAGACTATGCTAGAACTCGGTACTGGAAGTGGCGCTATTGCCATCACAGTTTTGGCAGAGCGTATTGACGCAACTTGTGTTGCTACCGATATTTCTGAACTAGCATTGGAAACTGCAGCAAGGAATTCGAAAATACATGGCGTTCAAAATCGTTTGACGCTTATGCAATCTGATTGGTTAAGTAAAATTAGTGGTCGATTTGATATAATTGTCTCAAATCCTCCGTATATCTCTGCAAAAGAATACAATGAGTTAGGTAATGAAGTTATCGACTATGACCCAAAAATCTCATTGACGCCAGGAGGAGATGGGTTGGATTCGTATCGTCAGATAATATCGAACGCTAAAGAAAAATTGATAAAAAATGGTCAAATTGTTCTTGAAATTGGATATTCACAGGCTGAACCTGTAAAAACCCTTTTAGCTGGGGCTGGTTTTTCCAAAATCAAGGTCCACAAAGATCTTGGGTCAAGAGATAGAGTGCTATCGGCAGAAGCAGCTTAGTGGTCGCCAGTCACATGACGACGAGTTTTCAATAAAATTTAATATTTATGCTTGAAAGTATATTAATTATTGTTGTAAAAGATCTCAGGGCAATGCTTATAGTAGCATTTTTTTAAATCCAAACATCAGTAAAAATCAAGATTAGCTGATGTAATTTATGACCAAGCAATCATAGGGCTAGAAAGCTTAAATGAGATCATCAAAATCACGCTCGCGTTCTAACAAGAACCGGAATCGTTCGGTAGGTAATATTATTAACCGTGTTTTTGATAGTTCTGGTCCTGAGGGTAAGGTCAGGGGGACACCACAACAAATAATTGATAAATACAACCAATTGGCAAGGGATTCTCAACTCTCAAACGATAGAGTTTCGACTGAAAATTTTCAACAACATGCCGAACATTACGTAAGACTGTTATCAGAAGCCCAACGTGAGATGGATGCACGTAGGGAGCAGCAGGATCGAGAAAATAAAGATCGTAACACGGAACGCGATAAGGAACGTAATTCAAGATCCTCTTTGGACAATAATACCTCTGACTTATCGAATGATAATGATTTGAATGGTAATGATAATTCATTAGAGGTGGAAAGTGGGGACCGTGTGTCAGACGGTGAGCGGTTTGGTGAACTTGATAATGCCAACCAGGCTGATAAAAAAAATAGAAATGGAAATTCCCGTAATAACAAAGCCCGTAGACGCGGCGAAAATCAGCGCAACGATGATAAAGTTGATAAAATTGGCGAGGATATTTCATCTGTTGAAGCTGCTGAATAGTTGCAATATTAAAACGAAATTGAATAGCCCTTATTTCCTAACCAAAATTTGAGACATCGCACAATACTCTTGGAGTGTTATGTCTTCTGCTCTATTAGTGGGTAACACGCCGATACTTAAGAGACCTTCCTCAACATTTTGAAAATAACCCTTTAATGCCCCTCTCAACATCTTTCTACGTTGATTGAATGCCTTCGATACTACAAATTCCAAAATATCAACTTCAGCTGGAAATTTGGGTTCTTTTAATGCTTCAAAATGAACGAGTGCACTTTCAACTTTGGGTGGTGGCGTAAACGCACTCGCAGGAATGTTGAATGCGATTTTTGTATCGCATCGCCATTGGGACATCACTGATAATCTTCCGTAAGCTTTGCTTCCTGGACTTGCAACTATTCTATTTGCTACTTCTTTTTGAAACATTAAGGTCATACTCTGCCAGAATGACGGCCAAGTTTTTGAAGTTAACCATCTCACCAAAAGCTCTGTCCCGATGTTATATGGTAAATTAGCTATAATTCGCACTGGATCGGCTAAATGCTCGCTCGCGTTCGTTGACAAGGCGTCACCTTGCAGTAACTTAAGTCTCCTTGGAAATGTTGCTTGAATTTCCTTAAGCGCTTCTATGCAACGGCTATCTTTTTCGATTGCGACGACTTTTCGTGCACCTTCATAAAGTAAACTTCTAGTCAAACCTCCGGGTCCAGGCCCTATTTCTAAGATGTCGAACTGATCTAAGTTACCCGCATAACGTGCAATCTTTGATGTAAGATTAAGATCGAGTAAAAAATTTTGACCTAAAGACTTTTTTGCACGAAGTTGATGCCTAGAAATTACGTCTTTAAGCGGGGGAAGTTTTTCCATTCTGTTGCTTTCGAGATAGTGAAGCTGCCATTTTTATTGCATTTACAATTGATGTTTCATCTGCCACATTTTGTCCTGCAAGATCAAAAGCAGTTCCATGATCTGGCGAAGTGCGAACAAAAGATATGCCTAAAGTTATATTGACCCCTTCCTCAAACCCAATAGTTTTCAATGGTATAAGGGCCTGATCATGATACATTGTTATGGCGACGTCATATTTTGCCCGAGCAGTCGAATGGAACATAGTATCAGCAGATAGTGGTCCAATTATATTTATCGAGTTTTTTAAATTACGTATTGCAGGGTTTATTATTTCTTTTTCTTCTAATCCCAACTTTCCATTTTCTCCGGCGTGAGGATTTAGGCCTGAAACAGCTATGACAGGCTGGGCAAGGCTGAATTTGTCTTTCATAGCTTCGTTTGTTATTTTGATGGTTTTTGTTAAGCCTTCAATTGATAGACGGTTTGATACCTCTTTGATTGGGATATGGATTGTTGCTGGCACAACCTTTAATTTTGACGAAGCCAACATCATCACTGGATGTTCGATACTATCCAAATATGCTAAAAATTCTGTATGCCCCAAAAATGGAAATTGTGTTCCAGAATTTAAAACATCTTTATTGATTGGGCTTGTACATAAGGCTTTTGCTTTATTTTCTTTTACCAAGCGCACTGCTTTTTTAATAACTTTGATAATATCATTAGCATTTTCAGGCTGCCGACATCCAATTCTGAGTGGATGAGCGAACTTGTGAACTAGAACTGGTAGCGCCGAACTAAAATTTTCTGAGACTTCATTTGGATGCACTATAGGTCGCCATGGTATGCTTTTATCTGGCAAATGACTAGGATCTCCTATCCAGAAAAATTCATTAGATGGGTTGTTTTTTAGATAAATCCATGACTTTTGTACTATCTCTGGGCCAATACCGGAGGGGTCACCACTCGTAACTGCTATAGTCATTTATCGCTAATCCTAGCGTTATCTTTCAAAGTTTCCATAAAACTTCTTGCTAAATACTTTAGACGGATAGTTTGTAAATTATTTTTGTCATTTTCGATTTTTTCTTTCGTCAGGTCTTCTTTTTTATTTCGCTCACACAATCTAACCAATTTTGGTTTTTCATTATCGATAATGATTTCTGACTCATCTGGATCTAATTTTTCCAATACGGTGGCTAAAGAATTCGATAATTGCTCAGAAAAAAGTTTACTCCTTAACAGTTTAACATCCGTTTTATCTCCAATAGCTGCCGTTAAATCAGAACAATTATTAAATTTATTTTTAATATCTTTTAAGTATGCTAAGTTAGCAAATGTTGTAGAAACTGTTATAAAATCTAAAAAATTAACTTCTGTATTTATGTCATTTATTTCTCTAATATCTCTCAATTGAAATAATGCTATTGCCGTATTTAATCTTATTGGTTCGCTTACCTCGCCGGGTGAAAGATTGAAAATATACGGCTTTATAATTTCTGGCAATTTATTAAAGTTTTGCCATTTTATTCGACCACCCAAATCAGCCGTGGGCGCTTTTGAATATATTTTTGCAGCGTTTGAAAATTCTTCTATGGATTTGATATTTTTTAGTTGATAGGCGATATTTTCTATTTCCCTTAATTCTTGGTTTGAAAATGGAATAATTATTTCAGTCAGCAACACTTGTACTGTTTCCTCAAAGCTAGTTATGTTGCTAGCTCGTTTTAGCTGAAGGTCTGATATTTTAGATTGTGAACCAAATTTTTTCTTTATTATCTTCTGCCAAATTAATTCTGACTCGACGTATGATCGAAAAGTATTTGAGTAAATACCAAGTCTATTAAGCTCTCCAATAAATTCGTCGCTTGATAGTTTTACTCTCGATGAAAAACGTTTAACTGCATCTTCAATTTCAGCCTCAGATGCGGTTATCTTTAATTTTAGTGCCTCAGTTTGTTTTAAGCGCTCCTCTATAAGTTGTGTTTGAGCAACTTTATTAGGATCTCCAGGAAATTTCAGCGCTGACAAAAATTTAACTCTTTGGTCAAATTCAAATTTTGTAATGACGGTGTCGTTTACTTGAATTACTGGAGAGAATAGCGAATTGTTCTGAGCTCTAGCTTGCGAAAAAACGACAAGGCACAAAATTAATACGCCCGTTATCAAAGTTTTACTTATTACCATTGGATTACCCAAGTGATGAATTATGATATTATTTACAGTTTTTTTCTTGAATAGCATTCACCGAGCCTGTGCTAAAGCCTTTTAAGCTGATTGCAAAGCTAAAATTAGTTGTGGGTGGGGATGTCCCTTCCAATGAATATCGTCTGTCCATTTCTAGATTTAACAAAACGCATTGATTTTCATATGCCAAACCAGCTCCTAGTAATGCTAAATGAGATTCCGATTGGTCATACCTTAAATTAGATTTTAGCTGCCAATTATCATTAAGTTTGTATCCTGTATCTATTGTCCATTCTTCAATTTGATTTAGGCGATTTTCCTCTGCGTCTGATTGCAGAAAGCTATACTTTGTATCAAGGTAGATGGTTTCATAGTCAAAGCCAGCGCTAAAGTCTGTTTTCTTTGCCTCAAACTTATTGCTTAGTAATCCTTGAAACGAAACATATGAGTTTTTGGCAAGAGATAATTCGGCGGCTAAGAAGATATCAGATTGCTTGTTCTCCAATCCCGAGCTGCTTGTAAAACCTAAATTCTCATTCAATCGCAGTACCTGGCCAAGTGAGAATCCTCCAGTTATATTTTTTTTTGAATTGAAGTTATATCTCAATCCATAAGCTCCATGAAATCCAGTTTCGAATTGATCTGATGCCGAGTACCTAGAAATCACTAGAAGATTTCCCATATCAAACTCTGTATTTTCGCTTTCATCAATATATACAATAGCTTTTTTCCGTTTTCCCCACGCAACCTGAGCGAGTGGTTCAAGCATATGGGTGGCCTTTTCCGTATTAGATAAAAATGGCAGCCTGATGAATATATTAGTCCCAATACTATTGAGAATTTCCAGATCGTTCAGTCTGCTATCATCAACTGCCAAAAATACATCCTGATTTAAAACTACGCCAGTCCCAAGTTCTAATCCCAACTTAGAAATCGTAGAGTTATTCCATGCCAACTGATTTGCAAATCGAGCAACATCTCTCCCTATGATGTCCTCAGAGCCTTTACGCCAACTTCCAACTAACTCACTGTTGAAGTTTAGTGAGCCAGGTATAATATTTTGATCAATAACTCGGTCATAATAATTGTTTGTTGTTAGGGTAAGGTTATCCTTATCTTCTTTGTAAAGAGATTGAATGACGCCCAACGAAGTTTCAAATAGTCTGTCCGATTTTACTTTTGAGTAATTAAGGCCAGATGTTAGTTCATTTCTCGCCGAATAACCGTAGTCTCCGAGATAAGCGCTATCTGATACGCGTTCAATTTCATAATTTAAAATATAACCGTTCTCTAAATAAAACTCTCCGTTTATAGATAGATATCCCCGAAATTGTTTGTCATCTAAATCATCTCGCGTCAGAGAGCTGTCAACTACTAAATTTCCTCTTGAAAAAGCCTGCCGGTATCGTGTTTCAATAGTATTGGTTTGGGGCGTTATAAACGGTGTAAAGGTTACGTCTTTATCTACATCTAAAGGGATAAAGAACGGTAACTTTACTCCAAAATCTAATCTGGAATTTGATAAAAACTCAGGAGCCAAAAATCCAACTGCTCTTTTTGCCGATGGGTCTGGTATGCTTATGTACGGAGTGTAGAACGCAGGAACTCCCAAAATTTCTAATGATGCGTCATAAAAATAAATTATTTTGAGTTTTTGATTATGAGAAACCTTTTTTGCTTTTATAAGCCAGAAAGGCTTCTCATTTTCGCAAGTCTTACACGAAGTCGCAGATACACGGCTGAAGACGCTTTTATCATTTATCGCATATTTTAGTTCATCTGCGGAAATTTCTAATTGATTTTTTAATATAACGCGCGTTGCAAGCAAAATAGCTTCTTGGAATTCATTTTTAAAAATTGCATCTCCAGCTTTTGTTTCATTTCCGGTATGATCGATTAGAGAAAGGGGGCCTGTTGCTGACAGTTCATCCGAACTTCTTGCGTAGTATATTTCTCTAGCCTTTAGAATATTTTCTTTATAATGAACTTCGACATTCCCTTTGGCTGTCACATTTCCCTCAGCATCTATTTCTATACTGTTGGCGATGATCGATGCGCTTTCAACAAAGCTTTCACCATATGCAACTGATAAAAACGGCATCAAGAAAAGTAATGATGCAGATAAATATCGAAACATTACCCTTCCTCACGGTTTAGGAATAATCCAAGCGATATAAACAAAGCTGCAAAGGATGGGCCCCAAGCTGAAATGAGTACAGGAAGCTGTCCGTTTATACCCAGTATTAAAATAAAGTTTGATGAATAAAATAGAAGGAAGCCAACAAGAATCGCGGCCAAGACATGTAAACTTGTGCCTCTAACCCTGCTTTGACGCATACAAAAGGCTGCTGATACAAGCATCATTGCTATTAAAAAGATGGGTTTTGAAAGTTCACTTTGGAACCAAACAGAATATCGATTGGCTGAGAAGCCTGCTTGCTCTAGTTGCCCAATGAATTCTGGCAGTGACCATAAACTAATTGTGGAAGGATCGCCGAATTGATCTGTAATCTGCTCCTTTTTCAACGAAGTAGGAATTTCAACTAAGCTGAGTTTTTGTACGTTTGAATGTGAATTCAGCCCATATTTGATTGGCCAAATTATTGAATTTTTTGCAGTCCACAAAGAATCGTTCAATGTAAGAATTTCTGCCTCAACCCGACTAATAGGTAGCTTATCATCGCTCAATTTTATCAAAGTTACATCGTATAGTTCAGTAGCGTCAGAATTTGCCCGCTTGGCACGTATTACAGTATGACCCGTTTCGTCAGCCTGTCTCAACCATAAGCCTTCAGTCCCTATCGAAATTGTTGTTTCCTGCCCTTCTATAAGCTTGCTTTTTACGTCCGCATATTTTTTAGAAGTCGAAGCAACAATCGGATTAAAGAAGCTTATTGCTAAAACACCAATTAAAAGCGAAAGAATTACAGGTGTAATAAGCATTGATATTGATGATTTTCCCGCTGCTCTGAAGACAATCAGTTCTGAATTTCGGGCTAAGGATAAAAAGGTCCATGCGGAACTTAAAATTATGATCAATGGCAAAACTTGATAAATGGATCCTGGCAGGTTGAGTAGCGCGAGAAAAAATATCTCAATATAATCGATTGACACGGCAAACCGTCTGAGTTGTTCGATTATATCAATTAGAAGCATAAATGTAATAAATATACTTAGCGTTATTGCAAAGTTTTTAGCAAACTTGCCAGCGAAGTATATGTGCAGCAACATTAAGTGTTCTCGCTTGCTCGGCTAATTCTGCCTAGCAATTTTTGATTTGAAGCTAATAACATCATGAAGCTAAAAATCAAAATGCCGATAAGGACTGGCAAATATAAAGCCAGCCAATTTCCTTGAGATTTTAACATTAGCTCATTGCCATAACTCTCTGATAGCTTAATTAATATTAGAATTACTATTCCTACTGAAATTTGTTTTGATGCTCCAAATCTTGAGTAGTCGCCTATCATAAGAGCGGAAAAGCCAATTAAAGCTGCAATTAAAGCTAAAAGTGGTGTCAAAATGCGTGAGTGGAGCTCCTCCAGAACGCTTATCGGCGAAGAGTCTGAAAGTATTGATATTAATTCAGGGTCTTTAAAGAGATCAAAACTTGAGTAAGTGAGAAGAAGTTTGGCTTTTGACATACGCTCTTTTACAGACCACGATGTTAAATCGTATGATAAATCTTGGAAATGTATGGTCGAGAGATTTTTACTTTTTAAGTCATAATTCTGAACGATTCCGTCCTTCAGCACTAATATTGGATTGTTGTTATTTGTTATTAGGTAGCCAGACTTGGACGTTATAATAATCTCGCGGTCTTTATTTCTTTCGTCTAAGACAAACACATCCTCGATAACGCCAGAGGTTGATATACCGCCAATGTAGAAAGTTACGCCAATCTGTGGATGAATAAAACTTCCAACTTTTAACAATTTTGCATTAAGTGATGAGGCCACCTCGTTCTGCCGCTTTAAAAGAATGTTGTTTGATTTGGGAATTAAATAATGTGAAATAATCAACAAAATAATAGTTACCACTAGTCCAAATAAAAAAATTGATCGTGATAACCTTAACGGACTGAAACCGGTAGCTTGCATTATAGTTAGTTCACTATCGTTTTTAAGCCTGTTCGTTACAAAAATAGCTGCTGCAAATGCGGCAAGTGGGGCGACTATTGGTATAATTGGCGGGATCGTTAGAATTGAAAACTCTAAAAATACTAAGAATGTTTGACCATCGCTTATCAAATTATCAAACAGCGCGATGGCTTTGTTGATCCAATAAATAAAAAGTAAGATGAGGGAAAAAAACCCAAACATCAAAAAGTATTGAGTGAATAAATATCTGTCAAATCGCGACACGGCTTTATATAACTTCCTGAACGTTGTAATTGTACATAAACAAAAAATCTATATAGCGAAAAGCGTTAATTGAAGAAACTACCATTTGATAGGAATTTAAAAAAGTATGAAAACGATAAATCCGCTGAATTTGAAAATTATTAGATCAGATCTAGACTACATCGCTACAAGCAAAGGAATAATAGTCGTTTTAGTCACTCCGCAAGGAGCGCTGGATCCTTACGCTCGGCGGGTAAATAAATTAACTAGAGGATCATTAACTCGTTTAATTTGTTCCAAGAAATTTGAAGAAGCAGATAGCGGTCAGTTATTTTCTATATATTTTCCAGAAAGATGCGCTGCTGAGCAAATTTGTGTTGTTAAAATTGAACGGCGGACATCCAAATTAGTTGCTAGAAAAGTAGGCGTTTCAATTGCTAAAATGAAGGGTTCCGATGATATACTTTTAGCGCTAGGGAATTTTTCGAACTTAATAGAGCTGTGTAAAGGGATTGTGTTAAGAGAGTATAAATTTGATATTTATAAAGCCGATGCTTCTAATAAGTCAGACGGTTCCTCCCTTATAACAGTCATGACTAAAGATCCCGAACTTTTTAACTCCCAATTACATGAGGTCGAAGCGATAAGAGATGGTGTTTTTCTTACACGTAACCTGATAAACGAGCCTTCAAATATTCTTACCACAGAAGAGTTTGCTAGCCGGCTAGAGCAGTTATCAAAATTGGGTATAAAAATTGAGATTTTAGATGAAGATGATCTTCGCAAGCTTGGAATGAATGCTTTTTTAGGGGTAGGTCAGGGTTCTTCTAGCCCTTGCAAACTAGTGATTATGAGTTGGTTAGGAGCAGCAGATGGTGATGCTCTACTGACTTTAGTTGGTAAAGGAGTAGTATTTGATACTGGTGGAATTTCGTTAAAGCCTGCTGGTGGAATGGAAGATATGACAATGGACATGGGAGGTTCGGCGGTCGTTGCTGGCGTGTTAGCAACATTGGCTAAAAGAAAATCACCTTCAAACGTAGTGGGATTAGTGGGGCTGGTAGAAAATATGCCGTCTGGAACTGCTCAACGCCCAGGCGATATAGTTAAATCAATGAAAGGCGATACCATTGAAGTTATTAATACTGATGCAGAAGGGCGTTTAGTTCTTTGTGACGTAATGTGGTACGCGCAAGAAAGATTCAAACCCTCTGCAATGGTTGATTTAGCTACATTGACTGGGGCAATAATAGTCAGTTTGGGTCATGAAAATGCTGGACTTTTCTCAAATAACGATTGGCTCTGCAATGAAGTATTAAAAGCTGCTAATTCAGAAAATGAGGGTGCTTGGCGAATGCCATTGGGCAAGTCCTACAGTAAGTTATTAAAAAGTAGACTGGCCGATATAAAAAATGTTGGCGGGCGTGCTGCTGGGTCAATAACAGCGGCGGCATTCCTGGAAAAATTTGTCAAACCTGAAATTCCATGGGTTCACATAGATATAGCAGGTGTTGCGCACACAAAAACTGAGTCGGATCATGCACCAGCTGGCGCCACTGGCTGGGGTGTAATGACCTTAGATACGTTAGTAAAAAATAATTTTGAGCGTGGCTAATTTGAGCGAAGTGTATTTTTATCACGTTACAGGGCAGACAGTTGTTAGCGCTTTGCCACAATTGCTTTGTAAAGCCAAAGATATTGGTTGGACTGTATTTATACGGGGCAAAGACGAAGCTAGTCTAAAATTTATTGATGATGCAATTTGGACAGTTGAACCTGAAAGCTTTCTGCCCCATGCCGTCTTAGGGTCACAGAATAGTGAAAAATCTGACATTTTGCTGGGTACTGAAAAAGATGATAGTTCAAATTCAGATTTTCTTCTTTCATTGAATGGAGCATTAATTTCCACTGAAGAGGTTGCTAAATATAGGAGATGTGCATTACTTTTCGAAGACAAAAACTCAGATGAAGGAAATATAGCCCGAGAACATTGGAAGAAATTCACCGAGGCTGATATTCGAGCAAAATATTGGTCACAAGAAACCGGTACTTGGGGCCTTAAACAAGAGAATTAGTATTGCGTTAGGCAGTATCTTTACAACCTGAGATAGAGAGTTTCTCTTTGGAATTCAACGCTCGAGAAGTTGTTGAGAAAGGACATCCCCAGCAATGATTGCTTCATGCTTCCTTGATTAATGTAGGCAAGGACATTTTTATCTGAAAATTGACCAAGTTTTAGTGATTGCAATCTGACTGGCGCAGTTGCGACTAGTCCGTTCGCTGTATTAGATTTACCCCAAAAAATTAATTTAGATAAATCATAATCTAATTTTTCCGCATCCTCTTTAGACAGAACGATGTGGGTTGCTCCGGTGTCGATTAAAAATTCAATTTCAACGTCATTTACCAGAACTTTGGCGCGGAAATGCCCATCTTTATTTATCCTGAGAGCTATATCCGAGGCATTATTTTTATCGACTATCCTCTCTCTGTTGCTTAAATCTTGCCAGAGACCATAGCCAGCAACAAAACTAGAAAAAATAATTACCCAAGCAGAGGCCGATTTAATTAATTTTGTAAAATTATTTCTCATTGCTAAGAGATATGAGCTTAAAAGCACTATTAATAATAAGCTTAAATATAGAAGTTTAGGATTATCCATTTAGTGTCAACTCTTATATAAAAAATCAGCCTAAAGTCTGCCAAAACTATGAATTCCGTCCATTATGAATTGAATGGCAAGGGCTGCTAGCAGCATTCCCAATACACGTGTTACCACGTCTATCAGAGTTGGAGACAGGTACTTATTGAAGTATGTTGTCGCAGAGAAAAATAAATACGTAGCTAGCATTGTAGCAAATATTATGAACGTCAACTCAAGGACACCCAATAATCCTACATGAGTTTGAGATAGCAAAATTACACTTGCTATGGATCCTGGTCCAGAAATTAAAGGTACTGCCAGTGGAAAAACTGATGGGTCATTATGGCTGCCTAAAGTTTCGCCACCATGCGCCTCGCGGCGCTGTTTTCGTCTTTGAAATAACATCTCTAACGCTGTTAAAAATAGTAATATACCTCCAGCAACACTAAATGCTGGCATAGAAATACCTATGAACGTCAGTATCATTTCACCAAAAACTGCAAACAGTAATAAAATAATAGATGCAATAAGAACAGATCGCCTTGCAACAACACGACGCTCAATTGTTGATAAATCTTGAGTTAAAGAGAAAAAAATTGGAGTTAACCCGATTGGATCCACAATCACGAATATAGTCACAAAGGAAGTTATCAGTAATGTTGGTTCCATATCTAGTCACTTATTTTTGTAATTAGCGCTTTATCCAGACTCTTTTGCGCTTTTTCCCACAGATCTTCAGCTCTGGTTATAGCTTTTCTCACTTCAGCATATTTGATATTTAACACAAGAAGCTCATCTTTTTTATTGTCAGAATAGATTTCGGGATCAGCTAATTTCTTGCTGATTGTTTCCTCCATCGTAAGGAGTTTTTCAACGCGTTCCTCTGATCTCGTTAGATTATTTTTTAATGCAAGTACTTCGTCGTTTGTTAAAGATTTTTTTTCTGTGGTTGTTGGCTTTAATTGTTCAGTTTTTTTTGAAGTACTAACTGAAAGAAGAGATTTTCGATAAGTTTCCAGATCATATTCGTAAGCTTTCACAGTTCCATTTTTTGCCAGCCACAATCTATCGACTACTAGTGATAGCAAATGAATATCATGTGAAACGATTATCACGGCGCCTGAGTATTTTGTGAGTGCTTCTACTAATGCTTCCCTGCTTTCAATATCAAGGTGATTGGTGGGCTCATCCAAAATCAGGAGGTGTGGTGCGTCAAGTGATGCGAGTAGTAATGATAAACGTGCTTTCTGTCCGCCAGATAAACTTTTAACCTGTGTCTCTGCCTGCTCAACCGAAAGTCCAAATCCATCTAATCTAGCTCTAATTTGCCCTTGCTTTTCTAATGGTCTTTCTCGTTGCACATGATCCATTGGAGTTTCATTCAGCCTCAACTCATCCACCTGATGTTGGGCAAAATAACCAATTCTTAGTTTGTTAGAGTGAATGATTTTTCCTACATGCGGTTTGAGCATTTTTGCTATTAGTTTTGAAAGTGTCGATTTGCCTTCACCATTCTGACCAAGAATGGCTATTCTGTCGTCTTGATCAATTCTTAAGTTGATCTCATTTAAAACCGTTTGTTGTCCGTAACCCACCGACGCATTTTGGATGTTCACTATAGGAGGTGATAATTCCTCTGGTTGTGGGAAATTAAACTTTTTTAATGTTGCCTCGCTTGAAATTGATATTGGATCCATTTTTGATAACATTTTTAATCGAGATTGAGCCTGTTTAGCCTTGTCAGCTTTATAACGGAATCTATCGACATAGGACTGTAAATGTTGGCGCCTTAAATTTTGTTTTTTTGCCTCAGCCTGTTTGTGCGCCATTCTTGCAGCTCTTGTTTTGGCGAAAGTTTCATAGTTTCCAGAGTATAGATGGAGTTCCTTGTCCTCCAGATGCAAAATTGAGTTTACAGAATTATTAAGTAAGGCTCGATCATGACTTATTAATATAATTGTGCTGGGGTATTTTGAGATATATGCTTGAAGCCAGATAGTTCCCTCAAGGTCTAAATAGTTGCTTGGCTCATCGAGTAATAAAAGATCAGGTTTTGAAAAGAGAACGGCTGCAAGGGCAACCCTCATTCGCCACCCACCGGAAAATTCAGAGCACGCAAGTCTTTGTTTGTGTTTATCAAATCCTAACCCGTTCAAAATTGTAGACGCCCTAGCTTCTGCAGACCAAGCATCTATATCAACTAAACGTGTTTGTATTTCCGCAATTTTTAATGGATCTTTTTCTTCTTCAGCTTTTTGTAGTAAATCAACTCTCTCTCTATCGGATGCAAGTACGGTGTCTAGTAACGTTACGCTGCTGCCAGGCGCTTCCTGCGATACTCCTCCAATCTGGGCGTTTTTACTCAACTTTAGGTTTCCCTGATCCAAGGTAATTTCGCCGTAGATCAATCTAAATAGTGAAGTCTTTCCTGTCCCATTCTTCCCCACAAGCCCAACTTTATGTCCATTGGGTATGCTCACAGTACTATTTTTGACAAGTGTCCTCCCCGCAACTGAAAAAGATATATTTTCAAAAGAAATCATACTTTGACCTGATATAGCATTAGAGCTTATAGGCAAGCTTTGTTAGTAATTTTGTGGAATCAATCATTAAAATGCCACTGTATTAATTTCATTAGATTTAAGTTGTTTCAGAAGGCATTTTAGAGCAAATCAACTAGTGTAAGCCGTGGCTGACAAAAGATATAAATTTTGAAACATAGCTACTTTTCAAATCAACACCATCATGTTAAGCGCCAGTAGTTTTTATACTGGCTGATAGTAACTCAAGATAAAAGGATAGAACATGGCGATAGAGCGCACCTTAAGCATTATTAAACCAGATGCCACCAAACGAAATCTTACAGGAAAAATTAACGCTAAGTTTGAAGAGGCTGGCCTGAGAGTCATTGCTCAAAAACGAATACATTTGTCCAAGGCCCAGGCAGGCGTATTTTATGAAGTGCATGCGGAAAGGCCTTTTTATGATGAATTATGTGATTTTATGGCCTCTGAACCAGTTGTTGTTCAGGTTTTAGAAGGTGAGGGAGCTATTCTAAAAAACCGAGAAGTTATGGGGGCAACTAACCCAGCGGAAGCAGCTCCAGGGACAATACGTGCTGAATTTGCAGAAAGCGTTGGCGAAAACTCTGTGCATGGCTCAGATGCTCCAGAAACAGCCGCCGTTGAAATTTCTTACTTCTTTGCGGGTCTGGAATTAGTTGGTTGAAGTCGTAAAATTTGACGCAAACGAACAAATAGAATGAGTGGCGTATTCAAATTTATCGTCTGATATAGTCATCGCCACTCTAATATGACCTGCAGAACTTTCACCAAAGCTCTCACCTGGCATCACTGCAATATTTTTGGCTTCTAATAATGCTTTAGAGAACTCAATTCCGTTAAGTCCCGTTTCGCGAATGTCCAGCATCAAATACATGCCCCCTAATGATGGGTGCATTTTTATGTCAGGGTAATCTTTGATAATTTTTTGGGCAATTTCACGCCGCCTAGAAAAGGGTTCTGCAACAGTTTTTTCAATATTTGGCATTTGTGTAAGTGCATACAGCCCTGCATCTTGAATAAACCCGGGTACGCCGTAATTGGTGTTACACGCCAAATCTGATAATTTTTCAATTACTTGTTCTGGGGCAACGACCCAGCCGAGCCGACTGCCAGTCATAGCATGACTTTTTGACATTGATCCAATTACGGCTGTTCTGTTTTCCATATTAGCAACCGAACGTATTGAAATATGCTCGCCGACCCAGACCTGTGTATCATAAACTTCATCTGAAATCACCCAAAGGTCGTTCTCTATTGCTACTTTTGAAATTTCAAACAAATTACTTTTATCATAAACAGTGCCGGTGGGATTATTTGGTGAGTTTATAAGGAGCGTTTTAGCATTTTTAGCGTTTTTGGTTAATTCACTCACCGACGGAATAAAATTATCCTCTGGCATAGTTTTTACCATTCTCGGACTCAATCCAGCACTTCGGAGAGTTGTTGGGTATGTGGCATAAAAAGGGTCAATAATGAGGCCAGTATCGCCCTGGTTTGCCAATGCAACATGAGTTGCAAAAAGACCTGCCTGACCGCCGGGCGTAATAATAACATTATTCGCTGTAGTATGAATTCCAGTTCGTGTCTGAACCCTATTTGCTACTTCTTGTCTTAAACTTTTTGTGCCGGGTACACTTGCATATCCAGTATTCCCCTCGCGGGCGGACTTATGCATTGCATCTAAAATTAGCGAGTGAGTTGTATCATCGTGCTCACCAATCGTTAACTCAATTATTTCTGCTCCATTAATTTTCATTTCCCGTGCAAGATTGAAAATTTCCCATCCATCGCCGTCAGTTCCTGTGATGGAAATAACACGTTCTGATAATTGTGGCATGACCTCACCCTGAAAACTTAGTCTATCTATTTATACACCTGTCCATTACAGTTATTATTTGTCAAATAAATAACTTATTCTTAGAAAGACATTATCAAAGAATTCTATTCTCGCTCTATTGTAATTTTGGATTTTTCATTGAAATTCTGAGTTAACCCAATTTGGCGTTTGATTTAACAGTAACTTACTCACCAAAAAGTGTGCAAAAAGCCAAGATGTCTAAAATAAAATTACATAACTCTAAAGTTCGAAAGAAAGAAATCTTTGAACCGATCGACCCTAGTAATGTACGGATATATTTATGTGGTCCTACCGTATACGACCGAGCTCACCTGGGGAACGCAAGAAATGTTATATTATTTGATGTTTTATTCAGGTTTTTTAGAGAAATTTATGGTGATAATAATGTAAAATATGTGAGAAATTTTACCGATATCGACGACAAGATTAACCAAAGAGCTAAAGATCTTGGCAGAGAAATACAAGTTATAACGGATGAAACAATTGCTTGGTATTTGGAAGATATGTCGCTACTTGGCAACCTTTTGCCGAATGAAATGCCCAGGGCTACAGACTATGTGGCCAAAATGATAAAAATAATCGAAGATCTTGTCCAGTCGGGTCATGCGTACGAAGCAGAGGGCCATGTCCTCTTTTCCGTTAAAAGTTTTGAGGACTATGGTAAGCTTTCTGGACGCTCTATTGAGGATATGATAGCTGGAGCCAGGGTGGAAATTGCTCCGTATAAGGCTGACCCTTTGGATTTTGTTTTGTGGAAACCTTCGAGTAATGATCTCCCTGGATGGCAAAGTCCGTGGGGGCGAGGGCGACCTGGTTGGCATTTAGAGTGCTCAGCCATGAGCCATGATCTATTAGGAGATACTTTTGATATTCATGGTGGGGGTAATGATCTAATATTTCCACATCACGAAAATGAACTTGCGCAAAGTAAATGTTGTTTTCCTTCGGGTGGTTTCGCAAATTTCTGGTTGCATAATGAAATGCTCCAGGTAGATGGAAAAAAAATGTCAAAATCGCTGGGTAATTTTTTTACAGTCCGGGATCTGATAGATAAAGGGTTTCCGGGAGAGGTTATCCGATTTGTGTTTTTATCTACACATTATCGTAAACCAATGGATTGGACGCAGGAGAAAGCCAATCAAGCAGATACTATTATGAGGCGTTGGTATGATAAGTGCAGAGATATCAAGAATGCGACTAAGCCTTCATCAGAGGCTACCGAACTTTTGTCCGACGATTTGAATACGCCAGGCGTGATTGCTTTATTGCACAAACACTTCCAGAATAAAAATTTTGTACAGTTAAAGGCTGATGCTAATCTCATTGGCTTGATGACCCCTGAATTTAATGATTGGTCAGTTAATTTTGATTTATCAAAATTCGAAACAGCACTGACTGAAGTTAGATCGGAGGCTATGGCAACCCGAAACTTTGGTCGTTTGGATGATCTCAAGGAAAAGTTGTCTGATGCTGGGGTTGAGGTTCAAATGACTAAGGATAATATCAAATTAATACCAACCCTAAAGTTTGATCTAGCGAAACTTGAACATATACTTTGAAGGTATTTTTCTATAATTTTGTTTGAAGACTTTAAATTTTAGCACACTGGATGATGTCATTGCAAAAAGAGCGGTTATACATATACGATACAACCCTACGCGACGGCCAGCAAACACAAGGCGTACAATTTTCGACAGATGAAAAGATAGAGATTGCCGACTTGTTAGGTGATCTTGGTGTTGATTATATCGAGGGAGGGTGGCCAGGCGCCAATCCAACAGATACCACTTTTTTTGAAACCTATCGTACAAATGCTAATCTTGTTGCATTTGGAATGACAAAACGATCCGGTAGGTCGGCTGAAAATGATGATGTGTTAGCATCTGTTCTGAACGCAGGTACAAAAAAGATTTGTTTAGTTGGCAAGACACATGATTTTCATGTAAAAACGGCGCTTGGTATTTCGCTTAAAGAAAATATAGAGGCAATTCAGCAATCCATTTCCCACGTTGTATCCATGGGTCGGGAAGCTATATTCGACGCAGAGCATTTTTTTGATGGAATGCTTTCGAATTCTGATTATGCAATAGAAGCGATACGTTCTGCATATAGTGCTGGCGCACGATGGATAGTTTTATGTGACACCAATGGCGGTTCATTGCCGAGGGAAATAGAAAAGGCCGTCTCGCTAGCAATTAAGGCAGGTGTGCCCGGAACTCATTTAGGCATTCACACTCATAATGATACTGATAATGCGGTTGCGAACACCTTGATCGCTGTGGATGCAGGTGTGCGTCAAATTCAAGGAACGTTAAATGGATTGGGTGAAAGATGCGGCAATGCAAACTTAACTGCGTTAATTCCAACATTGGCTTTAAAATCAAATTATTGCGATAGATTTGAGACCGGTATTTCTAGAACAGCCTTAAAAGGAATGACCAGGTTATCTCGCAGATTGGATGATATTCTTAATCGGGTACCTATGCGACAAGCCTCCTATGTTGGCGCCTCCGCCTTCGCTCATAAGTCTGGGCTTCACGCTAACGCTATTCTAAAAGATCCATCAACCTATGAGCACGTTAATCCAGAATTGGTTGGGAATGAGCGAATAATCCCAATGTCCAATCAAGCTGGTGCATCTAACTTAAAAAAACGTTTGAGCGATGCTGGAATAGACCAAAACTTAAATAAAGATGAATTAGAAAAAATATTAATGCTGATTAAAGAAAGGGAGTCACAAGGATACTCTTATGACACTGCTCAAGCAAGTTTTGAATTATTAGCTAGGCGAACTTTAGGTCAACTACCGGAATTTTTTGATGTAAAACGATATAAAGTAACCGTGGAGAGGAGAAAAAATAAATATAATAAGATGATTAGCCTTTCTGAAGCAGTTGTCGTTGTTAAGGTTGATGGTCAAAAGAAATTATCAGTTAGCGAGAGCTTGGATGAGTTTGGTTCAGATAGGGGACCAGTTAATGCACTGGCGAAAGCACTTGCGAAGGACTTAGGCCAGTACCAGCGTTTTATTGATGATATGCGATTGGTTGATTTTAAGGTGCGTATAACTCAAGGAGGGACAGAAGCTGTAACAAGAGTGGTCATTGATAGTGAGGACAGTACGGGAAGACGTTGGGCTACTGTAGGTGTTTCTGCAAATATTGTTGATGCAAGTTTTGACGCACTGATAGATGCAATGAATTGGAAAATTTTAAGAGATTTTTAACTTCCCTTAACTTCTCTGTCTGAATCCCAGAACTTAGTTGAGGTTTTTTTAGTAAATTAACTGTATGATTTTTGATGAAGATGTAAAATTTTGTGCTTCTCTTTTACAGAAAAGTGACCCGCAGAGATTTCGAAGTATTATGGCCGCTCCAGAAAAGCTTAGGCCTTACTATTTCGTAATTTTTGCGTTTAATGTTGAAATTTCTAGGGCTCCCTATATCACCAAAGAACCAATGATTGCAGAAATTCGACTGCAGTGGTGGTTAGATGCTCTTGACGAGATAATAGGTGAGAAAGCGGTACGAAAACATTCTGTGGCAACTCCTTTGTCCAAATGTATTGGAAAAATTCAGGCAGAAGAGTTGAAAGTATTCGTTAACGCAAGAAAGTGGGACGTATATTCTAATAAGTTTAGAGACTTCATTGAGCTGAAAAAATATTTATTTGATACAACTGTTATCCTGTTTCGAGTGGCAGCTGGGTATGAACGAGGAAAAAATGAAAAAGATTTCCAAAATGCATGCATGGCTATCGCCTTGGCTAACTATCTGATGGCGACCCCTGGCCTCAAAAAAGCGGGTAAGGTGCCAATTTCTGGACTGCCAACTAATGAAATTGAGGAGCAGTGCAACATTTCCTTAGAGAACTTAGAAATTGCTAAAATAAAATGGTATGACTTCACAGAACAAGAGCAGTGGGTTTTATTTACTGGTTGGAAAAGTAAGAAAATTTTAAGTGCGATTTCGAAAAATCTTGAAAAAATAGATAGCACCGTCGCAAAGTTGGAAAATCGGCGAATGACACTTACTTTTGTTATGAAAGCTTTTTTGAAGACGTTCTAAATAGTATTATTTGTCCTGTTGTTTTGGGATAAAAATAAAATTGCTAAACCAGCTAGGATCAAAAATGGAAGCATTGCGATATTTACTGCATTCCATCCAGAGGCTGCTGAACTGCCCGCACAATTCATCAGTCCCCCTGAGGCAAGGGAAGCTACCGTAACTCCTCCAAAAACTATAAAATCATTAAATCCTTGTATTTTACCGCGCTCTTCTGGCGCATGTGAATTTGCTAAAAGGCTTGTTGCTCCTATAAATCCAAAATTCCACCCGATCCCCAATAAGACTAGAGCGATTGAGAAGTTCGCTAAACTTATTCCGGACAATGCCACGATCCCTGAAGCACTTAGTATCAATAGTCCGGCACTAATTATCTTAATATTTCCAAACCGAACTATAAGGTGACCAGTAAAGAAAGATGGAATAAACATCGCCAAAACATGCATTGACACTATATCGGCCGCGTTATTCTCAGTAAAGCCACAGCCTACTACTGCCAACGGTGTTGATGTCATTACTAAATTCATAAGAGCGTATGCTACCATTGCACAAATTATAGCAACAAGTAATTCCGGTGTTTTCAGTATTTGACTGTAAGACCTACTTCCATAATGTTTATTTTGTTCAGGTCTTGGGAGTGGTATTTTTAGATATAAAAACAAAAAGGCTCCAATCAAGTTTAACAAAATTACAGTTAAATATGTTCCCAAAAAGGGTATTATTAGACTGCTGGAAGTGAGTTTAACGAGCTGAGGTCCAATAATTGCCGAAATTAAGCCACCAGCCATAACATATGAAATTGCTTTTGGTTTGAAGCCTTTGGATGCAGTATCCGTAGCGGCAAACCGATAAAAACCTTGAGCGGACATATAAATACCACTTAAAAAGCTTCCGATCAGGAATATTGAAAAATCAGATAAATAAAGTCCGATGCACCCGATAATGCCACCTAAGGCCCCACCAAGTGTTCCAAGTAAAAATCCAGCACGCCTTCCGTATTTCTGCATTATAAGGGATAATGGATTTGCGGATAGCATGGATCCCATTACAATTAATGATATTGGTAAGGTTGCAAAACAAGGGTTAGTTACTAATGACTGACCCGCTAGTCCGCCTACGATAAAAATCATAACCATTTGGTTTCCAACGGTTGCTTGTGCTAAAATCAGAATGATCAAATTCCGACGTGCCAAACTATTTTCATCATCTTTAAACATTATGTTTAACTCTTGAGATATATGCGACTAGACACGTTTATAAGGTCTGAAAACGTAAAGCCAGTTCTAAAAAGGTAAATGCGATCTATGAGTGTAAATATTCTTATATTGGTTGGAACTGGAGATGGTTTACAACTGGCTACGGAACTAGGTCTTCGTGCAGAATTCAACGTTCATATTTTTGTAGATAAGAGATCTCGTCTTCGTGCGAATTTAAAGGTTGCAGGGGAAATATCTTCTTTGAAAAATGAGGAATTCTTTCATCGTTTTTTGATCGAAAACGGCATTGAAGCTCTTATTGATGCTAGCCATCCATTTGACAAAGAAAGTACTGAACTTCGTCAGAGAGCCTCTAAATTAGCAAACATAAAGCATACTCATTTTTTAAGACCTCCTTGGACCCCAACGATTGATGATAACTGGACTAGCGTGCGAACATTGGATGAGGCAGCGAAAACAATTCCTGATGGATCAAATGTGTTCATAGCAACTGGGCGAATTGGGTTGGAAAAATTTTCCAAACTTTTAAGTTCTAAATTTTTTATTAGAAGACTTGGCAAGGTTAAAATGCACTGCCCATTAGATAACGGTAAGTTTATTTACGGCGATCCTCCTTTTTCATTAAAAGATGAAATAAGTTTATTTAGGTCGCTTAAAATAGATATCTTAGTAATAAAAAATGTGGGAGGTGAAGGTAGTTTTGCCAAAGTAGAAGCCGCACGTGCTATTAATATATCAGTAATAATGATAGAAAGGCCTGAAAAGTCATGGGGCAATGGAATTGATACGATTCAAGGAATATTTAAATGGATGGATCATAATTTATGACGAAAAGAATTCTGATTGAGTCTGATGAAATCTTAGCTCAAGCTATTGACGCACTTACTTCCTGTGAACCACGCTTTGAATATGTACTAGAGCATACTGGAATGCCCAAACTACGTTTAAGGCCAGATGGATTTCAAACCTTATTGCAGGCAATTGTGAGTCAGCAGGTTTCGGTTGCTGCGGCAAAGGCCATTTGGTCTCGACTGGAAATTGAGAATTTTTTAGATCCTAATCGAATTTTGAAGACTAATGAGGAGCGCTTGAATTCTGTCGGCCTCAGTCGACAAAAAATTAGGTATGCAAAAGCGTTAGCAGCAGCAGATTTGGATTATATAGCGCTCCGGCGAAAGAGTGATGATGAAGTTATAAGGATTTTGACAGAAGTTCCTGGAATTGGTGTCTGGACTGCTGAGATTTATGCCATGTTTAGTTTAAAGAGGGCGGATATTTTTGCGGCGGGAGATCTTGCTTTGAAAGAAAGTGCAAGAATATTATTCTCACTTGGTGAGCGTCCAACTGAAGGTGAGCTAAGACAGTTGTCAACGGACTGGTCTCCATGGCGATCTGTCGCAGCACTTTTATTATGGGATTATTATAGTTTTGCAAAAAATAGAGAAGGCATAGTATGACGCGTGTTTTGAAATCTAAACGCATTGCTCCAAAGTCTGGTGAGCTGCGTTCGGTTGTGGTTTTTCTTCATGGGTATGGAGCAAATGGGGATGATTTACTAGGATTGGCAGAACCTTTAGCCGAGCATTTGCCTGATACATTATTTGTATCCCCTGATGCTCCTGAGAATTGTGCCGGAAGTCCAATGGGTTACCAGTGGTTTCCTATACCTTGGATCGATGGTTCAAGTGAGGAGGAGAGCAAAAAGGGGATGCTGTCAGCTGTTGATGATTTGAATGCGTTCCTTGACGCTTTAATGGTCGATGAAGATATTTTACCGGAGCAATTAGCCTTGTTTGGATTCTCTCAAGGCACAATGATGGCATTGCATGTTGCTCCTAGAAGAGAAGATCCTGTGGCGGGTGTTGTGGCGATTTCTGGTCGACTATTAGAGCCGGAAATTCTCGTTGACGAGGTGGTTAGCCATATGCCAGTGGTGTTTGTACATGGCGATCAGGATGAGGTCGTACCGCCACGATCAATGCCCGAGGGGGTGGAAGGATTACAGGCGGCAGGATTCAAAGACGTTTATGCTCATATTCAAAAAGGTACTGGGCATGGAATAGCTCCTGATGGGTTGGGTGTTTCATTAGCGTTCTTACGCGACCAGTTAGGTTTTTAAAGGAAAAAATATATAATTTAGATTTTTTAGAATGTGCCACAAAATGGGGGTTGCCAGGAGCTAAACTCAATATATAGTCATCCGCAAGGGAAATTGACTGCTAGGGGGCATTCGTATGGAGGCAGACTTTAGGAATGAATTCGTAAGGCATCCTACGTCTACCAAAAACAATCCCGCATTAGTTCTCAACGCTGATTACAGACCTCTTTCTTATTACCCTCTCTCTTTGTGGTGTTGGCAAGATGCAGTAAAAGCTGCATTTATGGAAAGAGTCGATATTGTGGCCGAGTACGATGATTATGTGAATAGTCCATCAATAAGTATAAAAATACCATCGGTAGTCGTATTGAAGGATTATGTTAGGCCTCAAAAAAAAGTAGCATTTACCAGATTTAACCTTTTTCTTAGAGATGAGTTTTCTTGTCAATATTGCGGATCCAAAGGTGATTTGACGTTTGACCATGTAGTGCCGCGGTCCCACGGTGGAACTACTAATTGGGCAAATGTAGTTGCGGCTTGTAGTCCATGTAATTTGAAAAAGGGGTCGAAAACACTTCAAAATTCTGGACTTCATCTGCGGCGTAAACCCGTACGTCCTGAGCCTCATCAGATGATGAATGTTGGAAGAAAATTTCCCCCTAATTATTTGCATGAAAGTTGGATGGACTTTTTGTATTGGGATGCAGAGCTGGATGCCTAATATCGTAATGGTAGGTTCTTTCAAACAGCACGCGTTTTAAGCAAAATTACTACGGTATTATATTACCATATTTTTAACTATATGTTTTTAAATAAAAATATTTAATTTATTGTACTTGACCTTGCCTGTGATGGCGGTATAACCGCCTGATCGAACTGCTTAAATATTTTAGTAATAGCAAGGTTGTATTAAATGAAGACATATACTGCAACTCCAGCAGACATAGAAAAGAAATGGATCTTAATCGATGCAGATGGCATAGTACTTGGCCGTTTAGCGTCCATTATAGCTATGCGTTTGCGCGGTAAACACAAGGCCTCTTTCACGCCGCACATGGACTGTGGCGATAATGTAATCGTCGTTAATGCTGAGAAAATTCAGATGACTGGTAAGAAGAGAGAAGAAAATTTTTACTGGCATACCGGTCACCCTGGAGGGATAAAATCTAGAACTAAGCAACAAATTTTAGATGGAGCCCATCCAGAGCGGGTTATTACTCAAGCTGTTAAGCGTATGTTGCCTGGTAACAAATTGAGCCGGCAAATAATGACTAATCTAAGGGTTTATGCTGGGTCAGAACATCCTCACGAGGCGCAAGATCCGAGTGTTCTGGATGTAAAATCAATGAATTCTAAAAATACACGGGTGACGAGATAATGGGTGAAGATATTAAATCACTGAGCGATCTGGATGTAGTTTCCGCCGAGGATACTGCCGCTGTAGAAATTGCGGCGCCGCGAGTTGCAGTTCGTGATGACCTAGGAAGGTCTTATGCCACTGGGAAAAGAAAGGATGCCGTTGCACGGGTCTGGATAAAACCCGGTTCTGGTAAGATTGTTGTTAACGACAAGGAAATGAACGGATATTTCGCCAGACCAGTTCTGCAGATGATACTAAGGCAGCCATTCCAAGTAGCAGGTGTTGAAGACCAGTTTGACGTAAAGGCGACGGTAAAGGGTGGCGGTCTTTCTGGTCAGGCTGGTGCAGTGAAGCATGGTATATCAAAAGCTTTACAATTGTATGATCCATCTCTGAGGGCAGCACTTAAGTCTGCCGGGTTTCTGACGCGCGATAGCCGTGTGGTAGAGCGTAAAAAGTTTGGTAAGCGTAAGGCGCGTCGCTCTTTTCAGTTCTCAAAGCG
>NTKT01000008.1 GCA_002457055.1 Rhodobacteraceae bacterium MED-G08
TTGAGACTTAAAATGACAGTACTGGACGAAAGTCTTGATATTATGAAGTGGGCTTTGGGTCAGAATGATCCGACTAATTTAATGGAAATGCCAGAGTATGGCTTCGATTTAATTTCAGAGTGTGATGGAAATTTTAAGCGTGCTCTTGATAGAACAAAGTATCCAAACAGGTTTCCAGATGCAGATCCTGTACAATCTAGAGATGAAGCTTCAGTCTTTCTATATAAATTGGAAAATACACTCTCTCCAAATTTGTTTGGAGCAAATATGTCCATTGCAGATTTGGCAATATTACCCTTTGTCAGACAATTTGCCCACATTGACCAAGTCTGGTTTTATGACCAAGACTGGATTAATTTGATCAAGTGGTTAGATAGTTTTAAGCAAAGTTCAGAATTCAATAAAATTATGACAAAGATACATCCTTGGCAGGAATGTGATTCACCTGTCATGTTTTCTGATCTTTATTGGTCCTAACAATTGTAGCTTTTAGTTGATCTTTATGTTTGCGTTACGAAATTTCTTGTGAATATTAGTTTCAAAATTTTTTAGATCATAAAGGCTATAAATGTTCAGACTATATCACGTCCCCTTATCACCATTCTGTAGGAAAGTTCGTTTAAGCCTTGCTGAGAAAAAGATAGAGGTTGAGCTCGTTGAGGAGCGTTATTGGGACAAATCAGCAGAATTCTTGAGAAGAAATCCTGCGGGCAAATTACCTGTCTTGAAAGTTGGTGATGAAATACTTTCTGAAAGTACCGCAATCTGCGAATACTTAGAGGAAGAATATCCTGATAAGGCTTTGCTCCCAGCAACTCCCAAAGAAAGGTTCGAGGCTCGACGAGTGGTCTCATGGTTTGATGACAAATTTCATAATGAAGTCACATCAAAGCTTCTTTATGAGCGGATAAATAAGAAAATAATGGGACAAGGTTTTCCGGATAGTAAAAATATAAAAGAGGGTTCAAAAAATATTAAGTATCATATCGATTACATGGCTTGGCTGCTTGAACACAGACGTTGGCTGGCAGGAGAAGTTATGACCCTTGCTGATTTTGCCGCTGCCGCGCATTTTTCCACACTAGATTATTTAAGTGACATCGATTGGAATAGGTCTCTTGCTGTGAAGGATTGGTATGCTAAAATTAAATCAAGACCTGCCTTTCGTAGTTTATTAGCAGATCAAGTTTCAGGTTTCCCGCCGCCTATTCATTATAATGATTTGGATTTTTAACTCATTGGAAAAACTGTGACTGATTTAAAATCGAAATTGATAGATCGGGCGAAGGATCTCAGCTTCGATTTAATAAAAGTCTGTAATCCGTCCGAATTACCATCTATCTCAGGGCCTTTTCGAGAATTCTTAAGTTTGAATTATCATGGTCAAATGACTTGGCTTTCAGATAGAATTGAATGGCGTGAAAACCCTAAAATTCTTTGGCCTGATGCGAAGTCAGTGATAATGCTGGCTCAGAGTTATGCGCCGGTACATAATCCTATGGATGTTCTAAAATATCCTGATAAAGCTGCAATTTCTGTTTATGCGCAAAATAAAGATTACCACGTTGTCATAAAGAAAAAATTGAAGTCGCTTGCACGTTGGTTAATCGAAGAGGCCGGTGGCGAAGTAAAGGTATTTGTAGATACCGCACCCGTGCCGGAAAAACCTTTAGGGCAGATGGCGGGGTTGGGTTGGCAGGGGAAGCATACAAACCTGGTGAGCCGTGACTTAGGGAATTGGTTTTTTATTGGATCTATTTTCACGACAGTAGAAATTGAACCCGATGATCCGGAAGTGGATCATTGTGGTTCATGTCAGTCATGCATTGACATCTGTCCAACAGACGCTTTTCCCAAGCCCTATCAAATTGATGCGAGACGCTGTATCTCTTACCTTACCATAGAACATCGTGGTCCAGTGGAAATTGATTTAAGGTCGAAAATTGGCAACCGAATATATGGTTGTGACGACTGTTTGGCTATTTGCCCTTGGAATAAGTTCGCAAAAGCTGGTAGTGAAACAAGGCTTTATGCTCGGGAAGAACTAAAAATGCCAGATCTGAAAGAGCTTGTTTCGTTAGACGATAGAGCTTTCAGAGATAAGTTTTCTGGTAGTCCAATAAAGCGTATAGGCCGCGATAGATTTGTAAGAAATGTTCTCTATGCGATTGGCAATTCACGGGAGCAGAAATTTAAAAAAGTTGTAAAACCTCTTACTAAAGATCCAGATTCCGCAATACGTGACGCTGCAACGTGGGCTCTTACTCAATTAGCGTGAATAGGCGGTAATTAATGTGCTGTAATTTTTTATTTGAAACTCTGCAATAAGGTCTAGGAGAGCAACGTGGCTTTTTTCTTAGGAGTGGATACTGGCGGCACATATACGGATGCCGTTATTTTACGTGATGAAACAGAGGTCATAGCTAGTGCAAAGGCACTCACTACCCGCCACGATTTATCATTTGGCATATCTGAGGCCATACGAAATGTCATTGATAAATCTTCAATAAAACCAAAGGATATCTCTCTTGTATCGCTTTCAACCACTTTGGCGACAAACGCGCTTGTTGAAGATCAAGGTGGCAGAGTTGCCTTAATATTTGTTGGGTTTCGCGATGGTGATCTAGCCAAGCATAGTATTAATGATGCGTTGAGAGGTGATCCAGTTTTACAAGTAAAAGGTGGGCATAATCATGCTGGTGACGAAACGTGTCGAATTAACTTAGAAGAAATCAAAGAATGGGTCTTAAAGCGCGATGGGGTCTCAGCTTTTGCTGTCGCTAGCCAATTTGCGACCCGCAATGCTGCCCATGAGCTTCAGATTATGGAATTAATAAGGAATTTGACTGATAAACCCGTAACTGCGTCTCATCAGTTGTCTTCAAAACTCAATGGACCAAGACGGGCTCTTACTGCCGTGCTTAATGCAAGATTAATTGGGATAATTGATGAATTGATAGGTCGTTGTGGAGCTACTCTGTCCAATCTAAAAATTGATGCCCCTTTGATGGTCGTGCGTGGTGATGGCGCGCTTATTTCTGCAAGTGAGGCTCGCAATAAACCTATAGAGACAATTCTAAGTGGGCCTGCAGCGTCAATTGTTGGTGCGAAATGGATGACAAAATTAAATCTAGGTTTCGTATCTGATATCGGTGGGACAACTACCGACGTTGCACTACTTAAGGATGGGCGCCCGACACTCGACGCAGCTGGTGCTCGCGTTGGGAATTTTCGCACAATGGTCGAAGCGGTCGCAATGCGCACAACAGGGCTGGGCGGTGACAGCCAAGTCCATTTTCTGTCCGAGGGGCTGAAGGGTGGTGTGCATTTAGGCCCAAAAAGATTAGTTCCTATATCATTACTTGCTCATCAAGAACCGCATATTCACGATATTTTGGATGAACAATTAAGAACGGCAACTCCTGGAGAGTATGATGGAAAATTTATAAGGCTTATTTCAAGTCCAGATGATCATGGCTTGCAGTCTAGAGATTTAAAAGTACTCTCACGAATTGAAAGAACCGCAAAATCACTCAGGTCGGTCATTCAGACACGGATCGAAATAAAATCCATCGAGCGACTTGTGTCGCGTGGACTCATACAGGTTGCCGGTGTCACACCGTCTGATGCTAGCCATGTGTTGAAAAAAATGACTACTTGGGATGCCGCTGCAGCAGAAAAAGCTATTTTGTTGTTTGGCAGAAGACGCAAGGGCTCAGGTGATTTATTGGGAGAAACCGCGGAAGGTTTGTCTAAAATGATAATAAATCAATTACAGAGACAAACAGCGTCATTCTTATTGGAAAGTGCATTTCATGAAGAGGAGAAATTTGATTATCCTGCTGAAGAATTAGCAAATAATATAATAATGGTTCAAGGTTTGAGTACCCATAAAAATATTGTGAAAATTGATACCGGTCTAAATTTACCCGTTGTAGGTCTTGGTGCCTCTGCTTCTTCATATTATCCAGCAGTTGGTGACCTTCTGAAGTGTGATATGATACTCCCCCAGCATAGTGATGTAGCCAATGCTATTGGAGCGGTAGTCGGGCGTATAACTCGGCGAGTGCAAGGCTCTATTACTGCTCCTAGTGAAGGGCAATTCAGGGCCCATTTTCCGGATGGACCGAAAGATTTTTTAAATGAGGAACAAGCTTTAGATTGTTTAGAAAGTTTCTTAGTCGAAAAAGCAATTGATCAAGCGCGTGATTCAGGTGCAGCTGATATCGTTACGAAAGTGTCACGGAATATTAAAAAAGCAAAGGCCGAGGCTCGCGAGATGTTCGTGGAAGCAATTTTGACTGTAGAAGCATCTGGGCGTCCTAGAATATCACAGTAGGTTCAATTCCCATCATAGCCAACCATGTGCTTTTCTCCTCGATCACGTGCAAGTTTTATTTGTTTTTGTCTCTCCCTAAATCGGCTTTTATCGTAATCAGAGGTTTTATCAAAACATTGGTGACAAGAAACGCCATGCTCATATTTGCTATGGTTTTGATCTTTTGGGAGTATTGGGTGACGACACGCATAACATAACTGGTGTAGTCCCTCGCTTAACTCATGCCTTACCGAAACTCTGGCGTCAAAGACAAAGCAGTCACCCTCCCAGCTACTTTGTTCTTCAGGAATTTCTTCTAAATATTTTAGAATCCCACCCTTCAAATGATGTACCTCTTTTACACCCTTGCCGAGGAGGTAGTTAGTTGACTTCTCACATCTGATGCCACCGGTACAAAACATAGCAATTTTTTTATTCCTGAATTTATCTTTATTTTCCTCCCACCATTCTGGAAAGTCGCTAAAACTCTTTGTTTTAGGATTTATCGCGCCTTTAAAGGTTCCAATGCCTACCTCATAATCATTCCGCGTATCAATAAGCACCACATCTGATGCATTTATAAATGAATCCCAATCTTTGGGTTCAACATATTTCCCAACTTTTTCTGCTGGGTTCACGTCAGGTTGACCCATTGTTACAATTTCTTTTTTTATCTTTACTTTCATCCTTGGGAATGGCGGCAAAGAAGCGACACTTTCTTTATGCTCAATATTGCTACAGCCTGGCAGGGTTTTTATGTATTTAATCACGTTATCAATGCCTTGGCGAGAGCCGGAGATTGTACCATTTATTCCTTCTGGTGCCACTAAAAGCGATCCTGTAACTCCGGATGAATTACATTCATTTTGCAAGGGGCCACATAATTTTCTGTGATCTTTGAACCTGGTAAAATGATATAATGCTGCAACTATAAACATTAGTTAAACCTTTATATCTGCAACTAGTTTCATATTTTGTGACTACTTGAAAACGTTAAAATTCATTGTTTGAATTACTTTGCTAAATCAAAAGCCAAAGGCTTAACTTGTTTGAACATGCCAGTGTCCTTTAATTGGTTTACTGCATCTGGAGTTATTGGTCCATCAAGATAAAGTAAGGCTATGGCTTCACCACCAATTCCTGCGCGTCCTAAAGTAAAGTTAGCAATATTTATCTTGTTTAAGCCCAGAATTTGCCCAAGCTGTCCAATTATTCCCGGCACATCTTCATTAGTGGTATACAGCATATTTTTACCAACTTCAGCATCCAAATTTATACCTTTTATTTGTATAAACCGGGGTTTGCCATCACTGAATACGGTTCCCCCGATCGAGCGTTCTTTCGTTTTAGTTACAGCAGTCACTTTTATATAGCCATCAAACGCTCCAGATTTATCTTGGTTTGTTGTAGAAATTTGTACACCACGCTCCTTTGCAATTACTGGAGCGGATACCATATTCACATCTGGGTTTACCTTTTTCATTATACCGGCGATCACGGAACAATTTAAGGCTTCCAAATTCATTTTTGAAACAGAACCGTCATATAAAATATTTATGGCCTCCAATGGCTCATCAGTCATCTGCCCTATGAAACTCCCAAGATGCCCGGCTAAATTTACCCAAGGTCCCATTATTTTAGCTTCTTCGGCGGTCATGGAAGGCATATTTAATGCGTTTTCTACAGCTCCTTCATTTAGATAGTTGGCCATTTGCTCGGCTACTTGGATTGCAACATTTTCTTGTGCTTCACTCGTTGCCGCGCCTAGATGAGGAGTACAAACCACATTTGGAATTTGAAATAATGGATTGTCAGTAGCCGGTTCATCTGAGAAGACATCGAAACCAGCTCCTGCAATATGTCCTGATTGAATGAGATCTGCTAAAGCGCTCTCATCAACCAAACCACCTCTTGCGCAGTTTATTATTCGAACGCCTTTTTTTGTTTTACTTAAATTCTCTCGACTTAAAATATTTTTTGTTGCCTCGGTATATGGCACATGAAGTGTTATGAAGTCTGCCTTTTGTAAGAGCTCATTCAGCTCAACTTTTTCGACGCCCATGCTGTCTGCTTTTTCCTCACCAAGGAAAGGATCGTAAGCCAGAACTTTCATTTGTAATGCACGAGCTCTCTCACAGACAATTCCACCAATATTCCCTGCTCCTATCACACCAAGAGTTTTTCGAGTAAGCTCAACACCCATAAACCTTGATTTTTCCCATTTCCCTTCATGCGTAGAAATTGATGCCTCAGGTATTTGACGTGCTACTGCGAACATCATGGCGATTGCATGTTCAGCTGTGGTTATCATATTCCCAAAGGGTGTATTCATTACAATAATACCCTTTTTTGATGCTTCTTCTTTGTCGATATTGTCTGTACCAATTCCAGCTCGTCCGATGACTTTTAGTTTTTTTGCATTTCTAAGAACTGTGGGGGTAACTCGAGTTGCTGACCTTATGGCCAAACCATCGTAATCACCTATAATTTCGGCAAGTTTTTCTTTATCTTTGCCTACTTCAGGCATGAAGTCGACTTCGATACCTTTTTCTTTAAATATTTTAATAGCAGTCTCAGATAACTTATCGGAAACGAGTACCTTGGGTGCCATAATTAAGCTCCTTGATTATTAATTAAAAGTACGTTTAACACTGACGCGTAGGATCTTTATCCTAAATCTGCCTTGCTAATTCCTCGTGATATGCCCATTCAAGCCATGGAAGCATTTGCTCCAAATCAATTTTATTTACAGTTCCACCACACCAAATTCGTAACCCCGGGGGTGCATCTCTGTAAGATGCAATATCATAGGCTACCTCTTCATCTTCCAAGCGCTTAACAATGGCTTTTGAAAACGTTACTCCGTCTTTTATTTTTGGATCAGTAAATTTCAAACAAACGGATGTGACAGAGCGAGTTTCACGATCGATGGCAAGATTATCTATCCAATCTCTTTGATCGCAGAACGACCAAACTGTTTTTGCATTACTTTCAGCCCTTGAAATTAATTCATCTAAGCCACCAATTTCTCTGGCCCATTCCAATGCATATAAAAAATCTTCAACCGCCAACATTGAAGGCGTATTAATTGTGGCTCCTTCAAATATACCTTGGATCAGTTTATTATTTTTGGTCATTCTAAATATTTTTGGAATTGGCCAATTAACTTCATGACTTTCTAGGCGTTCAATTGCCTTTGGTGATAATATTATTATACCATGTGCAGCCTCTCCACCCATCACTTTTTGCCAGCTGAATGTCGTAACATCCAATTTTTCGAATGGCAGTCTAATGGCAAACGCGGCTGAGGTTGCATCGCAAATTGTAAGGCCTTTTCTTTTGAGTGGAATATCGTCTCCGTTCTTCATACAAACACCAGAAGTGGTGCCATTCCACGTAAATACAACGTCGTTGTCATAATCGATTGAAGACATGTCGACGATATGGCCATAGTCGGCAGTTATAATTTCAGGATTAATTTTTAATTCATTTACAACATCATTAATCCAGTCTTTTCCAAAGCTTTCCCAAGCTACCATCGTAGTGTTTCGAGCGCCAAGTAGAGACCACATTGCCATTTCCACGGCTCCAGTATCTGATGCCGGTACAATCCCTACTTTATAACCAGATGGAACTTCTAAGATTTCTCTCACACCATCTATTAACTTTTTGAGTTTCTTTTTTCCCACGCTAGCTCGATGTGATCGGCCTACTGCTGCAGAGAGTAGTTTATCAGTGGAAAATGTGGGATATTTGGCGCATGGTCCAGAAGAAAAATACGCATTATCAGGCCGCGCAACCGGTTTTTCTATATTCATTTATTTTACCCTTACAGATATATGCCCCTCGTTGGGGAGGGGTGTCCCACAAAAACTGATATAGATTTCGAAAGACTTTAACAAGTCCGATTTTAACGCTATAGGGCGTTCAAGTTCGTAAAAGGTGTGAGCGGAAGTTATTCAATGTATAGTGTTATACTTTTATGCACTAGTGGAACTGAGACCCTAAGCCAGAAACTGGTTAATTCAGTCTATTCTTCCATGGACGGTCAAAATCTTTCATGGCTCTGTGACGATGAAGCTGTGTGTTTCGATGTAGAAAAAAAGAGCACAACGCATTATGAAATATGGTCGCAGCTACAGCGCATTAAAATAGATATGGTGTTCCAGAAAAAAGAAAATCATTTTAAATCGCTACTTTTAGCTGACATGGATAGTACTATGATAGAGCAAGAGTGTATTGATGAGCTTGCCGATATGTGTGGAGTGGGAGGTGAAGTAAAAAAAATAACAACGCGTGCAATGAATGGTGAGTTAGGTTTTCATGATGCTTTAAACGAGCGAGTAAGTTTATTGGCTCAATGCCCGAGTTCTGTAGTTGAACAAGTTTTAGAAAAAAGAATTACCCTTCGCTCAGGCGGTAAAACCTTAGTCAGCACGATGAAGGCAAACGGCGCATATACGGCCTTAGTATCGGGCGGCTTTACAGCGTTCTCAATTCCTATCGGAATAAACTTAGGTTTTGATGAGCAAAACGCAAATATACTCGTTGAAGAAAATGGGGTTTTTACTGGTAAGGTTGCTGAGCCAATCTTGGGAAAAAATGAAAAAGTAAATCAATTAAATCGTTTGGTGAAAGAGCGAGGTCTCATGCACAGCGATGTGCTGGCTGTTGGTGATGGAGCGAATGATCTTGAAATGCTAGAGATCGCAGGAATTGGTGTTGCCATGCATGCAAAACCTATTGTAGCTGAGAAATGTGATATAGTGATTAATCACTGTGATTTAAGTTCCTTGCTTTATCTCCAAGGATATAAAAAAGAAGATTTTGTAAGCACGTAAATAGATTAATAAATACTATTTCTATCTCGAATGTTTGAATAAGATTTTTAAGGTCTATATTTTTATTTAATTGCAAAATAGGAGAAGTTGTCTTGTCAAAATACTTCAAAGATCCAATGCGTATTGACCAATTAAATGAGATTGAGCACTGGGTTACCCAAGAAAACGGTACAGAGCGACCGGGTACAGGAAAATACCTTAACAATAAAAAAATTGGAATTTATGTAGATATTGTTTCGGGAGAGCCTTTATTTTCATCAGATGAAAAGTTTGAATCTGGGTGTGGTTGGCCAAGCTTTACCAAACCACTAGTTTCGTCTCATGTTGCAGAGTTACAAGACAGTAGCCACGGAATGTTGCGCACGGAGGTGCGGTCAAAATTTGCAGATAGTCACCTCGGGCATGTTTTTCCAGATGGGCCGCCAGAAAGAGGTGGTTTACGTTATTGTATAAACTCCGCCAGTCTGCGATTTATTCCATTAGATGAGATGGAAGCAGAAGGCTATGGTGAATTCATAAGCCAAATAGGAGAGTAGTATGGCTAAAGCAATTTTTGCTGGGGGATGTTTCTGGGGAATGGAAGAGTTAATTCGAATGCGCCCTGGCGTTCTAAGCACCCGCGTTGGATACACGGGGGGACATGTTAGTAACCCGACGTACCAAATGGTTTGTACAAAAACAACAGGGCATGCGGAAGCGATAGAAGTAGAGTACGATAACCAAGTTACTTCATATCGAGATCTGTTACAGTTCTTTTTCCAGATACATGATCCTACTACTTTAGATCGTCAGGGGAATGATATTGGTGATTCTTATAGGTCAGAAATATTTGCTCTCAGCACTGAGCAAGAAGTTGATGCCCATGAAATAATTTCGGAGATTAACGAAAGTGGGCGTTGGCCAGGAAGAGTGGTTACAAAGGTTTCAAAAGCTACTGAGTTTTGGGAAGCAGAACCAGAGCATCAGAACTATCTGCAAAGATACCCCAGAGGCTACACATGTCATTTCCCGAGAGATAATTGGAAATTATCGAAATCTTAAGCCCATTTTGATTATGCTTTTGTAAATCTTTCGTATCTTAAAAACTCAAATCGTTGACGATAAAAGCATTACAAACTATTCTTTTCTAAGCCCTAAGGCGGAGTGTTTTTTTGAGAGGTCACGGTAAATGAATATACGAAACCATTTTCCCACTGAGGAATTGCAAAAGCGTGATGCGGCGCATCATTTGCATCCATTTACCGCTCAACATGATTTGGCAAATAAAGGGTCAAAAATTATCACATCTGCGCAGGGGATTTATGTCTACGATAGTAATGGTGAAGAACTGTTGGACGCAATGGCTGGATTATGGTGTGTTAATATCGGTTACGGTCGAGAAGAGTTGGCTCAGGCTGCTGAGCGGCAAATGAGAGAACTACCCTATTATAATACCTTTTTTCAGACTACACATATCCCGGCGATTGATCTGTCAGAAAAACTTGCGAAATTAGCGCCGAGAGATTTGAACCATGTGTTTTATGCGGGCTCAGGGTCTGAAGCAAATGACACTAACATTCGTATTGTGAGGCAATACTGGGCATTATTGGGTCATGCAGAGAAAAATATAATAATCAGCAGGAAAAATGCATATCACGGATCCACCTTGGGTGGAGCGTCGCTAGGCGGTATGAATGCAATGCATCAACAGGGCGGTTTGCCAATTCCCAACGTCCAACACATCAATCAACCCGATTGGTGGGCGGAAGGTGGTGAGTTAAGTCCAGAGGAGTTTGGGTTAGCTAGAGCGAGGGAACTCGAAGAGGCAATAGTAGAGTATGGTGAAGAAAGAGTTGCAGCTTTCATAGCTGAGCCTGTTCAAGGTGCTGGTGGAGTTATTGTCGCTCCAGATACATATTGGCCAGAAATTCAAAGGATTTGTGACAAGTATGAGATAATTTTAATTGCTGATGAGGTTATTTGCGGTTTTGGAAGAACTGGTAATTGGTTCGGCTCGCAAACCATGAAAATTAGGCCTGATATTATGACTGTTGCGAAGGGTTTAAGTTCCGGCTATCAGCCAATTGGCGGATCGATTGTTTCAAAAAAAATAGCTGAAGTAATAGGAAAAGATGAGTTTAACCACGGTTACACATATTCAAGTCATCCAGTAGCCGCAGCCGTTGCATTGGCAAATTTAAACATTATTGAGTCTGAAGGAATTGTTGAGCGTGTTAAAAACCAAACGGGGCCATACTTGGCTAACAAGTGGGCTACGCTGAGTGATCACCCCATGGTTGGCGAGGCAAAAATTGTTGGAATGATGGGCTCGCTAGCTTTGACACCAGATAAAGCAAACCGAGCCAAATTTTTATCCCCTTCTGGCACAGTCGGATACATTTGCCGTGAATGCTGTTTTGCCAACAATCTTATAATGCGTCATGTTGGGGATCGAATGATTATTTCACCGCCTTTGATTATTGATAAAGAACAAATTGATATTTTGATTGAGCGCGCCTGGAAATCGTTAGACGAAGGCATGAGTAAAGTGAAAGTAAAAGGATTATGGAAGTCCGCTCCGATTTAACTATTTTAGTTCAAAAAATAGCAATATAAACAATCTATTAGTTTATTTTTGCATATCTTGTTGATCTGGTATTGAGTCATATGTTTTAATCAGACGATTCTATAGAGAAGATAAAGCGAAACCAGGAAGTTAATATTGGCCAAAGACTCACAAGCAGAAGCTTTTGTACGGTTCAATCGTGTGCAAAAAAGCTATGATGGCGAAACGCTGGTAGTAAAAGATCTAAACCTTGAAATCCCAAAAGGTGAATTTTTAACTATGCTTGGTCCCTCTGGTTCGGGCAAAACAACCTGTTTGATGATGTTAGCTGGATTTGAAACAGCAACACATGGCGACATAATGTTAAATGGTGTTTCAATCAATAACATACCACCGCACAAACGTGGGATAGGGATGGTATTTCAAAATTATGCGCTTTTCCCACATATGACAGTTGCAGAAAACTTATCCTTCCCCTTAGAAGTTAGAAAGCTTGAGAAGTCTGTTCGTGAAGAAAAGGTTGCTAGAGCACTTGATATGGTTGAAATGGGTGGGTTTAAGGGTCGGCGACCAGCACAGTTGTCTGGGGGTCAACAACAGCGCATTGCCCTGGCACGCGCGCTCGTGTTCGAACCCGAATTAGTTTTGATGGATGAGCCACTTGGTGCCTTGGATAAACAACTTCGTGAAAAAATGCAGTTTGAAATAACGGCACTTGCACATCGTCTGGGGATTACAGTTGTTTACGTCACGCATGATCAGACAGAGGCCTTGACGATGTCAGATCGCGTAGCAGTGTTTAACGATGGCCGTATTCAGCAGTTAGCTACTCCAGACCAGCTGTATGAAGAACCAGAAAACAGTTTTGTAGCACAATTTATCGGTGAAAATAATACTCTTAATGGGGTCGTGAAAGAGTTAAAGAGTGACATTGCAACAGTCAAATTGGATAGTGGTGATATTATTGACTGTAAACCCGTTAATGTTTCCGAAGTCGGCGAGCGAACTCAAGTATCCATTAGACCAGAAAGGGTAGAGCTCAATAAAAGTAAACTTCCAAAAAAAGCGCATACTCTGACAGCGGAAGTTTTGGAATTTATTTATATGGGTGATACGTTTCGTACTAGACTTAAGGTAGCTGGTAACGAAGACTTCATTGTAAAAACAAGAAATTCGTCTAATCAAGTGCGGCTGAAGCCTGGAGAAAAGGTTGAGATAGGTTGGTCTCCCGAGTGTTGTCGTGCTTTAGATGCATGAAAAGGAGTTGGTTTAGCGTATTCATTTTGGATATAGCTTTTGCAGTATTGGTTTATTTGCCCGTAAGGCCGACACTGTTTTCTTACAACGGGTAACATGGGAGAAGCTAATGAACTTCACTAAAACAATTATGACAACTGCTTCAGCAGCATTGATTTCTAGTGCTGCTTTTGCTGGAAGTCACATGTCAATGGAAATGACAATTGTGTCTTGGGGTGGCGCTTACTCTGCGTCCCAACTTAAGGCATATCACGAGCCTTACTCTGCCAAGACAGGCGTAACGATACTTAATGATGACAGTTCATCAACTGCTGTTGCGCAGCTAAGAGCGATGAATGAGGCTAACAATATCACATGGGACGTTGTTGACGTTGAAGCTGCTCCAGCCATGCAGCTATGTGATGAAGGTTTAGCTCTGGAGATTGATCCAGATACTATGCTTGCACCAGCGCCAGATGGAACACCGGCATCTGAAGATTTTGGGGATATGCTTGTTTCTGAGTGTTTTATCCCACAAATCGTGTATTCAACTACTTTTGGATATAGAACAGATCTCGTAGGAGATAATCCTCCAGACAGTGTCTGCGCTGTTTTCGATACCAAAACATATCCAGGCAAACGTTCTCTCTTTAGTGTTCCGATCAATCAAATGGAGTGGGCCCTACTTTGTGATGGTGTAGCTAAATCTGATATTTATGATGTACTTGCTACCGAAGAAGGCCAAGATAGAGCACTTGCTAAACTTGATACAATTAAAGGCGACGTTATCTGGGTTTCCTCTGGCTCTGATACTCCCCAGTTACTTGCTGATGGTGAGGTAATAATGGGCGCTACTTATAATGGGCGTCTATTTTCTTTGATCGAAGAGCAAAAGCAACCTGTTGCGATGATTTGGGATGGTCAGGTTATGGACTTGGATGGTTGGATTATTCCAGCAGGTCTTAGTCCTGAAAGACAAGCACGCGCGTTGGACTACATCATGTTTGCAACAGACACACAACGACTTGCAGATCAGGCGAAATATATCAGTTATGGTCCTGCTAGAGCATCTTCAGCACCGTTGGTTGGGAAGCATGCTGATCTTGGTATAGATATGGCGCCACATATGCCAACTGCACCAGAAAATCTATCAAGAGCTTTTTTGATGAATTATGATTTTTGGGCGGATTACAGAGACGATCTCGATGCTAAATTCCAGGCATGGTTAGCAAAATAATTTGTAAATAACTTAGAAGGGCCAAGTGGGCCCTTCTAATCACAAAATTTAACTAATATTTTAACACTCTTCATGGGCCTTTTATGGTTAACAGCTCACCTAACAGCACTCTGTTATCAGCAGACGGTACGCCTTTAAAGAAAAGCTTAAGTCGTTCCCTAAGACAACAAAAAATACGAGCGCTGCTGCTAATTTCGCCCTTGCTTATCTTTATTCTTGTCGCATTTATTATGCCGATTGTTTCCATGCTTTCGCGATCGGTTGAGAATGACTTAGTTTCTCAAACTTTGCCTGCAACGGTTAGTGCAATACAGTCTTGGGATGCTCTGAGTGGCGAATTGCCAGATGAGCTCGTTTATAAAGCATTTGCACAGGATATCCAGAATGCGGCTAAGGTAAAAGTTCATACTAAAGTTGCACTGAGGCTCAATTACGAAAAGTCCGGTATTGCATCACTATTTAAGAAAACGGCAAGAAAAGCAAAAAAGTGGGATATGGAAACTGACGGTCCATTTAAAGAAAAATTAATTAAAGTTCACAAAGGGTGGGGTGAAGTTGAAGTATGGCAAATTATAAAAACCCATAGTCCGCGTTATACGTCGGGATACTTTTTAAATGCTATCGATATGCGTAAAACAGCAGAGGGTGCAGATTTTCAGCCTGAAGATAAAACCATTCTAATTAAGCTGTTCCAACGTACTCTTGTTATGTCTTTGATAATCACGTTTTCATGTATACTTCTCGGTTATCCAGTAGCGTGGTTACTTGCAAATTTACCAATGCGGCAGGCAAACCTGCTCATGATACTAGTATTATTACCTTTTTGGACATCCTTGCTAGTACGAACGTCAGCCTGGAAGGTCATGTTGCAGCAGCAGGGTGTTATTAATGATATTTTAGTGCAACTCAGTCTTGTTTCCGATGACGCTCGCTTGATCATGATAAATAATGAGATTGGGACTATCGTTGCCATGACCCATATCCTTTTACCATTTATGATTTTACCAATGTATTCAGTTATGCAAACAATACCACCAAGCTATTTGCGCGCAGCAAAGTCATTGGGAGCAACAAACTGGACCGCTTTTTGGAGGGTATATTTCCCCCAGTCTATACCTGGTATTGGAGCTGGTTCTATTTTAGTTTTTATTCTTGCTATCGGCTATTACATCACACCTGAGATTGTAGGTGGTACCAAAGGTGTCTTCATATCTAACCGAATAGCTTACCATATATTGAAATCTTTGAATTGGGGACTGGCAGCCGCTTTGGGCACAATACTACTTGTTGCCGTTCTTATCTTATATTGGACTTACGATAAGATCGTCGGGATCGATAATGTGAAACTGGGTGGATAGCAATATGAGTGAACCTAAAAACAGCTTTTTGAGTCCGTTTGTATTTACCCTTATTTGTATGGCAATGATGGGAGGTTTAATTGGGTTAGTTGCTGGTGTTGCTAACGGATCTGGACCCCTCGGTTTGATTTCTGGCGCTTTATTTATGTTTTTGATTAGTTTTCTAGCGATCTTTTTGCGTCAAAAAGAGCTAATTGTTCGTTACAGTATTTGCTTTTTCCTTATCATATTTGGGTTTCTTTTTATTGGAATTATTGGAGTATTCTTAGGACTTATATTGGGTTGGTTTTCAGGTTGGTTCTTGTACTGGCTTAATTTGGGAAGATACAGAGCAAAGCTTCAGCCATATTTATCGGCCGGTCAGGTTTTGTGGCACTATACATTTAGAGTAATTTGTGGGGTGATTTTTGTATTCTTAATAACTCCAATTCTTGTTGTGATGCCC
The DNA here is from genome assembly GCA_002457055.1 of Rhodobacteraceae bacterium MED-G08. Lineage (GTDB taxonomy): Bacteria > Pseudomonadota > Alphaproteobacteria > Rhodobacterales > Rhodobacteraceae > Salinivivens > Salinivivens marinus. The sequence continues at coordinate 15,981 of NTKT01000008.1, forward strand.
TTATCTTTTAATGCGCAAGATTTTTTCACTTTTACTCCTGAGATGCTGCGGTTTGATCCAGATGGGTATTCTCTCAAACATTACAAAGATTTTTTTACCAATAATGAATGGCAGCGGTCTTTTAAAAATTCATTATTAATTGCTCCTGTAGCAACTATCGTTTCTGTATCTCTTGGAACCCTTGCAGCTATTGGGTTAAGTCAAAGTCACGTTCCGTTTAAAAGGGCAATTACAGCTATTTTAATCTCACCAATGATTGTCCCCCTGATTATCTCTGCAACGGGCATGTTTTTCTTTTATTCTCACGTTGGAAACTTTCTTGAAGACAGGATAGGGCTAGATAAAAATTTTGTAGGTTACGTCAAAGTAATTCTCGCTCATAGTGTTTTGGGCATCCCATTTGTAATCATTACAGTCACCGCAACTCTTGTAGGATTTGATAGCTCGCTGACCAGGGCTGCCGCTAATATGGGTGCTGATCCAGTTAAGACGTTTTTTAAGATACAAATGCCTCTTATTTTGCCAGGTGTAATATCTGGAGGCCTATTTGCTTTCATAACTTCATTTGATGAGGTTGTTGTAGTTATGTTCGTAGGCTCTACAAATCAGAAAACTTTACCTTGGCAGATGTTTACAGGATTGAGAGAACAAATAAGCCCCACTATCCTTGCAGTGGCAACAATATTGGTAGCGATCTCTATCGCTCTTCTTGTAACACTTGAATTATTACGTAGGAGATCGGAGAGATTAAGAGGTTTGTCACCTGGGTAGTATATGATTAAAAATTACCAGTCCGCGTTGGTATAAAGATTAGTTGGATAAAAAATGGCGACTGCTTTTATAACTCATAGTGATTGTTTGAAACATGAAACCCCATCTGGGCATCCAGAGCAGGTAGCGCGCCTAGAGCATATTTTGCGGGCTGTAGAAGATTTGGATTTACTCAGAATTGAGGCGCCACTCGCCGAAAAAGAAAATATCCTTGCAGTTCATCCGCAATCACACATAGATTTAATTCATGCTAACAGTCCAGAAACTGGAATGAGCCAGTTGGATGGGGATACACATATGTCGCCAGGCACTGTTACTGCGGCATATAGGGCTGCCGGTGGGGCCATATGTGCTGTGGACACAGTTATATCTGGCAAAGCAAAGAATGCATTTGTTGCTGTACGGCCTCCCGGGCACCATGCTAAGGCGCAGATACCTATGGGCTTTTGTATTTTTGGAAATGTAGCAATCGCTGCTAAACATGCCTTAGATTTTCATAAACTGCCTAAGGTCGCTGTGATTGATTTTGATGTGCATCACGGTAACGGAACACAAGATTTATTGTGGAATGAGCCTCGTGCTTTAACTGTCACAAGTCATCAAATGCCACTATGGCCAGGTACGGGGTACGCTGAAGAGCAGGGCGAATTTGATAATGTTCTTAATCTACCGTTGGCGCCAAACTCCGATGGAGCATTGATGAGAAAAGTCTATACAGAAAGGGTATTTCCTAAGGTGCGATCTTTTAATCCAGATTTGATATTTCTATCCGCTGGTTTCGATGCTCATGTTGATGACCCATTAGCAGAATTGAATTGGGAAGTAGATGACTTTGTATGGATAACTAGTGAAGTATGTAATTTGGCGAGAGATTGCTGTTCATCTAGAGTGGTCTCTATACTTGAGGGGGGATACAACTTGGATGCACTTGCTGCATGTTCCAGAGCGCATATTGAAATTTTAATAGAGGCAAAATAATGAGTGATAAACCGATTGAAGAAATGACCTTTGAGCAAGCGATGGCAGAGTTAGAGGCAGTAGTTGATCAACTAGATCGTGGCGATGTAGCTCTGGATGAATCGATAAAGTTATATGAACGAGGAGCGTTACTTAAAAAACGGTGCGAGCGAAAACTCAAAGAGGCTGAAGAAAAAGTTGCGGCAATTACTTTGGATGAAGATGGAAACCCAAATGGCACGGTCGAAATGGACGGATTATAGAATTTGGATAAGGAATTAAAGACTAACTCATCTGTAATAGACGAACACTTTAAATTTGTTTTTCAATCCTTCGACAGTAGCTGTTTAAATGACGCCATGCAATATGCTCTGTTGGGAGGTAAAAAGCTTAGAGGTTACTTAGTAAATCAGTCCTCAAAACTTTTTGATATTGATCTTTCTAAATCGATTTGGGCGGCTTGCTCAATTGAAGCAATGCACGCTTATTCTCTTGTTCATGATGATTTGCCAGCAATGGATGACGATGACCTGAGACGTGGTAAGCCAACTGTTCACAAAAAATGGGACGAGGCAACAGCTATTCTTGCGGGAGATGCATTACAAACATTTTCATTTCAACTTCTAAGTGATCCAAGTTTTAGAATTCGGGATGAATACCGACAAAAATTAATTCACCAATTGTCGTTAGCATCTGGTGCTGGCGGCATGGTGCTTGGGCAGGCATTAGATATTTTAGCAGAAACATCCGATACAGCTCTAAATTTAGATGATATTATTAGAATGCAAAGGATGAAAACTGGTGCACTGATCGAATGGTCAGCTTGCTCTGGAGCAGTTATGAATGGGGAAAACCCCAGTGCCCTTTTAGAATACTCCAAATCAGTTGGCTTGGCGTTTCAAATTATCGATGATATTTTAGACGTTGAAGGTGATCCATTGAAGGTTGGAAAGCGTTTAAACAAGGATAATAATGCGGGTAAAGCTACTTTCGTATCGCTGCTTGGAATGGATACTGCTAAAAAACATTCGTCATTCTTGATAGATAAAGCGCATGAAGCGTTAGTACCATACGGTGTTAAAGCAAAGAACTTGCGACAGTTGGCAAGTTTCGTTATTTCGCGCAATAAATGAATTAAACCGGGGGCAGCGAATGAGCCAAAGGCCAGATACTCCAATGTTGGACCAGGTACAAATACCTGCTGATTTAAAACGTTTTACTGATCAAGAACTTAAGTTCTTGGCAGATGAATTACGTAAAGAAACTATTTCTGCCGTCTCTGAGACTGGTGGCCATTTAGGTGCTGGCTTAGGTGTAATTGAGTTGTCCGTTGCACTTCATAATGTATTTGATGCTCCCAAAGATAAGATTATCTGGGACGTAAGTCACCAAGCTTACCCACATAAAATCCTAACTGGCCGGCGTGACCGAATAAGAACATTGAGACAAAAAAATGGTCTTAGTGGTTTCACAAAAAGAAGTGAAAGTGAATATGATCCTTTTGGTGCAGCACATTCAAGCACTTCGATAAGTGCCGCCTTGGGTTTCGCAGTCGCTCACGATTTAGGTGGTAATTGTATATCTGGGCTTGGAGATGCCATTGCTGTAATTGGTGACGGCGCAATGTCTGCAGGTATGGCTTATGAGGCTATGAACCATGCAGGCCACTTAGGCAAAAGATTAATAGTTATCTTGAACGATAACGAAATGTCGATAGCACCACCAGTTGGCGCACTTTCGAGTTATTTATCGCAACTTTATGCAGGAGCTCCCTTTCAGGATTTAAAAGCAGCTGCCAAGGGTGCTATAAGTTTTTTGCCAGAACCTTTTCGGGATGGAGCTAAGCGGGCAAAAGATTTACTGAAGGGTATGGCTGTTGGTGGCACAATGTTTGAAGCTTTAGGTTTTTCTTATATTGGCCCGATTGATGGCCATGATTTAGATCAATTGTTGCCTGTCTTGAGAACTGTAAAAGAAAGGGCATCTGGCCCAATTTTAATCCATGCAGTCACAAAAAAAGGCCGAGGTTTTGCTCCCGCAGAGAATGCAGATGATAAGGGTCATGCAACTGCGCAATTTGATTTAGTTACTGGTAAACAGGACAAAGGCAAGTCAAATGCAATCAGTTATACATCTGCTTTTTCAAATGCGTTGCTGGATCTTGCTTCTAAGGATAATAAAATCTGTGCAATTACTGCAGCAATGCCGGATGGAACCGGATTGAAACTTTTTTCGGAGAGATACCCTTCTAGATGTTTTGACGTTGGAATAGCTGAACAACATGCGGTAACCTTCTCTGCTGCACTGGCGGCTGGCGGTATGAAACCCTTTTGTGCAATTTATTCGACTTTCCTTCAAAGAGGGTATGATCAGGTTGTCCATGATGTGGCAATACAGAGACTACCAGTTAGGTTTGCGATTGATCGGGCAGGTCTGGTTGGTGCCGATGGGGCTACTCATGCAGGAAGTTTTGATATTTCCTTTCTCGCGAACCTACCTGGATTTGTTGTTATGGCGCCTTCTGATGAAGCAGAGCTTATCCATATGGTACAGACAGCTGCGGAATATAGTGAAGGCCCAATAGCACTTCGTTATCCCAGAGGAGAGGGTGTTGGAGTAGAGCTGCCAAAAGCTGGAGATTTATTAGAAATTGGTAAGGGTCGGGTAATTAATAATGGTAACAAAGTTGCTATATTAAGTTTTGGTACTCGTTTAAAAGAAGTCCTAAAGGCTTCCGAACTTTTACGACCAATGGGTTTCGATATCACAGTTGCAGATGCTCGATTTGCTAAACCACTTGATCATGATTTAATACAACTTTTATGCTCTGAACATGAAGTTATAATTACTGTTGAAGAAGGCGCGGTTGGAGGCTTTGGGTCTCATGTTGCGCAACATATAGCAGAAAAAGGCTTTTTAGATCGTGGGCTAAAGTTTCGATCCATGTTTCTTCCAGATGTTTTTATAGACCAAGCGAGCCAGTCGGATATGTATAACGTAGCCGAAATGAATTCTGAGCATATTGTGAACAAAGTATTAGCAACACTGGGTATTTCTAAGATTAATTCAAAATTAGCATGAGAGCGATAAATCGCTCCTAGTCTAGTTTGCCAGCTAATGTATCGAGGCCGGACTTGAAGTCTGGATATTTTAGAGTGAGTTTAAATTCTCTTTTAATAAGATCATTCTTAACGCGTTTGTTGTCTGCATAAAAACTTCTGGCCATCGGGGTCATGTCTGCTTCTTCAAAAACAACTTTTGGAAGATCAGGATAGTTAATTAGTTTTGCTGCATAGTCTAAGACTTCATCTTGTGCTGCAGGCATATCATCACATACATTATATATTGAACCGTAGTTTGGCATATCTATTGATGCTTTCAAAACCCTTGCAATGTCTTCAACATGGATCCGACTAAAAAATTGTCCTGGTTTACTTATCAACTGTGCTTTGCCTGACCTAATTTTATCTAATGGATTTCGGTTCACACCATAAATGCCGGCTAAACGAAATATATGTATGGGTAAATTGTCTATGCTGGCCCATCTGTTTTCGGCCTCTAACCTCAGACGCCCTCTGTTGTTTGATGGATTAACTGGTGTTTTTTCATCGACCCAATTTCCGTCGTGATTACCGTAAACGCTAGTTGTAGAGAGGTATCCAAACCATGAAAGTTGTTTAGACCTTGAAATGATTTGCTCTGCAAATTTTTTATAAACAGGATCTCCAACTTCGGTTGGAGCTATTGAGTGCAAAATATAGTCTGAACGGTTGATAGCAGATTTGATTTCTGACTCATCTGACCACAATAGTGCGTTTATATTTTTTTTTCTGAGCAAATCGGCCGTTAGAGCACTTCTGGTTGTGCCCCAAACCTCCCAATTTTTATCTCTTAAATAATCTACTAATGCGTTTGCCGTGTAGCCAAGTCCGAAAATCAATAAACATGGACGTTTCATAGTGCGAATAACTAACTGATCAATTCTCAACCGTTAAAGATAAAATTTTATCGGGCAATACTAACTGAAGCAAAGCATAATACCAGAATATTCTTGATGGTTCAGACTTCTAGTTCTTTCTTTTCAACTTTTGTAACTTTACCAGCGATTATGGATAAAATTGCGGCTGCGAAACTAAACAAGGCCCCCATCTTTGCAGCATCTTGCACAGGTCCTGCTTCAAAAGCGACAGTTGCCACAAATAATGAAACTGTAAAACCAATTGCTGCGACAAATCCAATGACTACAAGATCAACCAACCTTAAGCCTTCAGGCATTCCCAGTTTTAGTGGAACTGCGGCAAGCCACCCAAATAAAAATATACCAATCGGTTTTCCAATTATCAGACCAGCTAGAACCAGCCAAGTTGCATCGCCAATGGCAGAAAATTCCACGCCGGCATTTAGCAAGCCAAAGAAGAAAAGCACCACTTCGACTGGATGTTTAAGAGCGTGCTCCATAGTATTGAGAAGATCATGAACGTGTTCCTCTGCTTGGTCAAAGAACCCAAACGCTCGATCTGCATGAGGTATTGCTGGAACAATAGGGAGTAGCCCTAATGCTGGATGTAAACCTGAACGCATAAAACCATACCAACTTATGCATCCAGCAATAGCATATGGCCAAAAAGACAAATTTTTACGAACCCAGGTTGCTTTTGCTTTGGTTGGGTCGTCAGCGTCAAGTTTTCCAGGAAGCCAATTGAATACTAGATAAGCCAAAAGAGCAGCGCCAGCAGACAACAAAAGCCATTCGGGAGCCAGTTCTCCAGAGGGATAGAAAATAGCTAAAATGATTAATCCAGCTGCATCGTCTGCAATGGCCAGAAGTAATAAAAAGCTTACTGCGGGATGGCCAGCACCAAACACTAATCGTCCCACAAGATAACAAAAAGCTATGTCGGTAGCTGTTGGGATTGCCCATCCATTTGCAACCGCATTGTAAGTGTCAGAGCCAAGCATCATAGCCATACCAAGATAGACTGCTATTGGTCCAAACATCCCCCCCGCAGTCGCAAACAATGGCGTAGCTGCTTTTTTGCCTCTTAGGCTTCCGTTTTCAAGAATAATAGCTTCCCAAACTTCTTTAGCCGCAATTGCAAAGAATAGAGCCATGAGAATATCATTCACTAAGTAATGTAAGGTCAGAGTTCGATGGCCATCATGGTAGTGGCCGATTGGGGAATAATCCCAAATAATGTAATCCACAAAATGGTGATAACTTATTGGATTCGTGTTAGCCCAAATAAGCGCTACAATTGCTCCAATAATGAGGAGCAGCGAGTAATTAGTTAAAAAATTCCAAACGCGATACATAAAAACACACACCTTATTTTTGTGGCTGACTATCAACAAATATTCATTGTATCAAGTGCTACAATAAAATCAGTAATTCATTCACCGAATATATCATAGATAGGCTGTAGCTAGGTGTAGCTCAGTCCAAATCAAGTTTGATTTTACTCAAATTTTTGTCTTAGGTCTCTTAAGATGGGAACAATCGCCCTCAAGCGTTCTTCCCCCATTTCGCTTATTAATTGGTTTATGATCGGTGTAACGGCTGCCAATGCATTGTTTCTTGCTACGATACCAGCGGGGCTAATGCTGACCATTTTCCGTCTTGCGTCGTCCCAATCGGGTCGTATATGTATATATCCTGATAACTCCAATTTATTAAGAGTATTTGTAATTGCCCCTCTTGTAACACGGAAACTTTTTGCAATTTGAGCTGGTGTTCTTTCAATCTTAGTATGGCTCAATTGATTTAATACTGAAAAATGGGATAGTTCCATTCCTTTAGGTAAGACCTTAGCTAATCGAGCACGCACCAACTGATCCAGAGCAAGGATTTCTCCAAAAAGTGATACTGCCAATGAGTTTTCGCTATCCATAACTACTCATAACTATACTTACAATCATGCGTCAATGACGGCAATTTAGAACGAACTGTTGTCACCTTAGATAGATCACACGAAAAGTATGATAAACTATTTACACCATTAGTCGCATTTACCAGAACAGTCCCCCATGGGTCGACTGCCATTGAGTGGCCATATGTCTTTCTGTCTCCGCCATTGGAAAAATTATGTGTTCCAGTTTGCGCTGGAGCAATTACGAAAGCACCGTTTTCTATCGCTCGCGCGCGCAAAAGTATTTCCCAATGAGCCTTACCTGTTGGCACTGTAAATGCAGAAGGTACTGTTAATATCTGCGCTCCCCGTTTAGAAAGATCTCTGTAAAGATGGGGAAATCTGATATCGTAGCATATGCTCAAACCAAATTTTCCGAGGGCAGTTGAAACGACTTTCGCTTTTTCCCCTGCCGCAAATCTTGAGCTCTCATTATATTTTTCTGAGTATGATACGCTAGCGTCAAACATGTGAAGTTTATCGTATTTTGCTAAAATTCTACCTGAGGTGTCTATAAAGAAAGACCGATTTATTAATTTATGTCCGCTTTTATTATGTTTGAGAGCTAGCGAGCCCACTAATATATTGAGAGACTTATTTTTGGCAGCTTTGATTAAACTTGCCAGGGTAATATCTTCTTCCTCTACTTGTAGTACTTTGTCTTGATGTGTTTTAGAGTTTGAAATGCAATTTGCAGTCTCTGGCAACGCAATAAAATCTACATTTTTAGCTGCAGCTATATTAATCATTTTATTTATGATTTCTAAGTTTTCTTTGGGATCTTCTGTAGAGGATAATTGAAAAAGCGCGCCTTTCCACATTGGTTAATCTTTCAACAATTTTTCAAGTTCACCAGATTGTTGGAGGGTATACAATTCGGAGAAACCACCGACATGTTTATTATTCAAAAATATTTGCGGTACGGTTCGCATCCCATTTGATTTTCTCATCATTTCTCCCCTGCCTTCAAGATCAGATGAAATATCGATCTCCTCATAGGAAATGCCTCTCTTTTCCAGTAATCTTTTTGCGGCATGACAAAATCCACATGTTTGGGTTAGATATATTGTAATCTTGTTCACTTTAAAAAGTCTCAGGTTTATTTTGGTTTAATGTTATGATCTTGTTATTTAGTTACGGTTTATTTAGTACTAAATGCTGTTGATAAATTTATCAATTTCAGAATTTTATTCTCATGTTGGGCAATATTTTAATGAATAACCCTAAGATGTTAGTTGATCGAACGGCATTGAAGATGAACCGAAATAGGGCCGTTGATAGTGGTGGATATTTTCTCCACGAACTTGCCATATCAGAGGTTAAAGACAGACTTAGTAATATTAATAGAGATTTTCAATCAATTGCTATTGTAACGGGTCTATCAACGATTTGGCGCAAAGCATTTCCATCGGCTACCGTTATCGAAGATAGCGAAAATCTAAATTTAAAACGTGGCAAATATGATCTTGTAATACATGGTATGGCATTACATTGGGCTAATGATCCCGTGGGCCAGCTAATCCAACTAAGGCTTGCCCTTAAAGGTGACGGTTTGATGATTGCTGTATGCTTAGGTGGAACTACATTAAATGAGCTACGTGATGTGCTGATAGAGGCAGAAACAACATTATCAGGCGGAATTCATCCAAGGTTAATGCCTATGGCTGAAATTCGTGATCTTGGCTCGCTTATTCAAAGAGCGGGGTTTGCTTTGCCGGTAGCAGATAGTTCTATTACTGAGTGTCTCTATAAAGATTTTTATACTTTGCTGCACGATTTGCGTGCAATGGCTGAGACAAATGTGCTCATAAATAGGACAAAGAATTTCACAAAACGTAGTGTTTTTCGACTAGCATCTGAGTTATACCACAGGAATTTCTCTAAATCAGACGATATGGTAAGTGCAACTTATGAACATATTTATCTCACAGGTTGGGCACCGGACCCTGGTCAACAAAAGCCACTCAGGCCGGGAAGTGCAAAAATGCGCTTGGCTGATGCCCTGCAGTCAAAAGAAACCAGCTTACCGGATTGACCATGGTGATAAATGTTTTATGTCAATTAATTGAAAAAGTTGATTATTAGCTCTGAAGGAAAGAAATGTTTGATACTTCAACGCCACTCGAGACACCACAGTACGCAGACGAAGACCATCCAAAAGTTCCAAAGCAAAAAATTGGGATCTTGGTTGCCAATTTAGGCACACCTGATAACTATGATTATTGGTCAATGAGAAGATACTTAAATGAATTTTTATCGGATAGAAGGGTAATCGATTATTCCCCTTTTCTTTGGCAGCCTTTGCTACAATTGCTTATCCTTACATCAAGGCCGTTTAGGTCTGGTGCTGCCTATAAGTCAATTTGGAATGAAACTGAGTCAGAAAGTCCATTGATGACAATAACTAAAGCTCAAACAGCTGCAATTAAGAAGATTATGCATGAGAAATATGGAGAAAATGTGGCTGTGGATTTCTGTATGCGCTATGGCAATCCTTCAACAAAATCACGTGTCCGATCCTTGGTTAGTATGGGGTGCAACAAAATTCTATTTTTTCCGCTCTATCCCCACTATGCAGGTGCTACAAGTGCTACTGCTAATGATCAATTTTTCAGAGCCCTCATGAATGAGAAATGGCAGCCATCTGTTAGAACCGTTTCACCATATTTTGATAATTCTCAGTACATCGACGCGTTGGCCAAGTCAGTAGAAACTGCTTATAAAAAGGCTGATAAAAAACCAGAAATTTTAGTTTGTTCATACCACGGTGTTCCGCGTCGTTACCTAGTGCAAGGAGGTGACCCGTATCATTGTCAATGTCAGAAAACTACGCGGCTCCTCAAAGAGCGCCTTGGTTGGTCTGATACCGATATTGTTACAACCTTTCAGTCTAAATTTGGTCCAGAAGAATGGTTGAAACCTTATACTGTTGAGGAGGTGGCAAGATTAGCTAAAGAGGACGGGATAAAAAATATTGCAGTAATTGCGCCCGCGTTCTCAGCAGACTGTATTGAAACACTTGAAGAAATTAACGAGGAAATAAAAGAGAGCTTTGAGGAGGCTGGTGGCAGTGAATTCTTATACATTCCTTGTTTAAACGATGAGCCTTCGCATATAGGTGCGCTCTGCAAAATTATTGAAAACAATTTATCGGGGTGGATATAGTATTAAAAATACTGTCTCTCAATCCAGATCGCTAACAACGCAGGTTTCGCATTTCCCTCTATTTCAACCTTAGTGCTCCAGGTTAATTTTATAACATCAGGGCTCTTTTCAGTAATTTTTGAGAGTTTAAAGACCCCTCGGATCTTATCGGTAGATTTGACCGGTGCTAAAAACCTTAGTCTATCAAAACCTATATTTATGCCCATTTTTAGACCCTCTATTTGGGGTATAGCGTCGTAATACATTGCGGAGAGTAGGGACATAGTTAGAAATCCATGTGCAATTGTTGTCCCATATTCAGTATCTTTAGCCTTGTTTGGATCTATATGAATATATTGGTTGTCGTGCGTAACTTTCGCAAAAGAATTTATGAGTTCCTGATTGACTTGGAACCATTTTGACGTCCACTCTTTATTTTTTTTCCAAGTGAGTAATTTTGTAATGCTTGGGGTAGTCATTCTAAATCTTAACTTCGCTGTTTGGCATCAAACCCTATTTCGGATGGCGTTATTTTGCGGTAAAGCTCTTCAAATAGTTGCTTCCAATCATCATAGTGTTTATTGCTTGATGATGAAAGAGATAGGATTATTACCGTGACCAATATACTTCATAAAGGTGATTTGCCGGATGATTTAGATCTTGGGCCTCTTGTCGCAATAGATTGCGAAACAATGGGTCTGAACTTTAATAGAGATAGATTATGTTTGGTTCAATTGTCTAGCGGTAACGGAGTTGCTCATATGGTGCAAATTGAAGTTGAACAAAACTCTGCCCCAAATCTCTGTAGATTGTTAAGTAATGAAGAAATATTGAAAGTCTTTCATTTTGCGCGTTTTGATATAGCAGCTCTGTTAAACGCTTTTGGTGTTCTTACTAGACCTGTTTATTGTACTAAAATTGCGAGTAAATTAGTACGAACTTACACTGATCGGCATGGTCTAAAAAATCTATTACAAGAGCTACTTGATACTGATATTTCCAAACAGCAGCAATCAAGTTATTGGGGTGCTGACGCATTAACAGATGCGCAACTTGAATACGCCGCTTCAGATGTTTTATATCTTCATAAATTGAAGGACGAGCTCGATCTTCGCCTGCAGAGAGAGGGAAGACTTGACTTGGCAAAATCATGCTTTGATTTTTTACCTACACGTGCAAAACTCGATTTATCCGGATGGCCCGAGACTGATATATTTGCACATTAGGGTGGATAAGCACTTGGCTACTTATGATATAGTATATTTTCGCGTAATAAATTTCTTAAAAATTGTTTTACCCCTTTTTGGAGTGAGTTTAATTATTGCGATGTTTCTTTTGTCTAGAGATCAGGCGGCGCAAGCAGTTTTGCCATTTGATAATAATGAGTTTGCAGAGGAACTTTCAAAGCAACAAATAAATAAACTTTATTATTCAGGACAAACTGATGCCGGAGATGAGCTTTCATTGTCTGCACAATCAGCTGTTGAGGGCTTTGAGGGCCAAAAGGTGCTTGAAATGAAGACGGTTAGCGCAAAGGTAAAAAGTATAAATGGCCTAGAAATTGAAGCAACAGCGCAATTCGGGCGATATTTATATTCTGAAAACCTACTCAAGATGTCTGGCTCAGTTTTAATATCTAGCTCATCTGGTTATAGATTATCTGCTCCAGAATTGCGCATTTCAACAGATGGAACTTACATATTCGGAGAAGGCCCAGTTGAAGGTTTGTCTCCTATGGGTAAGATTTATGCGGGAAAAATGGAAATAAAGAGAAAAACTCCCCAAGCGCCAATCCAAGTGTGGTTCAGTGATAGGGTTTTGGTAGATTATCTGCCGGAAAAAATCTAATATAGAGATAAATGATCAAAGCTTTCTTACTCATACTCATTATTTTACCGAGCTATTTACTATCAGATAATACTGATGGAGGCTTCGGTAGTATAGCAAATGACCGAAACGAGCCAATCTCTTTTTCTTCTAATACCTTATCTTTCAATCAAGAAACTGGAACGAGTGAAATGAAAGGAAGTGTAAGTATAATACAGGGCAATACAGTTCTGTCATCCGATTATGCAGAAGTTTCATTTAACGTTGATACAAACGAATTAGAAAGATTCTATGCTTCCGGAAATGTCGTTTTAAAGAGTGGTAATGATATTGCTAGGGGAAATGAAGCAATTTATAACTTTATAGAAGGTCAACTCACTTTTTCAGGTGAGGTGCATTTCTCACAATCCGGAAGCACAGTTACAGCAGACAAGGTTGTCATTAACACTGAAACTGGTTCTGCTTCAATGACTGGTAATGTGCAAACAACTTTATTGCCCACAAAACAAGAAGGTTCCGGTGAATGACCAAGTTAATTTCTGAAAATTTACAGTCTGGTTTAGTAGTTAAAGGTTTACGAAAAAGTTATCAGAAAAAAACTATAATTCAGGATGTTTCTCTATCCGTAAAAAGGGGAGAAGTAGTCGCCCTGCTTGGCCCGAATGGTTCAGGAAAAACGACATCTTTCTATGCAATAGCGGGTCTGATTCAGTCGGATGGTGGCAAAGTATCTCTGGATGGAGCAGACATAAGCGCATTGCCTATGTACAGAAGAGCACGGCTAGGCATAGGGTATTTGCCTCAAGAGATGTCTATTTTTAGGGGTTTAAATGTTCAAGAAAACATAATGGCGATTCTGGATATATCTGAGAAAGATATTCATAAGCGAAGAGAAAGACTTGAAGAGCTTATGGCAGAGTTTTCTATAGAACACTTAAGGACTGCTCCAGCGCTTGCCTTATCTGGAGGAGAACGCCGGCGAGTTGAAATAGCAAGATCGCTCGCTGCGAATCCAAAATATTTACTTTTAGATGAGCCATTTGCTGGTGTAGATCCTATTTCTGTATCAGATATACGATCTTTGGTTCACGATTTAAAGGATCGTGGAATTGGAGTTTTAATCACAGATCACAATGTGCGTGAAACGCTTGATATAGTGTCTCACGCATACATCTTACACGATGGAAAAGTATTGATGGCTGGTTCGCCAGATGAGGTCGTCTCAAATGAAAATGTGCGGCGAGTTTATTTAGGCGATAATTTTAAAATCTTATAAAATTTATGACAATTTTAATTGACACTAAATGCACGGTCCATTTTAATAAAAGATAACATGATATCGGCTGATGCATGCCTTGACTAGATGTCGATATCAAGAAGAACCCTTATTATTTAGCAAAAGGTTTCAAAGCTGTTTGCAGAGCGTAGCTTTGATCACTAGTTTATTTGTCCATGAAAGGAGTAAATATGCGCTACCAAATTTCTGGAAAGCAAATTGACATTGGTATGGCATTACAGCAGCATGTTAAAGACGAAATTGACGACGTAGTTTCAAAATACGCAGAACGTCCAACCGACGCCATAATTGTTTTCTCTAAAAGTGGTCACGAGTTTGTATGTGAAGCTACTATTCATTTATCGACGGGTCTAACGGCACAAGCTCGGTCGCATGAAAATGAAATATATGCATCATTTGATAATTGTGCAGCAAAGATGGAAAAACAATTACGTCGCTATAAAAGAAGACTGAAAGACCATCATGCTACAAGAACAACACCGGTTGAACTTTCTTCTGCTTCATCATATATCCTCGCTTCAGAAGATGAAAACGAAGAATCAGAGCCAGAAACTCTACAGCCAATAATTATTGCAGAAGCTGAGACAACGATACCAAAATTATCCGTTGGGGAGGCTGTGATGCAAATGGAGATCTCAGGTAAAGATTTTTTCGTGTTTAAAAATGATGCAAACAAACTTGTGAGTATTGTTTATCAAAGGGACGACGGAAATATTGGCTGGGTTGAGCCAAAGTAAAAAATATTGGGATTTTTAAGGAATAGTCGCGGAAATGGAACTCTACGATTTGCTTCAGCCGGAAGCTGTAAAGGTAGTAGCAGCGGCATCTAGTAAGAAACGCGTGCTTCATGATATGGCTCAGTTGGCCGCCAACTGCTATAATATGCGCAGTGAGGCTTTGCTAGAAGCATTACTTGAGCGTGAGAAGCTGGGGCCAACTGGAGTAGGGCATGGTGTAGCCCTGCCACACGCTAGATCAATAGATGTAGACCAAGTTTGTGGAGCGTTTATCTTGCTCGAGTCGCCTGTAGATTTTGGTTCAGTTGATAAGTTACCCGTTGACATAATTTTTGGACTTTTTGCTCCTGAAAATGCTGGCGTAGATCATTTGAAGGCATTAGCAATTGTGTCACGGACACTCAGAGATAATTCTATTTGTGCTAAACTCAGGGCAAACCCAGATCCGCAAACCCTTTTCACCATTTTAACGGAAAATCAGAAAATACAGGCAGCTTAATTTTTAATTATGCCTTTATCGCTATGAGCGATAAAAAATGGATTTTCAAAACCTGGTTTGCCATAATAAAGCGGTTCTTTTGTTGAAAGATTTGTTACGTGCCCGCCCGCACCAAGGAGTATTGCATGACCCGCTGCTGTATCCCATTCCATGGTTCGCCCCAATCTTGGATATAAATCAGCCTCACCAGCTGCGATAAGGCAAAATTTTAGAGAAGATCCAGCATTTTTACTATTTGAGATCGAATATTTTTCGATATATTTTTTTGTTTCGGGATTAATATGGGATTTTGATGCTACGACTGTTAGAGCGTTTGGGTCTGGGACTGAAACTTGGAGCGGTTTATTTAAGATTTTCCCTGTTTTGCCGGCTGGCCATATAATTTCATAAGATTTTGTATTTTGATCGGTGGCAAACAAGCGCTTAACTGCTGGCGCATATACAACACCATGGGTCGGAGAATTATTTTGAATATAGGCTATATTAACTGTGAATTCTCCCGTTTTATTAATAAATTCTTTTGTGCCGTCGAGAGGATCAACCAAAATAAAATTCTTTTTTCGTAAATAATGGCTTTCTGATTTTTCTTCAGTAACAACATCCAGATCAGGGAAAGCCTCTTTTAACCCGTTGTAAATAATGGCGTCTGCTGTTTTATCGGCATTTGTTACGGGGCTAGCATCAAGTTTCGTTTCGATTGCAATATTATCGTGAGAATAAATTTCCATAATTGCATCACCGGCTTGTAATGCTAAATCGCGAAATACTTCGGTTAACTTAAAGTAATCCAATCTTTATGACTTTCCTGAAATTCAAATATCTGACTAATTTTCACGTTATCTAAGTAAATTTAGTTAATTGATCGTATAAAATTATTCAATTGTTACTACTCAATTAAATTTTACATAAAATGTGGGATGTGGTTGAAGCTTTGCCAAAGGCTACCTATATAAACCTCGATTGATCAAAAACCAACAAGGTCTAAATACTACACTAATTCGAGCATGGTCGAATTTCTCAAGAGGCCACGGAAATAATGAGGAAAAGTAATGGGAAAAGTAATTGGAATTGACTTAGGGACAACTAATAGTTGTGTGGCTATAATGGATGGTTCTCAGCCGCGTGTCATAGAAAATGCAGAAGGAGCAAGAACAACCCCATCTATTGTGGCATTTTCAGATAATGAAAAATTGGTAGGGCAGCCAGCTAAACGCCAAGCCGTTACAAATCCAACAAATACAGTTTTTGGGGTTAAGCGCCTCATTGGCCGTCGTGTTGATGACTCCAATTTGGAGAAAGATAAAAAAAACCTCCCCTTTAACGTTATTGATGGGGGCAACGGTGATGCCTGGGTAGAGGCTCAAGGTGAAAAATATAGTCCATCTCAAATCTCAGCTTTTATATTGCAAAAAATGAAAGAGACTGCAGAGGCTTATTTGGGCGAAGAGGTATCACAGGCTGTTATTACAGTTCCTGCCTATTTTAACGATGCTCAGAGGCAAGCAACAAAAGATGCTGGTAAGATAGCGGGTCTTGAGGTTCTAAGAATTATAAATGAGCCAACAGCAGCTGCTTTGGCGTATGGTTTAGATAAAAATGAGAGCAAAACGATTGCGGTCTATGATTTAGGCGGTGGTACATTTGATGTTACTATTTTGGAGATTGATGATGGCCTATTTGAGGTGAAATCTACAAATGGTGATACCTTCCTCGGCGGTGAAGACTTTGACATGAGGATCGTTAACTACCTTGCAGATGAATTCAAAAAGGAAAATGGCGTTGATTTAAAGAAAGATAAAATGGCGCTTCAACGCCTCAAGGAGGCGGCAGAAAAGGCCAAGATTGAGCTTTCATCAGCTAGTCAAACAGAAATCAACCAACCATTTATTTCTATGGACGCTAGTACCGGCCAACCACTTCATATGGTTATTAAACTAACGAGAGCTAAGCTTGAGAGTTTGGTGAGTGACTTGATAAAGGCATCAATAAAACCATGTCAGGCAGCTTTGAAAGATGCCGGTTTGTCGACTTCTGATATAGACGAAATTGTTCTTGTTGGTGGAATGACACGTATGCCCAAAGTGATGGAAGAGGTGACTAAATTTTTTGGAAAGGATCCTCATAAAGGTGTTAACCCAGATGAAGTTGTGGCAATGGGTGCAGCAATACAAGCTGGCGTACTTCAGGGTGATGTTAAAGATGTAGTACTTTTGGACGTTACTCCTTTGTCACTTGGAATTGAAACTTTAGGTGGCGTATTTACTAGATTAATTGATAGAAACACGACTATACCAACTAAAAAATCTCAAGTGTTTTCTACTGCGGAAGACAATCAAAATGCTGTGACAATTCGAGTTTTCCAAGGGGAGCGAGAAATGGCTACAGACAATAAGATTCTTGGGCAATTTAATTTGGAAGATATTCCCCCAGCTCCCCGTGGTATGCCCCAAATCGAAGTCGCCTTTGATATTGATGCTAATGGTATTGTATCTGTTTCTGCAAAAGATAAGGGTACTGGCAAGGAACAGAATATAACCATTCAGGCTTCTGGCGGTCTTTCAGATGAAGATATTGAAAATATGGTTAAAGATGCCGAGGAAAATGCTGAAGCAGATAAAGAGCGTCGAGAGTTAATCGAAGCTAAAAATCAGGCTGAGAGCTTAATTCACTCTACAGAAAAATCTATGGAAGAACATAGCGACAAAGTAGATCCGACAACTATTGAAGCTATTGAATTAGCCATTTCGGCATTAAAGGAAGAATTGGAAACTGAGGACGCGGGTAAAATAAAATCTGGAATTCAGAATGTAACAGAAGCAGCCATGAAATTAGGCGAAGCAATATATAAAGCTAGCCAAGAAGACGGTGAAAACTCTGATAAAGAACCTGGTAGTGCTGATTTTGACGACAACATCGTTGATGCAGATTTTGAAGATCTTGATGATGAGCAACGTTCGTAATGAACAAATGCCTTTTTACGGCTGAATTTAATTTGATGAAAGCATTCATTGAAAGGGGCGCCTTTTATGTCAAAGCGTGATTACTACGACGTACTGGGTGTTCCAAAAGGCTCTGAAAAAGACGCGATTAAAAAGGCTTATAGAACAAAAGCTAAAGAACTTCATCCAGATCGAAATTCAGACAATCCGAATGCTGAAGCTCAATTCAAGGAAGTGAATGAGGCTTATGAAGTCCTAAAGGATGCAGAGAAAAAAGCGGCATATGATCGGTATGGTCACGCTGCATTTGAAAGCGGAGGTGGAGGTCCAGGTTTCGGCGGAAGTGGAGATTTCTCTAGTGCTTTCTCTGATGTTTTTGATGATCTGTTCGGTGACTTCATGGGTGGTGGCCGTGGTGGTCGTAAGCAACAGTCACGCGGGTCAGATCTACGTTATAACTTATCAATTTCGCTTGAGGACGCTTTTGCCGGACTGCAAAAAACAATAAATGTCCCTTCTTCTGTTGCATGTGGATCTTGTAATGGCACCGGCGCTGCAGGTGGATCTTCACCGACTACATGCCCAACGTGTTCTGGGATGGGCAAGGTCCGCGCAACCCAAGGCTTTTTTACAGTTGAAAGAGGTTGCCCAACTTGTTCTGGAGCAGGGCAAATAATTAAAAATCCCTGTTCTTCTTGTGGAGGACAGGGTACGCAAAAGAAGGATAGAGCTCTGAGCGTAAATGTTCCACCAGGTGTGGAAACTGGAACCCGAATTCGTCTCGCAGGTGAGGGTGAGACCGGTCCGAGAGGTGGCATTTCTGGTGATCTATATATTTTCATAGAAGTTTCTAAGCATAAAATTTTTGAGCGAGATGGTCTCAATCTTTTTTGCCGAGTTCCAGTTTCAATGGCAAAAGCGAGCCTTGGTGGAGAGGTAGAGGTACCTACAATAGATGGTGGGCGCAGTAGAGTACGTATTCCAGCCGGCAGTCAGTCGGGACGACAGATGAGATTAAAGGGTAAAGGTATGCCTGCCATAAAAACAGTTCAGAAAGGTGATATGTTTATTGAAATGGCAGTTGAAACACCGGTTAATTTGACTGCCAGGCAAAAAGAATTGTTGCAGGAGTTTGAGGAACTTTCTGAGGATAACAATCCTGAGACAAATAGTTTTTTTTCCTCTGTTAAAACCTTTTGGGAGTCGATGAAGGGTTAGTTTAATAGACTGCTTTTGCTTTCATTGATAAAGTTCCATTTTTTTTAATAGCCGATAAAATAATTTCGTCACCTTGCTTTTTGCTCGCAATTGAAAATGCATTTGGTCCTGATATTGGTGAAACTCCTCTGAATTCAAAATATGAGGGTGTTTTTTGACTCAAGCGCATAGACAAGTCTATCAGTAAAGTGGCTATTAAAGGCCCGTGAAAAACCAATCCATTATATCCTTCAGTATTAATAGCGTATTCATTATCATAATGGATACGGTGACCATTAAAGGTCAGTGCTGAGTACCTGAATAGTAAAGTGCTTGAAGGGGTAATTTCCTCACAAATATCCCAGTCTGTTGAGGCAATAACCCCATCAATAAGTTTATCATTTTCTTTTGGATCCTCGCGATAAACAATATCATGCTCTTCTATCAAGCAGAGAGTTTCATTTTGGAAATATTCATGTTTCACTGTCACAAAACACAATTGTCCCGAGCTCCCATTCTTTTCCTGTATAGATAAGATTATTGACTTTTTTAGGCTGTCTTGCCCAATTAATAACGGTTTTTTGAACCAAAAGCGTCCACCTGCCCACATTCGCCTCGGTAAGTTCACCGGTGGTAAAAACCCACCTTTTTTTGGATGACCATCCCTTCCTAAGTTAGAAAGTTTTTCTGACTCTAAAAAATAAAGCCAGTGCCATAATGGCGGTAATTCCTTTCCTTCAGTAAACGTAGCATCTCGGTTGAGCGTATTTTCCATAAACTGTGCCGGAAATGGTAGTAACTTATCATTTTTTTCTTGTGTTTTCCCTATCCATTTAGAGTACTCTGAATTACCCATTATAAACCGACTAAACTCAATAATGATTAATTTTACGATACTGAAAGCAAAATTAATCCATTTTATACCAACTGATTATTAACATAGTATTGGTACATTCTTAGTATATTGTTTGGCAACTGCAAAGTCTTGGGGTTATGAGAAATGAAAAATGATTTATTCGAAATTAAGGAAATAGAAGATCAAGGAATTATTCTTTCGGATGGATGCAGATTGTCTTCCCGTATATGGATGCCAAAAAATAGTGAAATTCATCCAGTACCAGCAATCCTAGAGTATTTGCCTTACAGAAAAAGAGATGGCACTGTTGCTCGCGATTGTCTGACTCATCCATTTATTGCTTCGCACGGGTACGCTTGTGTGAGAGTTGATATGCGAGGGAATGGTGATAGTGATGGGATAATGGAGGATGAGTACACAGAGAGTGAACTAAATGACGGCGTTGAGGTTATAAATTGGCTTGCAGCTCAGATTTGGTGTACCGGGAAAGTTGGAATGATGGGGATCAGCTGGGGTGGCTTCAACTCTCTACAAATAGCAGAACGTGCGCCTGAACGCTTAAAGGCAATAATTACACTATGTTCTACAGTTGATCGCTATGCAGATGATATTCATTATAAAGGCGGTTGTTTGTTAAATGAAAACTTAGGTTGGGGATCGACAATGTGGTCTTATTCCTCAAGGCCTCCTGATCCAATGCTTGTTGGAGATGAATGGGCTACTATGTGGAATAAGCGCTTAAGAGAAGAGCCATTTTTACCTATAAAATGGCTTAAGCATCAAACTCGTGATAGTTATTGGAAGCACGGCTCTGTCTGTGAAAATTACGATGGGATCCAGGCAGCTGTTCTAGCTATAGGTGGTTGGGGAGATGCTTACAAAAATGCAGTGTCGCATCTGGTTACTAATATCAAGGTGCCAGTTAAAGGTGTCGTTGGGCCGTGGGTTCACAAGTATCCTCACTTTGCGAGTCCCGAACCAAAAATTGGATTTTTGCAAGAAGCTTTAAGGTGGTGGGACCGATGGTTGAAAGACTTAGAAACGGGAGTAGAAGAAGACCCAAAATATACAGTTTATTTAATGGAGGGTGTAAGACCGCAATCTTGGTATACGGAAAGACCTGGAGTTTGGGTAAATGAAGGTAGTTGGCCAGATGGGCCAACGATCAATACCTTCAGTTTAACTGAGAATTCTAAACTTATTGAATATAATAAAACTAAAGATCTAAATCATATTGTTTGTTCACCACAAGATTGTGGTTTGGATGGAGGAGAATATTGCGCAATCTGGCTTGGCCCAGAAATGCCTGGTGATCAAAGACGAGATGATAGTCTATCGAAGTGTTACGATAGTGAAATATTAACTGAAAGACTTGATATTATAGGTGCACCTATAATCCGACTTAAAATAAAAAGTGATGTTAAATCTGGTCAAATAATAGTTAGACTCAACCATATTCATCCTGACGGGGCGTCGACTAGAATAACATATGGTTGCATGAACTTATCACATAGAAATGGCCACGAAAAAATTTTTGCTATTATACCAAACGAATTGATGGATATTGAGGTCACACTTGATCAAATAGCCTACAGGGTTCCCAAAGGTCACAAAATAAGGATCTCAATATCAAATTGTTATTGGCCTTTACTTTGGCCGATGCCTGATATTGGCACCCTAACGCTTGTTCAGGGCCAACTTGATCTTTCAATTTCATCACATGGCGATTTAGACGAACGCAGGTTCCAGCCAGCTGTTTTGGGGAAACCTTGGAAGATTGAAACTATAAGAGAGGGTGGAAATCAAAGAAATGTGAAACGTGATTTGAAATCAGGAATTGTTACCACAGAAATAATTGATGATTTTGGTAAAAAAATAGATCAAGCGCATGGTCTTATTACAGGATCTGTTGCGAGAGAATGGTGGTCAATACATCCTGATGACCCGCTTTCTGCACGCGGCCGTACTCATTGGACGGAAGAAATTGGTAGAGCAGACTGGTCCATTAGGACTGAGACCCATGCAGAAATGTGGAGTGACTATGAAAACTTTTATATTAAGGCCTCTATTGCTGCATTTCATAATAGAGATTTAGTATTTGAGAAGGAATTTAACGAAGAGATTCAAAGGTTGGGACATTAGGAAATTATTAATTACGCCAATATTATAATTGAAATTCTTTAACAAATGTCTTAAGCGCAGCAGTGCAGAGTTTTGCTTGGTATATCCGTGCACTGAACCTATAAATTGCACTATTTTCTACAATTGAAAGGTTAATTTTAAATGTCGAACAGTTCCAACCCAGACATATTGTATACAATTGTAGACGAAGCACCAGAGCTTGCCAGTGCTTCTTTGCTTCCAATTGTTCAATCTTTCGCGGCATCGGCAGGTATCAATGTTGGAAGTAAGGATATTTCTCTAGCAGGAAGAATCAAGGCGACTTTTGGTAAGTATTTAAAGGATGAACAAGAACAGAATGATGGGCTAAAAGAGCTTGGCGAAATAGTTCAAAGCCCAAAAGCTAATGTAATTAAACTCCCAAATATATCGGCCTCAGTCCCACAACTGGTTTCGGCCATAAAGGAGTTACAGTCACAAGGTTTTGCTGTACCTGATTATCCTTATGAACCATCAACAGAGCATGAAATCAGCGTACGCAAGCTCTATGATACAATAAAGGGGTCAGCTGTTAATCCTGTTTTAAGAGAGGGGAATTCTGACCGCCGCGCAGCTAAAGCAGTAAAGAAATATGCTATGGCCAATCCGCATTTCATGGGTAAATGGAGATCAAGTTCTGCTACCCATGTTTCATCAATGGATGGGAATGACTTTTTCGATAATGAAAAATCTGCGACTATTAAAGAAAGTCAGGCCGGTTTTGCAAGGATCGAATTTACTGATTTAGAGGGAAATATAAAGGATTTAAAAACAGATATAAAATTAGAAAGCGGTACAGTTGTTGATGCAACTTTTATGTCTGTAGCAGACCTTCGCGCTTTTCTGTTACATGAAATTAAGGACGCAAAAAAGCAGGATGTACTTTTTTCCGTTCACTTAAAAGCTACTATGATGAAGGTTTCTGATCCAATTATTTTTGGTCATGTTGTTTCTGTTTTTTTTAAAGATGTTTTTAAAAGACATAGAAAAGTTCTAGATGAGTTGGGCGTGAGCCCCAATTCAGGGCTTGGTGAGATATTAGAACGTGTATCGCACGACTCAAAAATCACGCAAGACTTTAATGCTATTATTGAGAAAGAAGCAGATCTGTATATGGTCGATAGTGAACGAGGAATAACAAATTTACATGTTCCTTCCGATGTTATAATCGATGCCTCTATGCCAGCTTTAATTAGAGCTGGAGGAATAGCGTGGGGCCCTGATGGATCTACGAAAGATACTAAATGTGTTATTCCTGATAATTCTTATGCCCCCGTTTACGAAGAGACAATAAAATTTTTTAAAGAGAAAGGTGCTTTGGAACCTTCAACTTCAGGCACCGTTGCTAATGTCGGGTTAATGGCACAAAAGGCTCAGGAATACGGCAGTCATCCTACCACGTTTGAAATTCCGAGAGATGGAACTGTTCGTTATATCCTCGAAAATGGCACTATCCTGCATGAGCATGAGGTTAAATCTGGTGATATTTGGCGGTCATGTTCAGTAAATAAAGCACCTATTATGGATTGGATTAATCTTGCTATAGAGCGTCAGGTAGCCACTGATGCGCAGGCAATATTTTGGCTTGACCAAAATAGGGCTCATGATGCGCAGTTAATTCCTATTGTAGAACAGGTTCTAAATAGAAAAGGAATACGTGACAGATTTTTGATTATGTCGCCAAGAAAAGCTACAAGAGTCACTCTTGAGACAATTACTAAAGGAGAAGATAGTATTGCGGTTACTGGTAATGTTCTTCGTGATTACCTAACTGATTTGTTTCCAATTTTAGAGCTGGGCACTTCAGCAAAGATGTTATCTATTGTAAAACTAATGAATGGAGGGGGCCTTTTTGAAACTGGAGCAGGTGGCTCAGCCCCAAAACATGTTCAGCAATTACAAGAAGAAAACCATTTACGATGGGATAGCTTAGGCGAATTTTGTGCTTTAGGAGAGAGTTTTAACTTTCTAGCGGCTAATTCTGAAAATAAAAAAGCTGCGACCCTTGGGTCGGCTATTGAAACAGCAACGCAAGGAATATTGGATAACAATAAGTCTCCTGGTCGAAAGCTTGGCGAGACAGACAATCGACACAGTCATTTCTTTTTTGCTCTCTATTGGGCGAAAGCACTAGCTGAGCAAAAAGAAGACTACGATTTGGCAATACGCTTCACCTCGGTTTATAATATGTTAAAGGACAATACCACAAAAATCCTTAATGAGCTGGATAGTACTCAAGGACTCGAAGTTGATTTAGGCGGATACTATCATCCAGATAAAGAAAAGGTAGCAAAGATTATGCGACCATCTCCTACAATGAATTCAATCATTGATGATATGCTACCTAATATTAAGTTTCACTGAGACGAAAAATTTAAAATTTATGTGGTAGATTAATTTCTAAAGTAAGGATCAGTTGTGAATTATCCTATAGATTATTTCCCGCCAAAGATTTGGAAGTGGGAGAATGAAAATGGTGGAACTTTTGCATCCACTAACCGCCCAACAGCTGGATCAACACATGATAAAACCTTACCTATTGGTCAACACCCCTTTCAATTATATTCTCAAGGAACTCCAAACGGTATAAAAGTTACTGTTATGTTTGAGGAACTCTTAGAAATGGGTCATAGCGATGCAGAATATGATGCTTGGTTGATTAGTATTGGGAAAGGGGAACAGTTTGGCTCAGATTTTGTAAATATTAATCCAAATTCTAAAATTCCGGCTCTTTTAGATAATTCTGGAGATGAGCCTAAAAGGGTTTTCGAATCGGGGGCTATACTCTTGTATCTTGCTGAAAAGTTTAATTCCTTTTTACCGACACACGGCGATCAACGTACAGAAGTTCTCAATTGGCTTTTTTGGCAGATGTCTAGTGCGCCGTACCTTGGAGGTGGGTTTGGTCATTTTTATGTGTATGCGCCAGAGAAAATACAGTATGCAATTGATCGCTATTCGATGGAAGTCAAACGTCAGCTTGATGTTCTTGATCGTGAATTATCCAAAAAAGAATTTATAACTGGCGATGAATATAGCATTGCGGACATATCGATATGGCCCTGGTATGGTCGTTTAGTCTTAGGCAAGCAATACGGCGCTGCTGATTTTTTACAAGTTGGTGATTATCACAACGTACTTAGATGGGCAAAAAATTTAAGCTCTAGGCCAGCAGTGATGCGTGGTGAGCGAATAAATCGGAAATCAGAAATTCCAAATCAGTATTTGCTCGAAAGACACAGTAAAACCGACTTTGAGGCACTTGATTTTGACACATATTGAGAGTCAAGTTTTTTTGGGCCCATAAAGTTTCTTAAAACTTTAATTAACAGACTCGGTTCTTTAGATACCCAGAAATGTCTTTGTTACTTCTTTAGAAGATCTTAATTGAGCGGATGATCCTGACCAAACTATTTTGCCTTTGTGAATAATGTTGTGGTTATCTGAAATAGTTAATAAATCTTTCAAGTTTTTGTCGATAATTAAAATCGATATGCCACTATCACGTATATTTCTTAGAGCTTCCCAGATCTTTTCTCGAATTATGGGTGCAAGTCCCTCGGTCGCTTCGTCTAATATTAAAAGTTTAGGGTTTGTAAGCAGAGCTCTTCCAATTGCCAACATTTGCTGTTCACCCCCTGAGAGCAAATTACCCATGAATTTGGCACGAGATTTTAGGTCTGGGAAAAGCTCATAAACATGTTCTAAAGTCCAAGTTAGATTTTTCGTTTTAGTAATGTTTGCAGTTGCAATAAGGTTTTCATGTGTCGTTAAGTTCGGAAAGATTTGCCGACCTTCAGGCACCAAGCCAATACCTAATTTAGCGATTTTGAAACTTGGTAAATTAGTTATATCTTGTCCGTTAAATGAAACATAACCACTAGTTTTGGACTTGATATTCATTATTGAACTTATGGTTGTAGTCTTACCCATCCCATTTCGCCCTAAAAGTGTCGACACGCCGGCCGGCTTAATATTTAGAGACACTCCGAATAATGTTTGGCTGGGTCCATAATGTGTTTCAACATTGCTTAACGTTAACATTAAGCTTCCCCCAAGTAGGCGTTCTGCACTTTAGAATCGCGTTTTATATTATTTGGCTCGCCAGTTGCAATGATTTCACCCGAAACTAAGACCGATATTCGGTCTGCTAATGCAAATACCGCATCCATATCATGTTCTACTAATATTATGGTTTGTTTTCCTTTCAGCTTGTTTAGTAGGGCGATCATTTCTTGTGTTTCACTCGGACCGAGACCAGCCATAGGCTCATCAAGTAGCAAGAGCTTTGCATCTGAAGCCAATGCCATAGCAATCTCTAGTTTGCGACAATCTCCATGGCTCAAACTTGCAACTGGTTGATTATTTGCCTCAATTAGTCCTACCTGACCAAGGCAAAAGTCAATCTTTTCTAGAACATAACTTTTGTTTGTAAATGTCGTAAAAAAATCAAGCGAATTTTCTCTAATTTTGTCAGTTGCTAATTGTATATTTTCAGAAACCGTCATTGATTTCATAACTGATGTAATTTGAAATGTTCGATTAATCCCAAGCCGAGATTTTTTGTATTCAGAAATTTGTGTAACATCAATATTTTGAAAAAAAATTTGACCACTGTCGGGGAACACTTGTCCAAATATTTGTGAAACTAATGTAGTTTTCCCAGCCCCATTTGGGCCAATAATAGCATGTAAGTCTCCGTCTAATACGGAAAGGTTGAGGTTTTTTGTCGCTATCACACCGCCAAAGTTTTTATTCAAGTTTTTTATTTTTAATATATTCTGCACACTTTGCACCTTACTTTGAAAAGAGTGAGGATAAGCCACCCCTAAAAAACAGGACTACAGTGATTAAAAGAAGCCCAAATGGAAGGTGCCAATAAATTGTAATTGAAGATAAAACTTCTTCTAAAATGACAAACACTATTGCACCAAAAAGAGGGCCCATTACCGTTGCGACACCCCCCAATATTACCATAAACATCAATTCTCCAGATCTAGACCAATCGATCATTTCGGGAGATATGAAAGTAGTAAAATTTCCTAGAAGAACCCCAGCGAAACCACAAATAATTCCAGAAAATATAAACGCTATCAATTTATGAAAGTAAACATTGTAGCCGAGTGAAACCATCCGAGCTTCGTTGTCTTTGATTCCTGATAAAATCAAGCCGAAATTTGACTTTGTTATCAGATGAACGAGCCACATAAAAAAGATCAAACTTGAAAAAGAAACTAAAAACATTTGGATTGGATCATCAAGGTTAATCAGTGGTATCTCTGATCTAGTGTTAATAACTAAACCGTCGTCACCTCCGTATTCCTCAATTGAAACAAACAGATAGTATGCCATTTGTGAAAATGCCATCGTTATCATTATAAAATAAACACCCTTTGTCTTTAAACATATTAGTCCTGTTAACAATGCAAACAATCCGCTAATCGCTATTGCAATTAAGATATGCACAAATCCATTCGTTGTAGCTAGAAAATCTAATCCGCCATAAAGCCAGTGGTGTGCAGGTATTCCAACAGCGTAGGCGCCAAGTCCTAAATAAGCGGCATGGCCAAAGGAAATCATACCGCCATATCCGAGAATAAGGTTTAAACCAACTGCTGCTATGGCCAAAATACATAAACGAGTGGCTAAATCTAGATAGAATGACATTCCGATTTGGTTAAAAATGATAGGAAAGACCAATAAAGAAGCTAAAATGAAAAACTTAAATGATCTGATAAATTGCATGGAATTATATTTACCGTAATTTAGGAGGGAACAAACCGTTTGGTTTAAACGACAATATCAATGCCATAATTAGGTAGATCGACATTGAGGAAATGGCTGGAGCAGAATTTTCGGCAGCAGCTGCGCTCATGAATATTTTGAAAAAATCGTCTAGAAAGGCGCGTCCAAGGGTATCAATTAGTCCGATAAGCAAAGCAGCTACAAGTGCGCCTTTCACAGAACCAATTCCGCCCACTATAATTACCACAAAAGCAGTTATTATTACATTGTTTCCCATACCGAGTGAAGCTTCTGTGATAGGCGCAATAAGCATTCCTGCCATACCAGCCAGAGTTGCGCCAATAGCAAATACGATGGCAAAAAGGGTTCTTATATCAATGCCTAGTGCTGACACCATTGTTCTATTAGATGCACCCGCCCGTATTAACATTCCCAACCTGGTAAAATTCACCAGCCAAAGCAGACCGAAAGCTGCTAGTAGTCCAACAATGATGATTAAAACTCTAAACGTAGGTAGTTCAATATTTTCTGAGATTTTGATTTGCCCATCCAAGTAGTTCGGTAAAGGAATAGCAATTCCAGCGGGACCCCAAATTAAATGGGCAATTGTGTCAATTACCAGAATTGCACCAAAGGTTCCTAGTACGTGATCCAGATGGTCTCTACTGTAGAGTGGACGGGCGAGGAAAACCTCAAAAAGGTATCCGATAATCCCAATAATGGGTAATGCCAAAATTACTGCTAATAAATAACTATCCAGTGCATAAGTCAGTGAAGCGCATACGAACGCTCCCAACATGTAAATCGAACCGTGTGCAAGGTTTACAAAATCTAAAATCCCAAAAACTAAAGTAAGGCCTGAGGCTACCAGGAACAAAAGAACTCCCAATTGAAGCCCATTTAGCACCTGTATTAAAAGCAGAGTATAGTCCAATACTGCCCCCAGATCTTTACAAGCTAATTGTCAAAGTTTTATACTGACGGACTATTAATTATTTTAACTTACAATCAGCTGCAAATGGGTCTTGGTGATTTTTAAATACAGTATCAACTACCTCTGTAGTCCAATTGCCATCCGAATCTTCAACAACCTCTCTCAGGTAAAAGTTTTGAATTGGAAAGTTATTATTCCCGTAAGAATATTTACCCCTAACTGAATTATAATTAGCGCTTTTCAGTGCAGATCGGAGACCAGCAACATCACTCATATCGCCATCAACCGCCGTCACAGCAGACGCTATCATATTAATAGTGTCATAAGACTGGGCAGCATAGAATGAAGGATATTTACCAAACTGTTTTTTGAAATCGTTAACAAACTTCTTATTCGCTTGATTATCTAAAGAGGGATCCCACTGTTGTGTTACTTTTGACCCCACTATTCCGGAGAAATTTGCAGCCTGTAGTTTGGGTAGTGAAATACCATCTATCGTAAATACGGAATACAAGGGCAGCAAATCCTTTAAACCTGCCTGGTGATATTGTTTTGTAAACGCTCCAGACGCAGCTCCAGGATAAAAAACAAACAATCCATCAGCTCCCGATACCTTTGCTTTAGCGAGTTCAGCTGAGAAGTCTAATTGGGCATCCGCACCCCATTTTGTTAGGTCTTTGCCAACTACTTGCCCTTTAAATGTACGTTCGATTCCAGCTACCATGTCTTTCCCTGCAGCATAATTGGGAGCCATTATGTAAAGCGATTTTATACCGACTTTATTAAAAACCTCGCCCATTGCCATTGGCGTTTGATCATTTTGCCATGAGGCGGAGAAGAAATTTTCGTGGCACAATTTGCTCGCCATTTGTGAAGGTCCTGCATTTGAGGAAATCAATATTTTCCCTGCATCCAATACAGACTTGCGCGATGCTAATAAGACATGGCTCCAAATATACCCTGCCATTATGTCAACCTTATCTTGTTTTAAAAGGCGATCTGTTACTTGCTTCCCAGTATCAGGTGCGAATCCATCATCACCAAACACTACTTCAATTTTATGTGAGCCAGCTTTCCCATTCAAGTGTTCTAAGGCCAGGTTAACTGCATTTGTCATATCTTCACCGATAACAGCTGCTGGTGTTGTTAATGTAGTAACAAATCCAATTTTAATTTCAGCAGAAACGGCCGATGATACCATAAAATTGCAAAAGATTATCGCCGCAAGTACTTTCTTCATTTTTCTCTCCTCAAAAAAAACGTAATTAGCAGAAAGAGCCTAGCACAAACTCACCTAAGGTAAACTTAGTTTATTAAATTTTTTATTATAACCGACCATGGCAATGTTTAAACTTCTTTCCAGAACCGCACGGGCAAATTTCATTCCTGCCGGTTGACTGCCAACCCGTTGGCATTTGTTCAGGTGGGGTTTTTGCTCCAAGTGGCAATTTTGAGTTTGACTTGGTAGTTTTTGTATTCTCTATTTTAGGAGCTACTTGCAGTTTCTTTTGTTCGTCTAAAAACTTGGCAACCATTGCATTGCGTTCGTCATCAGTTAGGGGTCTCACCATGCTAAGCTGTTTTGTTACATCGTAACGTAAGCCATTTAAAAGACGCTCGAATAGCTGGAACGCTTCATTTTTATACTCATTTAACGGATCTCTCTGAGCATAACCCCTAAAACCGACAACGGATCTCAAATGTTCCAGAGTTATAAGATGCTCTCGCCATTTAGTGTCAATTGTCTGAAGCAAAAGTTGTTTTTCCACTTGCTGCATTGCTTCCTTACCAAACGCTTTTGTTTTTTCAGCCATCATTGAATTCGCCGCATCTTCAATACGTTGGGTCAGCAACTCGTCATCTACACCTTCTTCATTTGCCCAGTCTTTGACAGGTAAATTAAGGTTCATACCATCCTTTAGCGCTCCTTTGAGACCATCTAGATCCCATTGGTCAGGATATGATTTTGGAGGAATATGAATATTTATCAGATCGTCAATTACGTCGTTACGCATATCATCAATGATTTCAGTTTGATCGTCGGCGCGCATTATATCAAGGCGTTGTTCGAATATGGCAATTCTCTGATCATTCATTACATCGTCGAATTTCAGTAATTGTTTACGAATATCGAAATTTCGGGCTTCAACTTTAGACTGCGCGCGTTCAAGGGATTTATTTACCCATGGGTGTATAATTGCTTCCCCTTCTTCCATACCAAGGGTTGATAATACTTTGTCGAGTCTTTCCGACCCAAATATACGCATCAAATCATCTTCTAAACTTAGAAAGAAACAGGTTTTGCCAGGATCACCTTGCCTGCCCGAGCGACCCCTTAACTGGTTATCAATTCTACGGCTTTCGTGCCGTTCTGATGCTAACACAAATAAGCCACCGGCTTCTAAAACTTGGTTTTTCTCTTTCGAATGCTTTTCTTCAATAGTTTTACGTATCTGTTCGGGTTTTGATTTTGGTTTTTTTTCTAGAGCTTCCAAGACCTCCATTTCCAGGTTGCCGCCTAATTGTATATCAGTGCCGCGGCCCGCCATGTTCGTCGCAATTGTTACCGCTCTAAACTTGCCAGCGTTAGCAACTATATATGCCTCTTGCTCATGTTGACGTGCATTTAAGACATTATGCTCGACACCAGACTTTTTAAGTAAATCTGACAAAAGTTCAGATTTTTCAATTGATGTTGTCCCTAATAGAACTGGCTGGCCTTTTGAGTTCGCTTCTTTGACTTCTTTAACTATGGCCTCGTATTTTTCTTTTGCAGTTCGGTAAACCCTGTCATCTTCATCTGATCTAGTCACAGGTTTATTTGTTGGAATTTCTAGCACCCCAAGCTTATAAATTTCCATAAATTCGTCTGCTTCAGTTGCAGCAGTTCCTGTCATACCAGATAACTTCTCATACAGTCGAAAGTAGTTTTGGAACGTAACGCTAGCTAACGTGACATTTTCTGGCTGAATCTCACAGCCCTCTTTTGCTTCAATCGCTTGGTGAAGGCCTTCTGACAATCGTCTTCCCGACATCATCCGTCCAGTAAATTCATCGATTAAAACGACTTGTTTGTCTCTTACGATATAATCTTTATCTTTAGTAAAAAGTTTATGCGCCCTAAGCCCTTGATTAACATGATGGACCACAGTTGTACTCTCGGGATCGTAAAGGGATTGGTTTTCTGGAAGTAGGTCTCTTTCTCTGAGCTGTAGCTCCAAAAAATCGTTTCCTTCATCCGTAAAAGTAACATTTCTCGATTTTTCGTCGATTGTAAAATGCATTTCTTCTAAGGTTGGAATTAGTTTATCAATTTTTATATAAAGCTCTGATCGATCCTGAGCTGGACCAGATATAATTAATGGGGTCCTGGCCTCGTCTACTAAAATGCTATCAACTTCGTCTACAATAGCAAAATAATGATGTTTCTGAGCAATTTGATCTATACTTGGTTTCATATTATCGCGCAGATAATCAAAACCTAATTCATTATTTGTCGCGTACGTAATATCACAGGAGTATGCTTCTAGCTTTTCTTCATCCTCTTGCTGTGGATAAACGACCCCTGTTGTCATTCCTAGCGCAGTGTAAACTTTTGACATCCAGTCTGCATCTCGCTTTGCAAGATAATCATTCACTGTAACAATGTGCACTCCTTTTCCAACAAGAGCATTTAAATATGCTGGAAAGGTAGCAACTAAAGTTTTACCTTCACCCGTCTTCATTTCGGAAATGTTACCTCGATGCAGAAAAATTCCTCCAAGCAATTGAACATCAAATGCCCGTAGATCTAACGCTCTCTTTGCGGCTTCACGGCAGTTCGCAAAAGCCTCTGGAAGTAACATATCTAATGTTTCTCCCTTCTCGAGACGCTCTTTAAACTCTTTTGTTTTTGAGCTTATTTCACTATCAGAGAGAACGCTGAAATCTTTCTCTAACGCATTTATACTTTCGACGATATTTTGAGCTTCTCGTATTCGTCGATCATTTGGAGTGCCGAAAACCTTTTTTGCAATTTTTCCAAGACCTAACATTTCATTCCTTACCCACAAAGGATTTAAGTTTGATGATCAGTGCTTCTATGGTCAGAAAACCTTAAAAGTTTTAAGCACGCTAGTAAAAATACTCTATGCGATTTAAGGGGATGCATAAAAAGTGTCAACGTTCTCTGCAACTTTAGAATAGGTTTAGTAGCTTTATTTATAAGCAAAGATAATCTTTGTGGGTTTTTGATTTAAGTATATCGCCGTAATCGGTTGAGTAAATTACATATCTAAACAATTCTTAATCAATATAGACCCTAATGTATTTGTCGATTAAAAGAGCTACACAAAATGTATCAAATTCTACTATTTTTAACGGTAATACAGATATCAGTATAGGGTTATGCAATGTCAATAGTATCAAATATCTCCCCGTTGGCTCCTAAAAATTTTCCAATTATGCATTCCATTTCAGGAGTAAGATTTGCCACGGCGAACGCTGGTATAAAATCAGGAAATAGTGAAGACGCTACTCTTATTCTCTTAGAACCTGAAACTGTAATTGCTGGTTTATTCACCAGCTCAATGACGAGGTCTGCGCCTGTAATTGATTGTCAAAATAAAATTGGCATCAACGTTGAGAAAACAGGGGCTGCAATAATTGTAAACTCGGGTAATGCAAATGCTTTCACTGGTCGGCATGGTGAGTTGGCGGTTAGAGAAATCATTGCGGAGCTTTCAACAAGAGTGCAGATACCAGTAGAGAGAATATTCTCATCATCAACGGGAGTAATAGGTGAGTTGCTAGAATATCAAAAAATAATAAACGTATTTGATTATCTGGTTGACTCACTTCACGTTTCAAAAATAGAGAATGCTGCTCGGGCTATAATGACTACAGATACCTTTCCTAAGGGTAGTAGTGTTAAAGTCAGTTCGAGTGGAGGCAAAATAACAATTTCGGGCATTGCAAAAGGGTCAGGTATGATCGCTCCGAATATGGGCACTATGCTAGTATATATTTTTACAGATGCTCTAATTGATAAAAATGATTTGCAGTCAATTGTTTCAGATTTAAATGACGAAACATTCAACTGTATTACTGTTGATAGTGATACCTCAACTTCTGATACTTTATTAGTTAGTGCAACTGGCAAAAGTGGTATTCAAGTGAATAAAAATGATCTAGACTTTCGTGAGGGATTACGAAAAGTGATGCTTGATTTGGCGCATCAAGTCGTATGTGATGGAGAGGGTGCAAGCAAGTTTATTGAGGTTAGTGTCACTGGTGCTGTAGACCGAAAAGAAGCTAAGTTGCACGCTATGTCTATAGCCAACTCCCCTTTGGTAAAAACTGCTGTTGCTGGAGAAGATCCAAACTGGGGAAGAATTGTTATGGCAATCGGCAAGTCAGGTGCATCTGCTGATAGAGATAAATTGTCAATAAGATTAGGGGATATTTTGGTAGCAGAAGATGGATGGGTATCTCCACATTATAAAGAGTCTGATGGTGCTGCATATATGAAACGCCAACGTTTGAATTTAAATGTTGATTTAGGCATAGGTACAGGCAGTGCAAAGGTCTGGACCTGCGATCTGACCAACAGGTACATAGAAATAAATGCAGACTATAGATCATGAAAGTTATAATAGTATCAGCGGTTGCACTTATTGATCGAGATGGAAGAGTTTTAATAGCCCAAAGGCCCAGTGGGAAAAGCATGGAGGGTTTGTGGGAATTTCCCGGCGGTAAAATTGAGCCTGGGGAAACTCCAGAGGATGCCTTAATTAGAGAACTTTATGAAGAACTAGGAATTGAAACCTGGTCAAGTTGTCTAGCTCCCCTTACCTTCGCCAGTCATGGGTACTCAGATTTTCATCTATTGATGCCGCTTTTCGCTTGTCGAAAGTGGGAGGGAACACCCAAAGCTAAAGAAGGTCAGAACTTAAAATGGGTGCATGTAAACAGCTTAAAAGAATTTCCAATGCCGGCTGCAGATATTCCACTAATATCGGTTCTTAGAGATTGGCTATGATGTTAATCTAGGCTCCGCTCGATTTCTTGTCGCTCAAAAATCTCAATAACATCATCGTTTCTGATATCCTCATAATTCTCAAAAGCCATACCGCATTCTTGTCCTGATTGCACTTCGGGCACCTCATCCTTGAAGCGCTTAAGTGTTTTAAGTGTACCCTCATGTATGACAACATCGTCACGCAGCAAGCGAACGCCAGCGCTACGTCGCGCAACGCCCTCTGTTACTATACAACCTGCAACTTTACCTACTCCAGATACTTTGAACACTTCTTTGATTTGAGCATAACCTATGAAATTTTCACGGATTTCTGCTGATAGAAGTCCACTTGCAGCAGCTTTGACATCATCAACTAGGTCATAGATTACAGAGTAATATCTGACTTCAACACCCTTTTGATTTGCGACCTGACGAGCAGAGGTGTTCGCGCGTACATTAAATCCAATTACTGGTGCATTAGAGGCTTCGGCTAGGCTTATATCTGTGTTTGTAATAGCTCCAACACCATAGTGTAACACACGAACTCTAACTTCATCATTTCCAATCTTTTCCATTGCCTGTACAATTGCTTCTGCGGAACCTTGCACATCAGCTTTAACTAAAATTTGAAGCTCTGAAACATTTTTGTCTTCTTTAGCTTTTGCCATCATTTGTTCTAAAGTGGATGCCCCAGCAGTAGCTCGTTTCTCCTTTGCAACTGCAATTCGGTAGTCTGCAATCTCTCTCGCCTGGGCCTCAGTTTCAACAACGTTCAAAACATCACCAGCTTCGGGTGTCCCATTTAATCCTAGCACTTCGACGGGTACTGAAGGTCCTGCGGTATCAACACGTTTGCCCTGGTCATTGATAAGTGCTCTCACTTTACCCCATTGTTCGCCTACAACAAAGATATCACCCTGTTGCAAAGTCCCGCGTTGAACTAGCACGGTTGCTACGGGTCCGCGTCCCACATCTAGTTGAGCTTCAATCACTGCACCCTGAGCAGCCCTGTTTGGGTTCGCAGTAAGTTCCAATATTTCTGCCTGTAGCGCTATAGCTTCGAGTAATTCATCCAATCCAGTTCCATTTATTGCCGAGACTTCGACATCTTGGACTTCGCCAGAAAGTTTTTCTACGATTACTTCATGTTGAAGTAGATCAGTCCTCACCTTATCTGGGTTCGCTTCGGTTCGGTCAACCTTGTTAATAGCAACAATCATTGGAACATTTGCAGCCTTCGCATGATTTATTGCCTCCACTGTTTGTGGCATGACAGCGTCATCTGCAGCTACCACTAAAACTACAATATCGGTAACTTGAGCACCCCTTGAGCGCATGGAGGTGAATGCAGCGTGCCCCGGAGTATCAAGAAAACTTATTATATCACCTCGTTTTGTCTCGACTTGGTACGCCCCGATATGCTGTGTAATTCCGCCTGCTTCTCCAGCTGTTACCTTGGTGTTTCTAATTGCATCCAGCAAAGATGTTTTGCCGTGATCTACGTGCCCCATTATTGTTACTACTGCTGGTCTGGGCTTTAGATCAGATTCAGCGTCTTTCACCTCATTGATAACATCCTCGACGTCTGCATCTGAAACTCTTACGACTTTGTGTCCAAATTCTTCGACGATTAACTCAGCAGTATCGGCATCAATTACTTGGTTCTGGGTTACCATCATACCCATTTTCATAAGCGCTTTTACAACTTCTGCTACACGCTCTGCCATTCTATTTGCTAATTCAGAAACGACTATGGCCTCAGGTATTTGAACGTCTCTTACAACTTTTTCGCGCTCCTGCATTTGGCCCATCGCTTTTTGACGTGCTCGTTCTTGTTTGCGCTTCATTGCGGCCATTGATTTTTGTCGACCGCCTTCACCCTCTAGGGCTTGACTTATAGTTAACTTGCCAGATCTCCGACCAAATCCTTCACGACCCTTTGTGTTTCGTCTTTCACTAGGTTCATCCTCGCGAGTTTTCTTTCTTTGTACTGACTGAGGGTGTTTTTGCTCCTTCAACACAGTTTCTGGGTCACCTTTTGGCACAGGCGTATTAAGGGCAGCCTGTTTTGCTAGTTCCTCGGCTTCTACTCTTGCCTTTTCTTCATCAGCTTTTTTGCGAGCCCGGTCTTCAGCATCTCTCTGTTCTTTTTCTTTAGCTTCCTGCTCAGCTATTCTTCTGTCGCGCTCTTCTTGCCTATTTTGTTCTTCAGCTATACGTTCCGATTTTTCTTCTGCTTCGCGAGCTTTTGCAGCTTGCAAAGCTTTCATTCGACGTTCCATTTCTGCATCTGTAACACCAGAAGGTCTTGCACTAGCCGTTTTCTCTGTGGCCTGTGTTCCATCCATAGGTTTTGCAGTGCCAGATTTTGGCACAACTATCCGTTTACGTTTGGTTTCGACAACAACACTCTTGCTACGGCCGTGGCTAAAGCTTTGTTTGACATTACCTGCGCGGGGTCCACCCCGCAGACCTAGAGTTTTTTTGCCATCACTATCGCTCATTTAGTTGTCTTTTCCTTTCAGGTGATTTCTCACCAAAATTCCGTCGAAGACCTGTTAACCGGTGCGCCTCCTGTACTATACGTTTAGCTAAACCACCAGATGTAACTGCACAATGAATTGCATTTTGTCTCCCAAATGCCTCTCCCAATTCCAGTGAGCTTAAGCAGCCAATGAATTTTGCTTTATCTGGCGTGCTAAGTTTTGACTTGCCCCTACCAGAACCATCATACGCTTGTATCAGTAGTAAAACTTTATCTTTTGAAAGCCACTCCTTCACCTTTTCATAGCCACATACTGCTTGGCCAGCTTTACGTGCCAAACGAATAAGATCTAGTAACCTTTTTGATTGGAGGCATTCTATCTCAGAAATTAAATTCTCTTTCACTTTTAAAGTTTTTTTGGCCGACTTCTCAAACAGATTTTTTTCTATAGCCAATTTCAAAGATAATTGATTAGCCGAGACCCACAGACCCCTTCCTGGTAATTTTGCAGCCAAATCGGGCAGAACTTGACTGTCCGGGCCGATTATAAAACGGTACATTGCGTCTCTATCTCCAATTTTACCAGTTGCGATACACTTTCTTTCGTTACCCTGTAGTATATCTTTATGCTCAAAAGTGTCTGTCATGTTAACTTTCTTGTAAATTTTCCTCTTCAGCTTCGGCAGAATTAACTGGCGAAATTTCATCTGGATTTACCCATCCCAGAATAACTCGTGCTGTCATAATTAGATCTTGGGCCTCTTCAAGAGTGACGCCAAAAGTTTCCAAAAGTCCGTCATCTTTAACTCTTTCACCGTCAACCGTTGTCCAGCCTCCCGCGAGTTCCCAGTCGGCGCATTTTGCAAACTCTTCAACATTCTTTATTCCATCATCAGCCAGAGCAAGTAGCATTTTTGGAGATAGCCCATCAAAGTTTAGCAATGCTTCCTCTACACCCAGATCGCGCAATTTGTCTAAAGCTTCCTGGGCTTCTTTCTCAAGGAACTCACGAGCGCGGGTTTGCAGCTCACTGGCTGTCTCCTCGTCCACCCCGTCAATTACCATTAACTCATCTAATTCGACGTAAGCTACTTCTTCCAAACTCGCGAAACCTTCAGAAACAAGGAGTTGGGCAAAAAATTCGTCCAAATCCAGAGTATCCATGAACAAAGTAGTACGCTCTTCAAATTCTTTTTGGCGCCGTGCGGACTCCTCAGCCTCAGTCAGGATATCGATATCAAGATTGGTTAACTGACTAGCTAAGCGAACATTTTGCCCTCTACGCCCAATTGCAAGAGATAGTTGATCGTCTGGAACAACGACCTCAATTTTCCCAGCCTCTTCATCCAAAACAACTTTACTTACTTCTGCAGGCTGCAGCGCATTCACCAAAAATGTTGGTTGGTCCTCATTCCATGGAATAATATCGATTTTTTCACCCTGCAATTCGTTTACAACAGCTTGAACGCGGCTGCCTCGCATTCCAACACAAGCTCCAACGGGATCAATTGAGCCATCATTCGTAAATACTGATATTTTTGCGCGTGATCCAGGATCTCTTGAAACCGATTTGATTTCGATGATTCCCTCATAGATTTCGGGAACTTCCATTTTAAATAGTTCAGCCATAAATTCAGGCGCTGTTCTCGATAAAAAGATTTGAGGGCCTCTCATTTCTCTTCTTACCTCTTTTATGTAACACCGGATCCTGTCTCCGGAGCGGTAACTCTCGCGGCCAATTTTTTCATTTCTCCGAAGCATTGCCTCGCCTCTTCCAACATCAACTATAACGTTCCCGTATTCCTCACGTTTCACAACACCGTTTATTATTGTACCAGCACGATCCTTAAATTCTTCGAACTGTCTGTCACGCTCTGCTTCTCGTACTTTTTGTAAAATTACTTGCTTAGCTGATTGAGCTGCGATACGTCCCATGTCGACTGGAGGTATTTCCTCAATGAATTGCTGTCCAACTTCTGGGTTTTCCATATATTGCTTGGCTTGTTCCACGGTCATTTCAGCTTGGTAATTCTCTAAAAGTTCTTCTTCTACAACTGTGCGAACACGTCGGAATGTCGCTCGACCAGTCTTTCTGTCAATAGAAACTTGTATATCCATTTCAGAGCCGTAGCGTGATTTAGCTGCTCGCGCTAAACTTTCCTCCATAGCTTCCACTACTAGACTTGGATCGATCATTTTTTCGCGTGCTACAGCTTCAGCTGTTTGCAACAATTCTAACTGATTTGCGGAAGTTATAGCCATTTTCTACTCCTCATTATTTTCCAACTGGGTTTCAATTTCGTCAAAGTTTTCTTCATTCAAAATACCTGCCTTAGTATTTTTCTTAAGCATTTTTTTAATTAAATCATCCGATAAAACTAATCTCGCATCTGAAAGCCAAGTAAATTTTAAACCAATGGTACCTTCCTCAAGGTTGATAAGCACTTCATCATTATTTAACCCAGCCAAAACGCCTCTAAATCGTCGTCGTCCATCAATTAGTTCCGTTGTTTCTACCTTGGCTTCAAAACCTTGGAATGAGTCAAAATCTTTTTTTCTTGTAAGCGGTCGATCGATGCCAGGGCTTGAAATCTCTAATGTATAATTTTCTGGTATTGGATCCTCTACATCTAAGATTGTTCCGACTGATGTATTAATTTCTGCTAACTCATCAACTCCTATTTGACCGTCTAAGCGATCAGCCATAATCTGTAAGGTGCTAGGATTACCATTGGATAATCTAACTCGCACCATTTCAAATCCTAAATCCTCTAAAATTGGATTTAAGAGTTCTGCAAGTTTTTTATCCATATAGGATTTTGCTATTAAGTTGTTAATCATTATCTCATACAAAAAAACGGGCCTGCGGCCCGCTGCGTTAAATCGGTGGAGTGTAAGTTGCCCAACACACCGCTGTTGTACGTCGTATAATTGTAATATTCTCTATTTGCAAGTGTTCAATTTTGAAGTTGTCAGTCACTTTAGCTACATGATAAAACGCAAGCATAAGTAATGGATAGTGGTTTTGGAATTAAGCTCTCAGGAAATAGATGCAATTTTGTTATCAATAAAGGTGTCAATTT
Source organism: Rhodobacteraceae bacterium MED-G08 (assembly GCA_002457055.1). GTDB lineage: Bacteria > Pseudomonadota > Alphaproteobacteria > Rhodobacterales > Rhodobacteraceae > Salinivivens > Salinivivens marinus. The sequence goes on from NTKT01000008.1 coordinate 56,516, forward strand.
GGTCTGTTGTCTTTAGTTTATTACCAGCAGTCTATATCGCCTATGTTTTATCCCGAAAAAAATTCTGGGGCCGACAGGCACTAAATGTCATAGTTCATATTCCATTAATACTACCCCCTGTAGTTACCGGGTATTTTTTATTGCTTTTATTCAATCGGACTGGGATAATTGGACGTTTTTTAGATACCTATTTTGGCGTCACTGTAGCCTTTCATTGGTTTGGCGCTGTGCTTGCTGCTGCTATTATGTCTTTTCCATTGATGGTTCGAGCCATTAGATTAGGGTTTGAGAGTGTTGATCCAAAATTAGAAGTGGCTGCTTACTCATTGGGTGCAAATAAGTTTATAATCTTCCTAACAATAACTTTGCCATTAATTATCCCAGCTTTAATAACGGGAGCTGTTTTAGGCTTTGCAAAATCAATGGGAGAATTTGGAGCTACAATCACCTTTGTATCAAACATTCCCGGGCAAACCCAAACAATACCATCGGCCATTTTTGAATTTTTGCAGATTCCAGACAATAATTTTATGACATTAAGATTAGTCTGTCTTTCGTTACTGATTTCTATTGGAGCGTTATATATTTCCGAAGTTCTCGCCAGCAGGTTGAGCAGAAGAGAAGACAACGAATGAGTATAGCTGTAAACATTGAAAAAACTATGGGTGACTTCCAGCTCAATACAGAATTTTATGCCGACATTGGTATAACTGCAATTTTTGGACCTTCGGGTGCTGGTAAATCAACGCTGGTAAACCTTATCGCAGGATTAGTGAAACCAGATACCGGTTATATAAAAATACTCAATGAAGTAATTTTTGAAAGTCAGCAAAAAATTAATGTGCCCGCTAACAAGAGAGGGATTGGTTTTGTCTTTCAAGACGCAAGACTATTCCCACATATGAACGTTGAGAGTAACTTAAAGTATTCAAATAGATTTGGCCGAAAGGGTCACCTCAGCTCATTTACAGAAATTGTGGAAGTGCTAAATTTAGGACAAATTCTTCATCGCTTACCTGGAAATTTATCAGGTGGTGAGAAGCAAAGAGTGGCAATCGGTCGTGCCTTGCTGAGCAATCCAAAGATACTCATTTTGGATGAGCCGTTGACCGGGCTTGATGAAGGCTTGAAAGCAGAAGTAATCCCGTATTTAGAATTCTTACGTGATAATTTTAAAATACCAATCCTCTATATAAGCCATTCTCAATCTGAGGTTGTCAGACTTTCCGATAGAATTGTAGTTCTTGAAAAAGGCAGGATTCTCGAACAAGGCAAGACCTTGCAAATATTGTCTAGTTTCAGTGTTGCAAAGAAGTTGGGTTTAAGAGACCTTTCATCTTTTGTTGAGGCTAAGGTCTCAAAACATGCATCCGATGGCATTACAGAACTAGATTTTGCAGGTTCTAAATTATTTTTGCCCAAGATAGATGCAATTTTAGGTAGCAAAGTTTATTTAAGAATCCTGGCAAAAGATATAACACTTGCAATCGAAAAACCTAAAAAGATATCGGCTCTTAACATTTTGCAGGGTAAGGTGGATGAGGTAATTCTAGGGAATGGACCTGGTGCTATTGTTGGTATTGAAGTTGGAGGTCATAAGCTAACAACAAGAATAACGCAGCGTTCTCTTAATGCAATGAATTTAAAGCTTGGCCAAACTTGTTTTGCATTCTTAAAAACTGTTTCGGTCGCTACTTCGGATATTATTACTTAAAATTTTCTTTTTTAAACCTTGTATAAACTCCTTCGGGAAGATTGATGGCAGCACTTAAGTCCTTTAGCTGTGCCATAGAAAATGTGATTTTATTAATTTTATCAGTACGAGCGTCATATTGTTCAATTGTTACGCATTCAGAGAAACTATTGATGATAAGATCTTCTTGTAATTGAGCAGTTCCTTCATCAACTAAAGTTATGACTGTTGAGTCAAATTCATGTTCGATCGAAAACATCATGGCCCCAGTTTATAGTGTGATTAACAATATCGTAATGCACTAATACTTTATAATTCAATAATCAAAGCTCTATTTTGGTTCTATTTTTTTGCTATAAACATCAAATTATTAGCAGGCATTTCAATAACTGCTTCTGGAGATAGGTTATTTTCTTCGATTTCATCAAGTATATCAAAGTCGTCTTTATACCCGATTTCTTGGTCATAATTGATCAGTGAGTTGTGAAACTGAAAATCTTGATCGCTTGTTAGTTCACCACTTCTCATAAATGGGCCGTAAATCATAAAATAGCCATTTTTTTTTAGCGCAAATGAACTTTCGCGAATAAGATTTTTCATTTCTCTATTGCTTATAAGATGGAAGATATTAATCGTGATTATTACGTCATAATCATTAATTTTTTTGGCCCAGTCGGAGGCTGTGACATCAAGCAATAATGGTGTGTTAATGTTCGCTTGGTCTATTTCTTGGATATAGGCCTTGATGCTATCTAAACGCTTAGGATCAATATCACTTGGTTGCCATTCAAGATTATAAAAAGTCTTAGCGAAGTATGTGCAGTGCTGACCAGTACCACTTGCAAGCTCCAAGACTTTTCCTTTCTGCGGCAGATATTGAGATAGAACTTCCAGTATGACGGAAGTATTTCTTGCAGCAGAATCTGAATATAATTTTTTTTCTTCAATATTTGCAGCCTGGTTGGCTGTTAGTGGTAAGTTTTCCCGAAGTGGCATTAAAATCTTCCTGGTAAAAGGGCCTCAAGTATTTTGCTATCAACTGATACGTTTTCTTCCAGTAACAAATCGGACAATAACTGACTTGCGGCTGCTGCTGTTTGGAAACCATACCCTCCTTGACCTGCAAACCAGAAAAAAGAAGAGTTATTTTTGTCTGGTCCTATCACCAAATTTCCATCTGGAGCAAAGCTTCTCAAACCAGCCCAGTTAGATAGCATGCGGTTGATTGGAAAATTTACTACGCCCTGAAAAGACTGAATGCCAGCCGCTAACGTTTCATCATCTGCCCATGCGTCGTGAGCGCTGACCATTTGCTTGTCAGCGGGTGATACTATAAGATTTCCTGCATCGGGTTTTGCATACCAAGCCTCTCCAACACCATCGAGCATAGGCCAATTTTGCACATCGACTCCCTTTGGTGCCTGCATTCTAGCGATAGAGCGTTTGTAAGGAATTATATTAAGTTTTGAGACTCCACATAACTCTGCAACCTGATCGGCCCAAGCTCCAGCTGCATTTATCAATATGCTGGCCGATAGGTCACCATTTGAGCTTTTTATTTGCCATTTATTATTCTGAAGATAAGCACTAATAAGTTTTGTCTTTTTTCTTATTTGAGCTCCATTTTCTAATGCAATTTTTCTGTAATATTGAAAGAGTTTGTTTGTATCAATATCGTAAACATCGGGTCTGTAGGCTTGTCGTGTGATCCCTTCTTGTTTTAGAGCAGGAAGCAGTTGGAAAGCTTCGTCGAATGAAATATGAGCTAAGCCTAGATCTCCGGCATCAGTTTGAAATTCTTTCTCTTCACCGTATTTACCAATTAATAACAAGCCTCGCTTTTTTAAAAAGTCTTTGCTTTCACTTCTAAGAAAAGCCAAGCTTTCTATATTTAGCTCTTTTGTGACCCTGTTACCATAATCCTCGATAAACGTTGCAGCAGACCTCCCCGATGAATGATAGCATAACTCGGGTTCTGCTTCTAATAAAGTTACCTTTAAATGGGGTGCTATTTGGGCACATGCAGCAATGCCGGCAATTCCTCCACCGATTATTACTACATCTGTCATTAGATTGGTTCCAACGGTGGTTTTAAAGCCCCCATAAAGTTATGGGGGCGATTAATCTTTTTATTGTGGAACGTCACCCTTTATGCCTTCAACATAAAAGTTCATGCCCAAAAGAGTTCCATCGTCTGCAGTTTCACCCGCAGCTAGCCATACCGAACCGTCTTGCTTATTAATTGGTCCTGTAAATGGATGATAATCTCCTGAGGCAATTGCATCTTTCATAGCTAGTGCTTCCGCTTTTACATCAGCTGGAACGGCAGAAGTAATTTCTCCAATTCCAACCATGCCAGGTCCGATACCATCCCAGGTATCAGTTGAAGTCCAAGTTCCATCTAGGACAGCCTGTGTTCTGGCAATATAGTATGGTGCCCAGTCGTCAATAATGGATGAAACTCTCGGCATAGGTTTGAACATTGCCATGTCCGAAGCTTGGCCAAAAGTTATAACGCCGCCTGCTTTTTCTGCAGCAGCTTGTGGTGCAGTTGAGTCAGTATGCTGTAATACGACATCGCAACCTTGTTCAATTAAAGCAGTTGCAGCATCAGCTTCTTTTGCAGGATCAAACCATGTGTAAATCCAAACTATATTAAATTCGACATCGGGGTTAACCTTCCTGGCATGTATGAATGCAGAGTTAATTCCTCTTACAACTTCTGGAATTGGAAAAGATCCGATATAACCAACTTTGTTTGTTTTGGTCATCTTCCCTGCAATATGACCTTGAATAGCTCTTCCTTCATAAAACCGAGCCGAATAGGTCGAAACATTGTCAGCTCGCATATAGCCAGTGGCATGTTCAAATTTTACATCTGGAAATTTTTTTGCAACGTTTATCGTTGGTTCCATATAACCAAATGAAGTTGTAAATATTAAATCTGCTCCCTGTAGAGCCATTTGAGTCATAACTCTCTCTGAATCTGCACCCTCTGGAACCAATTCTTGGTATACAGTTTCTACTCTATCACCGAAATGCTCTTCTACTGCCAGTCGGCCTTGATCATGCTCATATGTCCATCCATAGTCACCAACGGGTCCCACATAAACAAACCCTACTTTGACATCGGCAGCCAAAGCCGCTGCCGCAACTCCGAGCGAAGCTATTGCGCCAGCTATTACAGATTTTATGTACATATATCTCTCCCTAAATTGAAATAGGCCTCATGAAGAGGCGTGAAATGGTCGTCCCAGGGATGCGGGCGCTCCCTGATTCCCCCGTGATGAAATAATAACAAGAACTACAATTGTAATCAAATACGGTGACATTGATAAGTACTCGACAGGTATAGAAGCTCCAGCCGCCTGTAAATTTAGCTGTAATACTGTCACACCGCCAAAAATATAGGCGCCAAACAAAACACGCCATGGTCTCCAGCTAGCAAAAACTACAATTGCTAACGCAATCCATCCTGCACCGGCAGTCATTCCTTCGGTCCATTGTGGAACTCTCGCCAGAGAAATATATGCGCCTCCTAAGCCACTTGTGGCACCACCAAACATTATAGCAAGCATTCTTACCCGAACGACCTTGTATCCAAGCGCATGAGCAGCGTCATGATTTTCACCTACCGCTCTCAAAACCATTCCGGCGTGTGTGTATTTTAAAAACCACCAAACCGAGGTTACTAAAAAAATAGAAAAATAAATCATTAAATCGTGTGAAAATAGCATTTTCCCTAAAACAGGGATATCGCTAAAGAATGGTATTTCCAGCGCCTTGAGAGTTGGAGATTTCATGCCCTCATAGGGCCGTCCCAATAACGCAGATAAACCTAAGCCTACTAATGTCAGGCCAAGGCCAGTCGCTACCTGGTTAGATTTTAAATATTGAGTGAGCATGCCGAATATGATTGAAAATATTCCTGATATAATGGCTGCACAAACAAACCCTAATAGAGGTGTGTCAGTATTCACCGCCACGATAAAGCCTACTACTGCTCCAACAATCATCATACCTTCTACACCGAGATTTAATACACCAGATTTTTCTACAACTGCTTCCCCGATAGCTGCTAATAAGATGGGCGTTGCGGATACCATGAGGGAGGCTATTAGAAGAGCAGGATTGATACTAGAAAAGTCCATTAATTATCGGCTCCTATTTTAACTTTATAATTTGCAAACAGATCTGTTGCGAGAAGGAAGAACAGAAGCATTCCTTGAAATAACTGTATAGACGCTCCAGGCAAACCTAGCATTAACTGTGCTAACTCACCTCCGATATATGTTAGCGCGATCAATAAGCCTGATAGAAATATACCAATAGGATGTAGTCGCCCAAGAAAAGCGACGATAATTGCGGTAAAGCCATAGCCTGAATTAAATTCAATGGTTATCTGCCCAGATGGTCCAGATACTTCAAACATTCCGGCGAGACCTGCAAGCGCCCCGGAGATGCCAAGACAAAAGACAATATTTGCAGTTGGATTTACTCCAGCAAATTTAGAGGCTCTAGGTGCCTGCCCAGTTAGTTGAATATTAAAACCTTGGATATGTTTGGTTAGAATGATGTAGGAGACAATTACTGTAATAAAAGCAAATAAAACACCCCAATGCATGCCTGAGTTAGCGATGATTTCAACATTGGCAGCACTCTCATAATTTTGTAAGTTGCGTGACCCCGGAAAGCCATATCCATCAGGATTTTTTAAAAGGCCCTGACTTACAGAGGCGAGTATTGACTCAGCTACATACACAAGCATCAGTGAAACTAAAATTTCATTGGTATTGAGCTTTGCTTTTAGCAACGCAGGGATCAACCCCCAAAGGAAACCGCCAAGTGCACCAGCGATGATCATCAACGGAAAGATAAATTTACTTTCCATAGGATAAAAAGCTAGCGCAACACTTGCTCCAAAAATAGCACCCAGTATATATTGACCCTCGGCTCCTATATTCCAAACACCTGCCTTAAATCCAAAAGAGAGACCAATAGCTATTAAGATTAAAGGGCCTGCTTTTACGAGTAACTGTGGGCGGGAGTAACTTGCAAAATTTGGATCAAACAATGGATCCCAGAAGATAATGCGTATTGCTTCGAAAGGGTTTTCGCCTAATGCGGCAAATAGGATACCTCCAGAAATCATTGTAATTAAGACTGCGAGGAAAGGAGATAAGTAAATCCATTTTTGAGACTGCTGGGGACGTTTTTCTAATTTAAACATTGCGCGCTTCTAGGTCTTTAGCCCCTCCCATCATGAGGCCAATTTGTTCCATAGACAGGTCGGCCGTTTTTTCTATCCTAGATAAAGCTCCACCATTTAAGGCGGCAAACTGATCACTGATTTCCAATAGCTCATCTAGATCTTGTGAAATAACTAAAATTGCTGCACCATTCTCTGAAAGCGTCAAAAGCGCTTGCCTTATGGAAGATGCAGCAGCAGCATCTACACCCCATGTTGGTTGGTTTACAATAAATACACTCGGATTCTGTAAAATTTCTCTGCCAATAACAAATTTTTGCAAATTTCCTCCAGAAAGTGATCTAGCGGTATTTTGGGAGCCGGGAGTTCTTACATCAAACTTTTTTATAACTTTTTCCGCAAAGGCTTTACTTTTCTTCCAATCAATGAAGCCAAGAGAGACAAGATTTTGAGAATTTTCGGCAGTAATTAATGTATTTTCGATCAGGCTCATGTTAGGCGCAGCGGCGTGGCCTAGGCGCTCCTCTGGTGCAGAAAGCAATCCTATTTTTCTTCGTTGGTTAGGATTGAATTTAGTAATATTAATTTCATTAAAACTGATGCTGCCATGCTGCGAGAATTGCTCACCTGACAAAACCGCAAATAATTCATCTTGCCCGTTACCAGCAACGCCGCCAATACCAAGTATTTCTCCTTGCCTCAAATCAAATGTCACATTGGTAAGCGAAGTCCCGAACTGGCTCTTACTAACGCAGCAAATATTGTCCACATTTAGCATAACCTGCCCAGCAGGTTTATTTAATTTTTCTGGGGCTTTAATAGTAGAGCCAACCATCATTTCTGCTAATTTTTTTGTGCTTGTTTTCTCTGGTGTGCAGGTATCAACTTTTTTTCCGAGACGTAAAATTGTCGCTGTATCGCATAATTTTCTTATCTCTTCCAATTTATGACTGATGTAGAGAATGGAGGTGCCCTCAGATCTTAACTTTAGAAGAGTTTTAAATAATATATCTACTTCTTGTGGTGTCAAAACGGATGTTGGTTCGTCCATCACTAATAACTTTGGATTTTGTAATAGGCAGCGAATAATTTCTACTCTTTGCCGCTCTCCAACCGACAGCTCACCAACTGTCTTTGCTGGGTCGAGTGGCAGTCCGTAAGACTCTGATACCGATTTTATCTTTTTGCCCAAGTCCCTTTGGTTTGGGGGATTATCCATACCTAACGAGATATTTTCAGCAACACTCAATGCCTCAAAGAGTGAAAAGTGCTGAAAAACCATTGCTATGCCAGCTTTCCGAGCTTCGCTGGGAGTTACTGGTTTGAAAGGAACTCCATTTAATAACAAGTTACCACTGTCCGGTTTCACTAACCCGTAGATTATTTTTACTAGCGTAGATTTTCCCGCACCGTTCTCTCCCAGCAAGGCATGAACTTCACCAGAATTTATATCAAAAGAAATATCGCTGTTGGCGATCACGCCAGGATATGTCTTTGAGATACCATTGATCTCAAGCAATTTTTTGATCAAGAATTAAACCCTTTTGCATCTGGTGATTTCTTTCCATCCAATTTACTACAACGCCCAGAGCGATTTGTTGAGGATGCTTTCCATATTTTTTGTATCCTATTGGACATTGAATTCGGTCAATTTTGTCTTTGCTGTGCCCAAACGATACAAGTTTCTTTTTAAAACGAGTAAATTTTGTTTTTGATCCAATTAAGCCAGCCCATTGAAAATCATGGTTTAAAATCTTATCACAGATCTCTAGGTCGATTTTGTGTGAGTAAGTCAATATCAAATGTTCAGCATTTGGTTGCGCTCGCTTTATAAATTGTTCTGGTGTTTCATAAATTATTTTGTGGACATTAGAGAGTTCTAAGTCTGGAAACCTGCTACTTTCTGTATCTAGCCAATAAATTTCCAGGTTTGGCAAAGGGGCCATAAGCGATAATATTGCAGACCCTACGTGCCCAGCACCCCATATCCATATCGGCATCTTCGCAGCAATAACTTTCTCAATTAGCCAGTCCTCGGAAAGTTTGTGGTCAAAGTCAATAGTCTCTGTTTTATAGTTTCTGACGAACTGTGCTACCGTTTTTGGAGTCTCCGTTGTACTCGAAAGTGATCTTACATTTAGGTTCTGATCTTTCAAATTGGAAACATCTTTTTCATCATAATACTCGGTTACTAATTTTACAAAACCACCGCAGCACTGCCCTAATTCAGGGCCAAGCGGATACGACTTAAGTTTTGTCTTCTTTGTTTCTAAAATTTCACGTGCAGCTTTTATCGCCTCGAATTCAAGAGTGCCGCCTCCTATTGTGCCATGTGTGCCTTTGGCCCAGACATACATTTCGGTACCAAGGCCCCTTGGAGTAGAACCTTTTGTCTCCAGAATTAAGATTCTAGCCACCGGTCCGTTGTTTTCTATAACAGTTTTAAGGGTGCTGTAATCAAGTGCCATTTACACGCCTGACGGCCCTTAGTATATTTTCAGGTGTTGCTGGAGCATTTAGGATTGGCCATTCATTGCCACAAGCCGACACTGCATTTCTAAGAGCAAGGAATACAGAAATACCAAGCATAAAAGGTGGTTCTCCAACTGCTTTTGACTTGTAAATTGTGTTTTCGACATTCAAATTATCAAACAGGCTTACGTTAAAAATTTTTGGTCGATCAGATGCACAAGGAATTTTATAAGTTGATGGTGCATGAGTTTTTAACTCGCCCCTTTCATCCCAAACAAGTTCTTCGGTTGTTAGCCAGCCCATACCCTGTATAAATCCACCTTCAATTTGACCGATATCGATTGCTGAATTTAAGCTATTTCCCGCATCGTGTAATATATCACTTCTCAATAATTTGAATTCACCTGTTAAGGTGTCTACAACCACTTCTGAGACTGCGGCACCATAAGCAAAATAGTAGAAGGGTCGACCTTTCCCTTTGATTCTGTCCCACTGCAAATCAGGTGTTTTGTAAAACCCAGTTGATGAGAGGCTAATACGCTGTGTGTATATTTCGTATACGGCATCCTCAAAAGATATATCGAAGTTGCTACCCCTCACTCTTCCATCTTCAAATTTAACATCATTTGTATTTGGTCGATATTTCTTTATTAAATACGATGAAATCCTAGCACAAATAATATCACAGGCCTCTTTTACTGCCATACCATTCAGATCACTTCCAGAGCTTGCTGCTGTTGCCGAAGTATTTGGTACTTTTGCGGTATCAGTGGCGGTTATTTGCACTTTTTTTATTGGTATCCCGAAAATATGTGCAGCTACTTGAGCGACTTTTTGGAAAAGGCCTTGACCCATTTCGGTGCCACCATGATTAATTCTCACAGAGCCATCATTATAAACGTGAACTAATGCTCCTGCCTGATTAAGTTGAGTAAGTGTAAAAGAAATTCCAAACTTAACAGGATTGAAAGCTATACCTCTTTTTAAGATTTTGTTCTCTTTATTCCACTCTGTAACTTTTGTTTTACGGGTATAGTATTCCGAGCTTTCTAAAAGTTCATCCATCATTTCATGAACTATGAAATCTTTAATTTCCATACCATAATGAGACGTTTGGGGTTTAATCCCATCTTTGATTTTCTTTTCACTGGTGTAGAAATTGTGCTTTCTTACTAAACCAGGATCCAAATTAAGTGAAAAGGCTATGTGATCGATTATATTTTCCATGCCGATCATACCTTGTGGACCGCCAAAACCTCTGAATGCAGTTGCACTTTGGGTATTGGTTCTTAATCGGTGGCTTTCCACCCTAAAGTTTGGAATGTGATAACAATTGTCAGCATGCAGCATAGCTCTATCGGCAACTGGCAGAGATAGATCTTGTGACCATCCACAGCGAACATAATGTTTAACATCAAGTGCTTTTATAATGCCTAACTCATCAAAGCCAGCTGTGTATTCTATTCGAAAATCATGGCGTTTGCCGGTGATTTTCATATCATCATCGCGGTCGTATCGCATTTTTGCAGTTGAATTATTTCGCACTGCTGCGATCGCGCAAGCACATGCTAGGGCATTTCCTTGGCTTTCTTTGCCACCAAAGCCACCTCCCATTCGGCGGACTTCAACTTTAATGAGGTTCATGTCTAGGCCCAACGTTTCAGCAACTTTGTGCTGAATTTCTGTGGGATGCTGGGTGGAACTATAAATTACCATTTCACCATCGTCTTGTGGGGACGCTATAGCTGCTTGACCTTCAAGGTAAAAGTGTTCTTGCCCACCTAATTCAAGGGTGCCTTCAATGGTCATTGGTGAACTCTTAAATGCTGATATAACGTCACCCTTATTATAGACTCTTGGACCTTCCTCGAAGCGACTATCCAACTTAATAGCTTGCTCAATGCTTATGACTGGTTGCTCTTCAGCATATTCAATGACGGCTAAAGTTGAAGCATATCGTGCCTGCATATGTGAATTCGCAGCCACTATAAAAATTGGTTGGCCAATAAAATTTACAGATACATCGGCTAGCAAAGGTTCGTCATGTGCATTTGGAGCAACATCATTTCCAAATGGAAGGTCTTTTGAGAGTATAATATCTACAACTCCAGGTGCTTCTCTAACAGCCGAGAGATCAATCGACTTTATTTGACCTTTGGCTATGCTGGATAGGCCAAAAGCAAGATGTAAGATTTTTGCTGGAAGTGGAATATCGTCAACATAGCGAGCTTCACCAGTAACATGCAACTTCGCTGAGTCATGAGGTATGGCTTTATTCATACTCATGGTTCCACCTTTTGAACATTTGTATTTGAGCCAATCGTCTCATAATAACAGCGAAGTAATAAATTGTGAGCTGAAGTTTGGCGGTATTCAGAAGAGCTCCGCAGGTCGGACAATGGAGTAAAATCTTTTTTCAAACTATCGCTGCTTGCCCGTAATACTCCTTCTTCCCATGGTTGATTTAGTAATTTACTTTCTAAATGGAAAGCCCTCCTCGGTATTCCAGCCATGCCTCCAAAAGCAATCACGCATTTTTTTAGCAAACCATCATTTAAAATGATATTAAAACAACCGCAGACAGACGATATATCTTGATCAAAGCGCTTGCTAATTTTATAACATTTTGTCGTCGTATTTGTTTTAGGAATAATCAGGTACTCTAAAAACTCACCTTCTCTCAGATCCTGTTTTTTATAATCAAGAAAAAAGTTTTCTAACTTTATTTTTCGCTGTCCTTTTGCACTCCTTAGGATGAGTTCAGTTTCCATAGCTATCAATGCTGGGGCACTATCGCCTATCGGTGAGCCATTTGCTATGTTTCCTCCCAAAGTCGCAGCATTTCTAACCTGTGTAGAGCCATATCTGGTAAGCAATTCTGCAAAAGATGGTGCTTCGACGAAAGCCCACTTACGCAGTTTTTCGATACTAACTCCTGCTCCAATTTGCCATGCGTCTGGTAGTTCTTCAATATTACAAAAATCAGATACCTGATTTAAAAAAGCAATATTTGTGAATTTTTGAAATTCTTTATTCACCCATAATCCAACGTCAGTTGCCCCGGCAATTAACTGAGTATTTGGCTCGCTCTGTAATATTTCCGCCAACTCTTTTTTAGATTTTGGTAATTTTTTGGATTCTGATTTTCGAAGTTCGGCTAGTTTCTGAAAATCTTCTTCAACCCAGCTTGGCTTTTTTTCATTTTCAGCCGCGCTAGCTGCTTTAATAATTGGTTCATAGCCAGTACATCGGCAAAGATTGCCAGCTAGGGTTGTTTCGTGATCCTTGTCTCTGTTAATATTTGCAGCAACCATAGAGGTAATAAAACCTGGAGTGCAAAATCCACATTGTGAGCCATGGAACTCAACCATTTTTTCTTGTACTTTATGGTGTTTAATTCCCTCTACAGTTCGAACTGCTTTACCATCAAGCTGAGGAAGAAATAGAATACATGAATTTAGAGGTTTGATTGCCTTTTCTTTATCTATAATGATAATAGTGCAAGCTCCACAGTCGCCTTCATTACAGCCTTCTTTCGTTCCAGTAAGCTGATTGTCAATTCTTAACCAATCTAGCAGAGTTTTAGTCGCATCAACCTCAGTTAAAGCGACTGGCTCCCCATTAAGAAGAAACCTGATATCCATCCAGAATACCTACCGCCTTACCCTAGTATGCTTATGATGTACCACCTCGATGCGGTGTAGAAATGGCCACCAAATATTTTCTCTTCATAAAAAGAACCGAAAAATTTTCTTTTTTCAAGTATGAAATTTAATTGTTTCAAGGCCTTTAGTTTTTTTATCTCGCACAATAAACTAAAAATATGAGCGGCTTTCCAAAATATATTCATCTGCGTGTACATACAGAGTATTCTCTACTCGAAGGAGCAACGCGCTTAAAGAAACTACCAGAACTTTGTAAGGCTAATGATATGCCTGCCATTGCACTGACAGAAACCAATAATCTATTCAGTGCGTTAGAATTTTCAGTTCTTTTTAAAGATAATGGTTTGCAACCAATTATTGGTTGCCAAATTGATTTTAGATTTACAGATATGGTTTCAGAGAGGCGGGCTCGAACGACTGCCCCAATTGTGCTACTTGCACAAGATGAACTTGGTTACAAAAATCTTATGAAACTAAGTTCCGAAATGTATGTTCAAAATGATGATGAAAAGGTAGAAATCTCCATCGAAAAATTGGAGAGATATGCTGACGGTTTGATATGTCTCACCGGGGGTTCTAGAGGCCCCCTAGGCCAACTGATCCTGGCGGCTCAAGATAAAGCCGCGAGAGATTTACTTTTAAAATTTCAAAATATTTTTTCTGATCGCCTGTATCTTGAATTACAAAGGCACCCGCAAGGAGCTGGATTGCCCAAAGAAGAGAATGATACAGAGCCTGTTTTTATCGAAATGGCATATGATTTAAGTATCCCATTGATTGCAACAAATGATGTATATTTTGATAATATAGAAATGTATGAAGCCCACGATGCTCTTTTATGTATCGCTGACGGTGCTTACGTTGATCAGCAGGAGCCTCGCCGAACTGTAACTAACCAACATTATTTTAAAACACAGGAAGAAATGGCAGCTTTATTTGCTGACCTGCCGGAAGCTTTAGAAAGTACAGTAGAAGTAGCACAGCGTTGTGCTTTTATGGCCACTTGCCGCGACCCAATCCTTCCATTGTTCGCGAGTGACGAGATAACTGAGCTAAACAGACAGGCCAAAGACGGTTTGAAAAATCGATTAGCAATTATTTCGCATGCTGCGCCAGTTTCTGAGTATGAAGAAAGATTAGATTTTGAACTCAAAATCATTGAGCAGATGGGTTTCCCTGGTTACTTTTTGATTGTCGCGGATTTTATAAAATGGGCAAAAGAAAAGGACATACCAGTTGGACCGGGTCGTGGCTCTGGAGCAGGGTCACTCGTTGCTTACGCACTCACAATAACTGATCTCGATCCTCTAAGATATAATCTTCTTTTCGAAAGATTCTTAAATCCAGATCGCGTATCGATGCCAGATTTTGATATAGATTTTTGTATGGATAGGCGGGAAGAAGTCATCCAATACGTTCAACAAAAATATGGGCACGATAAAGTTGGTCAGATTATAACATTTGGCGCCTTGTTGTCTAAGGCAGCCATTCGTGACATGGGCCGCGTCTTGCAAATGCCATACCGACAAGTTGATCGCTTAGCAAAACTTATCCCTATAGAAGGAGTCAAACCTTTAAGTATTGAGCAAGCTCTTGCTGAAGAACCTCGCTTAAAAGAGGAAGCAGAAAGAGAGGAGGTTGTTGATCGATTGCTCAATTATGGTCAAAAAGTTGAAGGTCTTTTGCGAAATGCTGCTACTCATGCAGCTGGCATAGTTATTAGTGACCGCCCATTAGACGATCTTGTGCCTGTTTATAAAGATTCGCGGTCTAATATGCCTGCAACCCAGTTTAATATGAAATGGGTAGAACAAGCAGGGCTTGTTAAATTTGATTTTTTAGGTTTGAAAACGCTCACAGCCATTCAAAACGCAATAGACCTAATAATTGCTTCAGGACGTTCGCTGCATCAATCAGCAGATGGTCGTCAATTATTTCAACCTATAAAGAATGTTGAAAATCAAATTAATACCATACCTCTAGATGATAAATCGACATACGATTTATACGCATCCGCTAAAACTGTTGCTGTTTTCCAAGTGGAGAGTTCCGGTATGATGGATGCTCTCAAGAGAATGAAACCTACTTCTATAGAAGATATCGTGGCACTGGTTGCTTTATATCGACCTGGACCAATGGAAAATATAGCTACCTATTGTGATGTAAAGAATGGTGTAAAAGATCGCGTATCGATACATCCCATGATTGATCATATTCTTGAAGAGACTCAAGGCATAGTTGTTTATCAAGAGCAAGTCATGCAAATAGCGCAAATCATGGCTGGTTATTCACTTGGTGAGGCGGACTTACTAAGGCGTGCGATGGGCAAAAAGATAAAGGCGGCAATGGATGCTGAACGGCCAAAATTTGAAGCAGGTGCTAAAAATAATGGAATATCTGAAAAGAAAGCCTCAGAGATATTCGATTTATTAGAAAAATTTGCCAACTACGGCTTCAATAAATCGCATGCAGCGGCTTATGCTGTAGTAAGTTATCAAACAGCTTGGTTGAAAGCAAATCATCCTCTTGAGTTCATGGCAGGTGCTATGAACTGTGATCTGCATTTGACAGATAAGCTTTCACAGTATGTCGATGATGTCAGAAAAGGTATGAAATTACCTTTTATTTCTCCCTGTGTGAATCGGTCTCAACCAAAGTTTTCGGTATCAGAAAACTCTTTAGTTTATGGATTGGCAGGATTAAAAAATGTTGGCCTGGAAGCAATGGGTGCACTCGTAAACGTCAGAAATAATAAAGTTTTTGTAAATTTATTTGACTTTGCCAGACGATTAGATTTGCGAAAAATTGGTAAGCGTCCTCTCGAAGTGCTTGTTCAAGCGGGAGCTTTTGATGTTCTGGATAATAATAGACATCGGGTATTTAAGAGCCTAGACGCATTAGTAGCGTATTCTGCGGCTATTCATGATCAGAAGATATCAAAGCAAGTATCGCTTTTTGGTGATGGAGGCGATGATCTGCCTGAACCCGTATTACCCTCGGTTTCTGACTGGTTGCCTGCTGAGCGTTTGTCACGTGAATTTTCAGCTATTGGGTTTTATGTTACGGGGCATCCACTCGACGACTATAAATCTGCTTTTAAAGTAAATCAGATTCTTACAATTGAAGAGGTTGAAGAAAAAGCACTATCAGGCCCTTGCTTGGTAAAAATTGCTGGTGTGGTAGTTGGCCGGCAAGAAAGAAAATCGGCCCGGGGTAACAGGTTTGCTTTTGTTCAGTTAAGTGATTTTACCGGGAATTTCGAAGTTACTTTATTTTCTGAGGTCTTAGAGAAATCCAGAAATAACCTCGAAAGCGGGGCTAGGATCATTTTAACGGCCGAAGCATCTTTCGAAGGCGAACAGTTAAAACTGTTATGTAGATCAATTGCAAATATTGATGAAGCTATTTCTACTGATACATCGCATGGAATCAAAATTTTTGTGGAAGATAAGAAAGTATTTCCATCTATATTATCAGTATTACATCAGGCCTCAGAGAATAAAAAAATTGTATCCAAGGGCCCGATCCATTTATGCTTAGTTGATTCTGGACTGCCAGGGGAAGTTGAATTGGATACTGGAGTTAACTGCGATACAAGCCCGCAAATCAGGGGAGCAATCAAAAGTTTGGATGGTGTCTTAGATGTTCAAGAGATTTAGACATTTATATGAAAGTAGAATTGATTTTTATCGCGAGAATTTTTTATGTTTGATCCGTTTCGGTTCCAACGCATCTGGTCCTAAGCGACGTTTTTTATCTTCTTCATAATCTTCAAAATTTCCTTCAAACCACTCGACATGTGCATCCCCTTCGAACGATAAAATGTGGGTGCAAATTCTGTCCAAGAAAAACCTATCATGAGAAATTACGACTGCGCAGCCGGCAAAATCTACCAGTGCGTCTTCTAAAGCTCTTAATGTTTCTACGTCCAGATCGTTTGTTGGCTCATCCAAAAGCAATACATTGCCACCTTCCTTAAGCAGTCTTGCCATATGAACCCTATTACGCTCACCCCCAGATAAAAGTGATAACTTCTTTTGCTGATCACCACCTTTAAAATTGAATGATGAACAGTATGCTCTTGAGTTGACTTGAGCATCGCCTAATTCAATTATTTCTGCGCCGCCAGAAATGGCCTCCCAAACAGTTTCGTTATCCTGTAGATCATCCCGGGATTGATCAACATACGATAATTGAACTGTTTCCCCCATAGAAATATCACCTGTGTCAGCTGCTAGTTCTTTTGTGAGCATTTTAAATAAGGTCGATTTTCCTGCGCCGTTTGGACCAATTACGCCTACGATTCCTCCTGGAGGTAAAGAAAAGCTTAGATTTTCAATGAGCAACTTATCGCCCATAGCTTTATTTAAATTACTTACTTCGATCACCTTTGATCCTAATCTAGGTCCATTAGGAATTACAATTTGAGCTTTTGTTATTTTTTCCCTCTCAGATTGGCCTGCTAAGTCATTATAAGCACTAACCCGCGCTTTTTGTTTTGCCTGGCGAGCTTTTTGACCTTGCCGCATCCACTCAAGTTCACGTTCTAAGGTTTTCTGCCGACTCTTATCTTCTCTCGCTTCTTGTGCCAGCCTTTTTGCTTTTTGTTCCAACCAACTAGAATAGTTGCCCTCGTAAGGTATTCCTTGTCCTCGGTCTAATTCCAAAATCCACCCCGTAATATCATCCAGAAAATATCGGTCATGGGTTACAATCAGAATTGTACCGTTGTAATCGATCAGATGCTTTTGCAACCAAGCTATTGTTTCAGCATCTAAATGGTTGGTAGGTTCGTCAAGTAATAACATTTCCGGAGCCTCCAACAGCAACTTGCAGAGTGCTACACGACGGCGTTCGCCGCCTGATAGGCTCCCTACATCAGCATCATCTGAAGGACACCTCAAGGCTTCCAAAGATACATCAATTTGACTATCTAAATCCCACAAATTGTCAGCATCAATTTTATCTTGTAATTCTGCCATTTCATCTGCTGTGTCGTCTGAATAATTCATGGCTAATTCGTTATATCTATCGAGAATGGCCTTTTTAGAAGCGACACCGAGCATTACATTCTCACGAACAGTGAGTGCTTCATTTAATTCAGGTTCTTGTGGCAAGTATCCGACTTTAGCACCTTCAGCGGACCAAGCCTCTCCTTGAAATTCTTTATCAATACCAGCCATTATTTTCATTAATGTTGACTTACCAGCACCGTTAACGCCTACAACCCCAATTTTTACACCTGGTAGAAAAGATAAATGAATATTTTCAAAACATTTCTTCCCTCCAGGGTATGTTTTTGAAACGCCCTGCATGTGATATACGTATTGATATGAAGCCATCTGAAACTCCGAAACTTTAAAACTAGTAGAGTGATAACCTGATGATACTTTAGGGGCAATACTCAGCAGAAATAAATAGTATAATGAAGAAATTGACGCTCTTGCTTTTTGAAAATAATTCTGGCTTATGGAATTTATGGAAATTCCTTTAGCTTCTAGACGACAGAAGATTGGCCTTCTAGGGGGCTCTTTTGATCCAGCTCATGAAGCTCACGTACACATTAGTAAGCACGCGCTGAAATACTTTGATTTAGATCAAGTGTGGTGGTTGCTTACACCCTCAAACCCCTTAAAGAGAAATGATCCAAGTCCTGTAGATGAGAGATTACGTGTTGCTAATCTATTGGTTGAGCATCCTAAAATCTTTGTTACTAAAATTGAGAATGAATTAAATACAGTATACACCTCTCAGACCTTAAAGTTAATTCAGATAAGATGTCCAAATGTTAGATTTGTTTGGCTGATGGGAGCAGACAATATGATACAATTTGATAAGTGGATGAATTGGAAAGAAATTGTATACCGTGTTCCGATTGGAATTCTTGCAAGACCAGATCATACCTTGGCGCCTTTAAAATCCAAATTGGCAAAGGCATTTTCATCTTATAGATTGAGAGCTAATCAATCTCGTGACCTCGGAAATTTGAAAGCACCATATTGGTGCTATAAAAACCTTCCCTTACTAAATGTATCATCGTCACAAATTAGAGCGTCATGAAGGAATAGTTTTATGCCTAGCCCTAGAGCCCGTTTCAATTGCGGCGGCGTGTAACCTGTCGATCTTAAATTCGTAACGTATTTCCTCTAACAAACGTAATTCAGTCTCAAGTATTAAGCCATCAG
This sequence comes from Rhodobacteraceae bacterium MED-G08, assembly GCA_002457055.1. GTDB lineage: Bacteria > Pseudomonadota > Alphaproteobacteria > Rhodobacterales > Rhodobacteraceae > Salinivivens > Salinivivens marinus. Next base: position 75,740 of record NTKT01000008.1, read on the forward strand.
CAGCGGCAACGTCACAGCACAAGGCATAAGCTGTTTCATTCAGTTCTGCAGGTAAATTTTCTTTAACTAGGCCGAATAGGGCATCAAGACCTTCTTCTTGTTCGAATAAATCAAAAACTATCTGTGAAACGGTATTTAACCTATCAATGTCATATTCTGCGAAGATTGGCAGGTTATTTACCGCTGATTGAATTTTTACTAGCTCAGAGGTTCTAATTGTTTCGTCTGATACAGATATTGCGACCATGAGTGCAACCAAACAATCTTGAGCTGTCATCGCATGTGAGATTTTGCGTGTCATTTTTTTGCTTTCTTAAACAATGCTTTTCCCAGAATATTGACCATTCCTGAATGTATCAATAGGAAGCTTACTACTGCACGATATTTATTCAGTGAATATGGAGAATTATGATGTCTGAAATGCGTGAGGCTGGTTTGACTTCTAAATCATGGCCATTTGAGGAGGCCCGCCGAGTATTGAAGCGCTATCAAAATGCTCCTCCAGAGAAGGGTCATGTCCTATTCGAAACAGGTTATGGGCCATCTGGCTTACCTCATATTGGAACCTTTGGTGAGGTAGCTAGAACGTCTATGGTCATGCGAGCTTTTCGTGAGATTAGTGATATCCCCTGTAAATTAATCTGTTTTTCGGATGATCTAGATGGTATGAGAAAAGTGCCACAAAATGTCCCTAACCAGAAAATGTTAGAAGAAAACCTTCAAAGGCCGTTGACCTCCGTTCCTGATCCTTTTGAGAAATATGAAAGTTTTGGGCAGCATAATAATGAGCTTTTGAAAAAATTTCTGAATACCTTTGATTTTCAGTATGATTTTATAAGTGCAACAGAATTCTACCGATCAGGTAAATTTAATAAAATTCTGATTAAAGCAGTGGAAAACTATGATGAGATAATGTCTGTGATGTTGAAGTCACTTCGGGATGAGCGGAGGGAGACTTACTCGATTTTCTTACCTATCCACCCCGAGACTGGAAGAGTTCTATACGTACCGATGAAAGAAGTAAATTCAGACAATAGTACTGTCACTTTTTCTGATGAAAATGGAAAGGATTGGACCCTGCCTGTGACTGGTGGAAATGTGAAATTACAATGGAAACCAGATTTTGGTGCTCGTTGGGCAGCCTTAGGTATAGATTTTGAAATGTATGGCAAAGATCACTCTACGAACACCCCAATTTATGATAAAATTTGTCGAATACTAGGACACCGTCCGCCCGAGCACTTCACTTATGAACTGTTTCTTGATGAAAATGGGCAAAAAATTTCAAAAACAAGTGGGAATGGTGTGTCTATTGAGGACTGGCTGAAATATGCTAGCAGTGAATCCTTATCTTATTTCATGTACCAAAAACCAAAAACTGCGAAACGCCTTCATTTTGATATAATTCCAAAGATGGTTGACGAATATCATCAGCAATTAAGAGCTTATTCAAATCAAGATTTTTCGGGAAAATTAAATAATCCTGTTTGGCATATTCATGGTAATAGCGTGCCTAAATCTCATATGGCTATTCCGTTTTCTATGTTATTAAATCTTGCTTCAGTTGCTGGAGCAGAAGAAAAAGAAACTCTATGGGGTTTTATAAAACGCTATCAATCTGAGGCTACTCCAGAAACACATCCCGACTTAGATCAGGCCGTCGGTTTTGCTGTCGCGTTTTACAATGATTTCGTTAAACCAAATAAGATCTACAGAGAAGCTAGTGAAGTTGAGCGAGAAGCTATATTAGATTTACGGGACAAATTGGCTAATTATAATGGTGATCTAGACGCGGAGTCTCTCCAGAGTGTTGTATTTTCTTGTGGTCGAGAACGTTTTGACCCGCTGCGTAAATGGTTCCAAGCACTTTATGAAATATTGTTAGGCGCATCCCAAGGTCCTAGATTTGGTGGTTTTATAGCCTTATACGGGATTGAAGAGACAATCGCCTTAATCGACTCTGCACTAGAAGGTAAATTTTTGTAATAATTGCTATTGATTAATTCCGCTCTATCTACTGGTGTGGAGGATATAATATGTGGAAAGTTGTTACATTTGCGATTTTTACAATCTTTGCTGCTCAGGTTAGCGCAAGCGGCAATGACGCAATAAAGAGGACTATTGAAGACCAAATAGCTGCATTTAAACTCAATGATTTTGAGACAGCCTTTAGTTTTGCTACTCCGTTTCTTAGGGAAAAGTTTGG
>NTKT01000009.1 GCA_002457055.1 Rhodobacteraceae bacterium MED-G08
CGGCGTGGATCGAAAACGAGCCAGATTTTATAGAATTTAGCCATAAATCAATCCTCCCTAGAATGCGAACCAAGGGCGGTAGATGTAAGTTGCTATATGAGCAATAATGCATGCAGTTACGAATAACCACATCCCGCTCAAATAAACAGAATGCAACTCCTGCGCCTGTTCGTCGGTTAGACCTGTAAATGACAAGTCGTTTTTATCAGCCATGACATTTCCTCCGGAAATAATTTGCTGACGCCACAGCACCCCTGCGGCCGGGTCCCTCTAGAGGCTGATGCCTCCTTCGGGGTCCTGTTCCACCGATACGGCAGAGCAGATATTGATCCTCAACCTCAAACATTAGGCCGAGAAAATTACTGGTGTGATCCGATCAGCCTCAGCTCTTGACCGAGCTAGTGGGCCATCTACAAATATAGATTTTTTTCGGAACACCTCTGCAATCCAACTTGCTGTAGCAAATGGGATTGCGAGCATAAAAATTATACTAAAATAAATCGTAAACTCGACAGAGCGGCGTGGCTTCGCTCTAAACTTTCGAGTGGATGAAGAAACATCTGTCAATGTTCTAAGCTCCTTTCTTTTGCTTAGCACTTGATCCATCAAGAGCTATTACTGTTTCTACAGTCACATGGTCGTGACCAGCATTGAGGGTCGCTATTTCGACTGCATCTCGCAGTCTTTTCGCTGCCGAAATTCTTGTTAAAATCGGATGTGTTGACACTATACGGTCTAATTCTGCCTGAGCCTGAGCATCCCAAGGCAAATCTCGTTTCAGATTTGTCGGAGTAGCTTCAGCCGCGTCCATATCACTGGCAAGGGGTAAAATGTGGAATAATGCATCAAATAAACCATTACATAGCTCTTGAAGTACATAGGTTGCACCAGCATATCCCATCATCGGCGTGCCAGTAGACCGTCTAATTGCAGCACCGGGAAAAGAGGCAGGTATGAAGGCAGGTTGGGGTCCATGCCCATTTTTTAACTCTGCCAAATACATTTTTTCATTAATTGAGCCAAAAACAATCAATGGTCTTTTTTGTTCAATTAATGACCTAACCTCTTGATTGTTTGTCTTTTTACCAGCAACCCTAGCAACTGAAAATACACAAGGAAATCCAAGGTCATTTTCCAAGTAGTTCCTGAGGCCTCGGGCGTACGTTTCATTTGCCACAATTCCAAATTCGGCTGTACCAAAAAAATCCTGTGTTACAGAACGCCATAGGTCCCATACGGGCTTTATGGTAGAGTGCTTCTCTTTTTCAATGAACGGTTCAGGATCTAATTCCAGAAGCCCCCCTAAGGATCTAAGGAATTTCGTAGTGCTATCAACTCCAATTGGCGCCTGTAAATATGGCTTACCAAGCACTTCACTTAAGCCTCGTCCGAATTCGCGGTACATACAGATATTAACATCAGCGTTTACAAGATTTCGCATTTCAGCCAGATGGGCTCCTAAGGGCATAACCATATTCACTTCAGCGCCTATTCCTTCCACCAGACGCCGAATTTCTTGCAAGTCACTTGGCATGTTGAACGTGCCGTACATTGGCCCCAAAATATTTACCCGCGGTTTAGAGTTTTCTTCACGCTTCTTTTCCGGTGGCATTCTGCCTTTAGTCATACCGAACTCAGTAAAAATCCAAGTCATTGCACGGTCAGCTGACTCCCATTGATCTTCATCAATAGTTCGCGGTAGGAACCTCTGTATCGAAGTTCCTTGCGGGGTAACACCTCCACCAATCATTTCAGCTATTGAACCGGTGACCACAACGGCGGGCAACGCAGGATCTAAAGCACCCCAAGCCCTTTTCATGGCCCCCTCTGTACCGTCCCTTCCCAATTCTTCCTCACCGAGGCCAGTTACGACAATAGGCAGCTCATGAGGTGGCAACCCGTCAGTGTAATGAAGTACAGATGTTACTGGCAGATTTTCACAACCAACCGGACCATCAATTACTACCTGAAGACCCTTTACAGCGCAAAAGGCATATACAGCCCCCCAATATCCACCGGCACGATCATGATCCTGGATTAACATCAGATCATCTCCTGCGCTTTGGCAGCACGAGCAGCCTTATCTAATTTTTTCTGATGCTGTGCTCGAAAGTCTGGGCGAAGATTTGGACTACCTTCCCAAACACCCGCGGTATCGTCAGAGCCAACACCTTCAAAAAAGCCTTTTAAATCGGCCATTCTTTCACGATTTGATATTGCAGCGTTGATAACTTGTGCCAAGCTTCCCGCACCGGCCGCACCCATTAAAGGTCGCGCGGATACTAAGTTTGTGAAATACAAACCAGGCCGACCTTGCTCTTTAGCATGTTGAACGACTGGAGTAGTACCTATAGCTAGATCAGGATCAAACGCATCAATTGCCGCCAGATCATCCTCCAATGAAGCCCGGAACTTAACTACTGTTCCTTTTTCATTAAGCCACGCAGCGTCAGATGCCGACATTTCTGTTTTGGGACAAGCTGTTCCAACATATGGAACCTCTGCTCCACTATCAATAAGCAATCTAGCAACTAAAAGCTCACTTCCCTCGTACCCAGAGAGCGTGATTTTTCCGTTTATTGGATTATTTTTTAGTGCTTCTCTTATTGATGGAAGAAACATGTTTTGCGCTTTAGCCACTTGCTTAGAGGGCACTCCAAATGCTTCTCCTATGCTAGAAAGCCAATTCGCAGTTCCATCATACCCTACTGGAGCACTTCCAACCGCTTGACGACCAGCAGCATCAAATTCTCTCAGCGTTGCTGTATAAAATGGATGGATTGCCGCAACAACTTGACAATCCAGAGCTGCATACAACTCACGCCACTCTCTAGCAGGCAAAACAGGACCTGTCGCCAAACCTAGCGGCTCAATCATTGCTCCCAAAACCATTGGGTCTGCCGGAAACATTTCCCCCAATATAGCAATACTGGGCCTATCATTTTTACCCCCGACAGGAGCTTGAACTGGCCCAGCCTCTACTTCTTGTCGAGCAAAATTTAACATGGCGCCCGCAAGTATATCTTTAGCTTCGGCATGAGTGGGAACCCCAAAGCCCGGAACATCAATACCTATAATTCGGACACCATTTATTTCATTTGGAAGTAGTCTGAGAGGGACGCCACTAGCAGTAGGAACACACAGGTTTGTTACAACAACTGCATCGTAATGATCTGGGTCTGCAAGTTCATGAACTGCGTCACGTATATCTTCAAAAAGTTTACCTGTTACCAATGTCTCAGAGTTAAATGGAACGTAACCTACTGACCGTCTAGCACCGTAGAAGTGGCTAACAAAGCTTAACCCGTAAACGCAGCAAGCAGAGCCCGATAGAACAGTAGCGACACGACGCATTCGCAAGCCAACCCTTAATGAACCAAATGCAGGACACATCGATTGCGGCTTATCGTGCGGACCTAAAGGGTAGTCTTCCGCATATTTCTCTAAAATTTCACTATTCTGATTGTTAGCAGCGGCTTCAGCCATAGTGTTTCCAGAGTGGCAACCCAGGGATTGATCAGCTGTAAAATCGGATTGAGGCAACCCTTCTCCGGCATTCTCTGCAGGATGCCCTTTTATCACTTCAGCATCAGCAGCGGTGTCGTATGTTACTTCTTTGCTCACTTCATGCCTCGTCGTACATAACCTCTAGAGACTTTTTCGGTTTGGCATTTTTGCCCCGCATATCCACATCAGTCGCTGGCACCAAGACAAAATCACCACCAGTATCTTTGCTATCAAAAAGATTAAGCAAACCGTCCTGATCTAGCGGTTTTGGCCTAACTGGCGGTGCACCTGCGACAGCTTCTGCAAGCTGCGTAAATAAATCTCCCCACTGCCCACTGGCGGTTCCAACAATTTGGTAATTTGCAGATTTTTTTCTCAGATCATCATCTTGAGGTATCGAAGCTAATACTGGTATGTCTGCAGCTTTAGCAAATGCAGCAGCCTCTCCAGTCCCATCATCTTTGTTAATAACAAGACCGGCGACACCAACATTACCCCCAAGCTTACGGAAATACTCAACGGCGGAGCATACATTATTTGCAACATAAAGAGACTGTAAGTCATTGGAACCGACAAGAATTACTTTCTGAGCCATATCTCGGGCAATAGGAAGTCCAAAACCTCCACAAACTACATCGCCCAAAAAGTCTAGGAGAACATAGTCAAAATCCCAATCATGAAAACCTAACTTCTCAAGTAGTTCAAAACCATGAATTATGCCTCTTCCACCGCAACCTCTTCCAACTTCAGGACCACCAAGCTCCATGGCAAACACACCACCACGCTTGAAGCATACATCACCAATTTTTACTTCTTCACCGGCCAGCTTCTTCTTGGTGGAAGTCTCAATAATTGTAGGACAAGCTTTACCACCAAACAACAAACTTGTTGTGTCAGATTTGGGGTCACATCCTATGAGAAGTACTCTCTTCCCCATTTCCGCCATCATGTGAGAAAGATTTGCTAGTGTGAAAGACTTTCCAATACCACCCTTGCCATAAATTGCTATGATCTGGGTATGCTTTGTGGGCTCGTTAGCCTCACCGTCAGATTGTATATCCGCAAGATCCATACTCGCCTCATCTCTGAGCCTTTGAGAATAGTCCTTCAAGTTTGGGACATCATCTTTCATTTTATATTGCTCCAATCTAGCATCATTTTGCTGCAATCAGCTGTTTCGAATGCCGTTCTGTAGGCCAAATCGGCCTCTTCAGCTGACGACCTGTGGGTAATCAATCCGTCTAAAGAAAGCGCCCCGCTCTCTACCAAGGCACGAACTGCAATAAGATCTGATTGAGACCATTCAGCCGCTATTCTTATTTTGATTTCCTTCATAAAAGCTGGAGGAAAAGCAAAATTGATTCTTTCGCTATAGAATCCCGCGAGCACTATTTCCGCACCTTTTTGACCTCTCTGGATCCATTGATCTAAAAGATCAGAACGCCCCGACGCGTCAAAAATAGCGCGATAATTATTTCGATTGTCTGTATCCGGATGCACAACCTCGTAACCAACAGCACCATCTCTGCGAGCTGCGTCTATCTCCCAAACTGTGGGAGGCTCGCCACCTGCAGCAAGCGTAAGCCGTGCCAACATCCGTCCGAGGACTCCATGGCCTATAATAAGATCTGGTAACCTAACTTCCATTCCAGCAATCGCGTGGCGTGCCGTTGCTGCCAACGCAAAGAGAGCGCCCTGCTCACCCAAATTTTGGTCAATTTTAATTGTTCTATCACAAGGAGTTACCAAAAGTCTTGCTGACCCACCAAAAAGTCCCAATGCGTCCGTAAATCCATTAGAGCCAGGCACAAATACATAATCACCAGGTGAAAGCGCTGCCCCTTTTTCGGCATGAATAACCTCACCCACGGCTTCATAACCAGGCACTAAAGGATAGCCCATACCCGGAAATGGCGGCATGGTACCAGACCATAACAAACTTTCAGTACCGGTTGAAATTCCAGAATGACTTACTTGAACAACAACATCGCCGTCAGCCGGCTCCTTCAAGCCAACCGACTGGATTGAAAGTTGCTTAGCACCCTCCAACAGAACTGCCGATGTCTCCATCCTTTAATCCTTAACATTGAGCTGCGTTAAAGAGTCGCAACCTAGTGTCACTTTAACCTGACAATTTCAAGTGTCAATTTGTTTTGACATTTTTTATAATTTAAGTTTTCCGAGCCTCTATTACGGTTGTAATGAAGGGCCGTGCAGATTTGTGAATCTTGACATCAGAAAAGCCGGCATCCTTTATAAACCGATACACTTGGTCGGGCGATCGAGTTTTGCCTGTGCTCATCGCGAGTGTATACATCGCGAAATATACATCGCCCCACAACGTTGGCCGGTCAGCGCCAAGCATTGGCTCCGAAACTATTAAACGGCCGCCATTACCGAGCGCACTGTAGGCTTTACCCAGTAAATCCTTAATTGTTTCATCACGATGATCATACAGTATACGAACGAGTGAAATTATATCGTATCCGGCTGGCAGCTCATCTTCCTTGAAAGATCCAATGATACAGCGATGCCCTGAGGTCTCCTTATGAGAGCCAGGCAAATCAAAAACAGCAGCATCCACCTTAGGATAGATTTTTTTTAACTCGCTGACAAAGGTGCCCTTTCCACCACCAACGTCCAAAAAGCGGCACACCGACGGTATATTTACTGCTGCCAAAGTATCAGCGGCAACCAAATGCTGAGATTCACTCATTAAATCACTATACTTCTCCACCTCAGAGGACTTAAGGTCCATTCCACCACCAAACACATAAGGCCAAAATTTTGAAAGCTGTGTTTCCTCACCCCCTTTGAAGAAATCCACTGGATTAAGCAAATCTCGGTAAAGAATTTTGTGATGTTCTATCAGCGAGGTAACTCCTGGCAGGCCTATAAGTACCGCCCCCTTTCGCGTTAAGCGATAGGAACCCTTCCTCTCGATTACCAGCCCAATAGCCTCGCCGGCGCGGCATAAAATTTCTGAACGCTCTAAGTCAAAGCCCCAAACTGAAGATAACATCGCAGCAGAATATGGTTTGCTCGCTAATTTTTGCAGCGCTCCTGTTTGAACCCACACATAAAGGATTTGTGTCGCAACAAAGCCGGCCATAAGCTTAAAGATATCTTCACCTTCACGCTTTGCTATGCCCGAAAGAATTGGTAACTTAGCAATAATTTTATGAAATTTCCGACTTTGGAATAAGTTATTTTTAGCCCGCATCCAAAAATAGGACTTTGGATGCTTAACGAAACCACTTTCTGGACTATCCACTACCATAAACTCACGCCACTGGCTTCATATGTTCCTTGGGCAAGAGGCGGTTCGATTGTAACTTTACTATCTCTGCAAGCCTTGCCTCACCGGGGCAGGAAGGAATAGACGCAATTGCCCCGCCGAGTATATCTCTTAGTTTCTGCTTAGCACCATTAATACCATATTCGCTGACAGCATTAGGCCGTTGGTTCGTTACATCTTGGCCAGATGGCTTGCCAGTTTCGTCTTCAGAGCAAAGAACATCCAATAAATCATCAGCAACCTGAAATGCCTCCCCTATGCGAGCTCCTAACTCGAACCAAGGCTCAGGATCATGGCCAGCACTTGCCGCCCCCATCTGGGTCGCCGCTATAAATAATGCACCTGTTTTTGTCTGATGATACGCCGACAAGTCTACACTCTTTTCAGCCTCCCATGCCTGACCAGCGCAAATACCTTTTGGAAATCCAGTGTACTTTGATAGCAATTCTATCAGTTTTGCTGCCCTTATAGCGTCGCTATTTGACGCTTTTGCTATTACGCCGAACGCATTAGCAATCAAACTATCACCCACCAGCACAGCAGTAGACTCGCCGTATTTATTATGAACAGAGGGCTTCCCACGCCTAGTTTCCGCGTTGTCAAAGCAAGGCAAATCATCATGAACTAAACTTGCGCAATGTATCATTTCTAAAGCTGCTGCAGACGCATCAGCTAAGCTGGGATTGTCATCACCACAGGCTACTGCTACGGAAAGCAATATCGTCGGCCGTATTCTGGCCCCACCAGGAAACACCGAGTATTGAATTGCACCATCAAGTTTCTGCGGTATAGAAAGTTTTTCATCAAAAACCCCAACACCGCGCCTGACGGCGGCCTCAATTCTCTTATCCAGCACAGCAATCCTCCAGTAGTGACAATTATTATTTACATATGTGTAAATTATACTGGACATATTATTTATTCGAGTCAACAATTCAATTATGACCCTCCATCAGTTACCCATAGCTAATAAAGAAAGAGTTATTATTGTAGGAGCTGGTATTGGTGGCCTTGCAGCATCGCTGCGCCTGTCTCATATGGGCTATAATGTAAAGGTTTTTGAAACAGCAGAAACCGGAGGCGGCAAGCTCAGAACAATAACAGGGCAAACTGGAGAGATTGATATAGGGCCTACAGTTCTTACACTTTTGCCAGTTTTTCAAAACCTTTTTAGGTCAGTTGGCGAAGATATTTTTGACCATATTGAGCTGGTAAGACAAAAAATTATAGCCCGACACTGGTGGCCAGACGGGGAAACTTTAGACCTCTATGACGACTTTGAATCATCACGAGATGCAATACTCAATTTCAGTGGATCCGATTCCGCAAAAGAATTTGAGAAGTACTTTTACGATACGAGAGATTTATTTTCATGTTTTGACATCCCAGTGATGCAGAATCCAAACCCATCAATGTTAGACATGAATCGTGCCGTTCTAAATAACCCAAAAATTCTCTTTAAAATGCATCCACTGAGGACGCTAAGTAGCTTACTTAATTATAAATTTCGAGATACTCGACTGCAGCAACTATTTGGTCGATACGCTACTTATGTTGGAGGCTCACCGTTAGAGTCCCCAGCTCTTCTATCATTAATCTGGCAAGCTGAAGCACGTGGGGTTTGGTCTGTTAAAGGCGGAATGAAAAAACTTGCACGAGTGCTCGAGAGGCTGGCCGCAGATCGTGGCGCGTCGTTTCATTACAACACCGAGGTAAAAAATTTAAATATTAAGCACGACAGAATAGTTTCCGTCACAGACAACTTAAATATAAGCCATGAGGCTGACAAGTTTATCTTTAATGGGGACCCAAGAGCATTAGCATTAGGAAGACTTGGCCAAAAAGTGAAAAAAGCTGCTTCCAAGGAAGCTGATTGCGAAAGAAGCTTATCAGCATACGTTTGGGGCTTTGATGCAAAGGTTTCTGGCCCAGATCTAGTCCATCACAACGTCTTTTTTTCTGATGTAACAAATTCAGAGTTTTACGACATAAAAAAGGGCAAAATGCCGGTTGATCCATCCATTTATATTTGTGCTCAGGATCGTGGTAAAAATGCACCATACCCCACTACAGAGCGCTTTGAGATAATTTTAAACGCTCCACCAGTCTCAAAGAGAAAGTCTACTCCAGAGGATTATGAAAAATGCAAAGAAATAACATTCAAGCGGCTGGAAATGTTTGGCCTGAACTTTCAATCAAAACTGAAAAGAGAGAACCTAACAACACCTCAGGACTTCGAGAGACTTTTTCCAGCATCGGACGGGTCACTCTACGGTCGGAGCCCTCACAGCCTGCTGGCAACTTTGAAGCGCCCGAAATGCGCGACGTCTCTTCAAAACCTATTTCTGGTGGGAGGGGGAGTACACCCCGGGGCAGGAGTTCCAATGGCAACACTTTGCGCCCAGCTGGCAGTCGAGGAGATGACAAAGGACCAAACTTCAATATCGACGTTCCCTCCAATGGCTACGCATGGTGGTACATTGACGGAATCGACCCATTAAGTGGAAAAGCTATTTCAATTATAGCGTTCATCGGTTCAGTATTTTCGCCATGGTATAAGTGGTCAGGAAGAAAAGTTCCACAGAACAACGTTTGTATAAATGTCGCCACTTACGGCCCTGGAGGTCGGTTTACTATGACTGACCGTGGAAGTTCAGCTTTGCAGCAATCAAAACACAGCCTTACTGTTGGGCCATCCTCAATGATTTGGGATGAGGCAGAACAAAGTTTAATTATATCCGTTAATGAAGTCAGTAGCTTACCTATAATATCACCTGTTAAGGGTACAATTATTGTGAAGCCGAAGTCGATCACTGATGTCGAGCTACCATTGACATCCACTGGTACCCATATTTGGAGACCGTTCGCCCCAACGGCAGAAATTGAGGTGGATCTAAATACGGCAGGCTGGAAATGGTCAGGACATGGCTATTTTGATGCAAATTTTGGAACTCGCGCACTTGAGCAAGATTTTAACTACTGGACGTGGGGTCGGTTCCCCGTTTCAGGCGGAACAAAATGCTTTTACGATCTCGAATTTACAAATGGAGAAAAAGAAAGCCACGCATTTAATTTCGACGGCGATGGCGAAGCCTCGTTGATTTCAGATCCACCTCCTATTAAAAAATTTAAACGAAGCCTTTGGTTTGTAAAACGTAGTACTCGGTGTGACAAATCTTCTAAACCTCGGCAGATCAAAAACATGCTCGATGCACCATTTTACAGTAGGGCAGCAGTTGAAACAACTCTAGATGGGGCCAAAACTACAGGAGTTTTCGAAGCTTTAGATCTTCATCGTTTCAGGAGTCCTATAATTTTAGCAATGCTCGCTGTACGCGTTCCTCGACGCAGGCGTTGGGCATTTAAGTAGGGAATTAATTTAGCCTAAATACAGCAGCATTTAGTGTCGTGGCGAATACTACCCAGGCTAAATATGGTAAAAACAGAACTCCTGCCAATGGTGAATATAGCCAGAAGACGCATGTGGAAATCAACACAGAAACTAATAATAAAAGTATAATAATTAGACCGACTTTTATATTTTTTAATCCAAAAAATACTGGCGTCCACAAGGTATTGATAGCAATTTGGAGCGCCCATAATGCTAATGCAGAGCCTGAATTCTCAAGATTTGCCAAAGTTGCCCCACTATAGGACATAAGTATGTAAAGAATTGGCCAAGCAACAGGAAAAATCCAATTAGGTGGCGTCCACCTTGGCTTATTTAAATCTGAGTACCACTTTCCCGGAGGGAAAAGTGATCCTGTTAGGCCCGCAGCCATACAAGCAAATAAAAAAATCAGAAAATCTATCCAGAACATATTGTTTCATCTTCCCAAAAAACTGTCTTGGCTAGGCGCGATAATGCTCAAGGTCTCTTTGGCGAAGTTGCTCGAGTATAGAAATAAAACGTTCACTCCAATCAGAGCCATCAAGCTTCTTAACTTCAGCGGCATCAACAAGAAATTTTGTTTGCTCTAGAGGCTGGGCATAACGAGTAGCGGGGCCTGGCAACATCAAACTAGCACCCGCCTGCGCACAAGATAATAAAAGTAATCCCACCTTTTTTGTCCGCGACGTTTTAGCCCGAAGAGTGATGCTGTCATATTTGTTGTTTCGAATTTCCTGTCCAATTGCTGCGTAAATGTGACGTGCAGAGAACATGGCTGGCCTGACCGCTTTTGGCAGGCAAACGATTCCAGATTCTGAACGTTGATATAAAATTTCTGCTTTTGATAGTAACCGATGCGCTAACTCCCTTATTTCGGGTGTTGGAGCAGGAGCCTTTAAAAAAGAATTTGGGTTTACACCAAACTCTTTCATCCAGTTTAGAGGGATATATAAACGTCCTTCCCTAGCATCTTCCCCAATATCACGAGCAATATTGGTAAGTTGCATCGCAACACCTAAATCACATGCACGTGCCAGAACATTAGAGTCCCGCTGCCGCATAATAACACACATCATCACGCCAACTGCCGAAGCCACCCTAGCCGAATAAGCAACTAGTTCGTCGAATGTATTATAACGACGCTCCATAGCATCCCAAACCAAACCTTCAATTAAGGCTTCCGGCAACGCACGTGGCATCTGCGTTTCCTCAACCATTCGTGCAAAAGCTCGATCCATTGGAAGATTTCTAGGCTTGCCAGAATAAACCTGATCTAACCTTTCGACCAAGTCATAAACAGAGGCGGATTTATCCTCCTTTAGATCAACTTCATCATCAGCTAAACGACAGAAAGCATAGAGCGCCAAGCACGAATTACGAACAGCATGCGGTAATAACCGCGAAGCTGCGTGAAAACTGAGAGAGCCATTTTTAATCGCATTTTCGCAATAGTCTAAATCTTCTTGGCTATTGGACATTCTATGAGCCTCCGGACACTGGATCTGCGACAAGCTGCGCTAAAACTTCGGATGAGGTTACAACGCTTGGAATGCCTGCGCCCGGGTGAGTTCCTGCACCGACAAGATAGAGGTTTTCAATCTCTTCGCTAATATTGTGTGGCCTGAACCAGGCCGATTGAAAAATGCGAGGCTCAAGAGAAAAACCTGCTCCATACGGACTAAGGTAGCGTTTCTCAAAATCCTCAGGAGTTAGTATGTGCTCTGCAACGACTTCACTTGAAAACCCAGGGATTGTCTCTTCTAGCACTTTGCGCATCTTATTTTTATAGATTTCTAATTCTTTCGACCAGTCGACTGGAGTTAGCGTTTTGAGATTCGGGACTGGAGACAATGCATAGAAACAATCGCCGCCCTCAGGCGCAACACTGGGATCCGTTATTGAGGGGCGGTGAAGATAAATTGACATGTCATCAGCTAAATAACATCTATCAAAAATATCACTTAATAATCCACGATAACGAGGTCCATTAATAATTGTATGATGCCCAACGTCCTGCCATTTTTCTTTTGTATTTCGAGTGCCAAAATACCAAACAAAAAGCCCCATTGACCAACGCGATTTTTTTAATCTGTTTCCCGACCAACGTTTCTTTTTGTGAGTGGGAAGAAGTTTGTCATAAGTCCAGCCAGGATCCGCATTAGAAACAACAACATCAGCGTTTAGTTTAAGCCCATTTTCTAATATAACTCCATCAGACTTCTGATCATTAACACTTATCCTCGCAACATTTGAATTTAATAATACCTGACCCCCCTGTTCTTTAACCACGTTAGCCATAGAATCGGCTAGAGCCTGAACACCACCTTGGACGTAGTGAACACCAAAAGCCTTCTCCAAATGACTTACTAAAATATACATCGAAGTTACATTTCTTGGGTCTCCGCCAATGAATAGTGGATGGAAGGACAACGCCATCCTGAATTTAGGGTCTTTAACTCGGGCGGATACGTGGGCATATACAGATCTATCCGCTCTTAACCTTACGAAGCCTGGGAGTTCCTTCACTAAATCCCAAAGCCTGTTCATGGGTTTTCTGCCCAAGCCCTCGAACCCGAAAACGTATCGCTTTTCACAATCGTCCAGAAATTTAAGGTAACCTTTTAAATCTTGAGGAAAATTACGAGTAACTTCAGCAAGCATATCTTTTTCATCTTGCCGCACCTGGAAACGCGATCCATCCTGCCATCTAATCTCATAAAAAGGATCTAATGGGACTAAATTAACATCTGCAGTAAACTCTCTTCCGCAATCCGCCCAAAGTTTTTCAAATACTTGGGGAACTGTAAGTATTGTCGGACCTAAATCAAATCTAAATCCATTTTTTGTAACTGATGAACCCCTGCCACCAACGCGATCCAACCGATCAATTATAGTTACAGAATAGCCTTTAGCACCCAGTCGCATTGCTGCAGACAACCCCCCCAGGCCAGCCCCTATTACAACGGCGGACGATTTGGCATGCGACACCAGCGGTATCTTAAGATTTGGCTCCAAACGTGTCATATTAAATTGACAATACATCTGTCCATTTTATTTTACAATAGATGTCTTTTGTGCTTCACTACCGGCAAGCCCTGCTCTATTTTGTTAATCGGAGGCATATTATACAGACGGTAACCATAAGCCTTTATCGTTTTGACGGGGTAATGCGCCAAATTTGGGCATTTGCTATGATGGGACTTGCGAGGCAAAAACTTAAAAATTTAAATAATTTACGCTTCTGGAAGCTATTAGGTTCAGGAACGGATCAAGGATTCACTCCGATCCCCAATTTTGGCGTATATGCAATTCTTTGCGTGTGGGATACAGCTGAGGAAGCTCTTGAGCTTACAAATAATTCAAAAGTATTTTCAAGCTATAAATCACAATCCATAGAACATGCTACAATTTACATGGAAGCAGTTTCATCTCGTGGGAAATGGTCTCATAAAGAACCATTTTTGGTTAATTCTAAGGATATAGAGGGGCCAATTGCCATTTTAACCCGCGCTACAGTTCGTTGGACAAAACTAATAAATTTTTGGAAGCAATCGCCGTCAATTAGTCAGCGAATAGGGAATAATACAGATGTTATGTTCAAGGTTGGGTTGGGAGAGGTGCCATTACGCCAGCAACTAACTTTTTCAATCTGGCCAAACTTGGGCTCGATGAAAAAATTTGCTCATGTGAGCGGGCCCCATCGTGAAGCAATTGATAAAGTCAGAAGTGGAAATTGGTTTAAAGAAGAACTATACGCCCGTTTTCGCGTAAAGAAAATTGAAGGATATTGGCCTGCTCTTGGCAAACTAAATAATCAGGAAAAATATAGATGAATACACCCTTTCCATTTACGGCAATAGTTGGCCAAGATAATATGAAGTTAGCGCTGGTTCTTACCGCCATTGACCCAAAGATTGGCGGCGTACTAGTGTTTGGAGACAGAGGCACTGGAAAATCCACTGCCATAAGAGCTTTTGCTGATCTGTTACCACCGATAAAAGTAGTAAATGGATGTCCAATAAACTCAGAGAGCCATTCAGACGTACCTTCTTGGGTAGATACAACGACAAAAAAAACACAAAAAATAAATACTCCCGTAGTTGACTTGCCACTGGGCATTAGCTCCGACCGTATAACTGGCGCTCTGGATATAGAATTTGCTTTAGTTGAGGGAATAAAGAGGTTTCAAACCGGCCTACTTGCGAAAGCAAATCGAGGATATCTTTATATTGATGAAGTAAACCTGTTAGAAGACCATCTTGTCGATTTATTATTGGACGTAGCACAATCCGGCGAGAATGTTGTGGAACGAGAAGGTTTATCAATCCGACATGCATCTCGGTTCATTTTAATCGGCTCAGGAAATCCTGAGGAAGGAGAGCTAAGACCTCAGCTTCTTGATCGGTTTGGGTTATCGGTTGAGGTTTTGACACCGGATACGGTCGATGAGCGTGTTGAAGTTATAAAAAGAAGAGATGACTACGATAAAAACCCTGACGACTATGCAGCAACTTGGGACAAAGAAAACAGAAAACTCAGGAACAAAATCCAAAAAGCCAGAAAAAGCCTAGGTTCAATTACTGTGGACAGCAAAATTCTGGAACATTGCGCACAAATTTGTATAGACTTGGGTAGTGACGGTCTTCGAGGAGAGCTTACCCTCGTTAGAACGGCAAGAGCTTTAGCGGCTTTTAATGATAAAGAACGTGTGGATCTCGGACATATAAAACAAATTGCCCCAATGGCGCTAAGTCATAGACTAAGAAGAGACCCGCTTGATGACGCAGGCTCAGGAACAAGGGTCGAGAGATCTGTTCAAAAAATTATAGGATAAAAATGCCAGAAGTTAACATGGACAGTGCTAAACTTGCTGAAATAGCTCTAAGTTTGTGTTCGTCGGCACCGCATGATTTTGGAGGTATAGTTTTTAAAAATGCCAGTGAAACACATACTTCCCATATAAGAAGCCTATTTAAGGCAGGGGAAATAAATGCAACAGTCCTTCAACCTTTTTACACACTAAAGGATCTTACCGGTGGGATAGATGCTATCTCTACCATGTCGAGTGGGAAACTTGTTAAGCAGCCTGGGTTATTGGAAAAACCGGGATGGTTTATACAAGTAATGGGCGAGCGATTGCCCTTAGAAAATCAAGCCGTAATGTGCAAACGGATAGATGAGAAAAAAATTGGCCCAGTCTTAATTTTGGATGAATCCCGACAGGATGAACCGAATGCTTTACCTAAAATTTCGGATCGGCTCGCGTTCCAGGTTGACTTGATCAACGTGAGATATTGTGACTTTAAACCTGCAAAACCGTTAACATCTGCTGGTAATACTTTTCGCGCAAAACTAACCAAGCACCAACAAAAAGCGCTTGTACTCTCAGCCATAAAACTTGGTATCTATAGCATCCGTCCAGTATTAATGGCTCAAAAAGCCGCTCAAATTTTATCTTCTATCAACGGCTGTGAAGAGGTCTCAAACGGCGACCTAGAACTTGCTAGTGTTTTGGTATTGGCTCACAGGGCCGTCATAATGGAGAGAACCGAACCCGATCAAACAGATGATAACATTCAGAAAAACAAAACATCTGAAAACGATCAAGGTGATGATTTAACTGAAGAAGACCAAACACGATTTTTGCAAGATATGATTATTGAAGCTGTAAAAGCAAAACTCCCTGACGATTTGATAAACCAACTAAAGGTTACAAGTAAAGGGATATCAGTGAGTAGAAAAACAGGATTCGGCTACAAGATAAAAGCCAAAGAGCGAGGACGTCCAAGGCCATCCATTAATGGAAGGCCAAACGGCCAAGAAAGAATAGAAATTTTATCAACACTACGAAATGCAGCCCCATGGCAAAAAATGAGAAAAGGACAACAACCAGATCGAGACGGAATAATCATACTTCCTGGAGATTTACAAATCCAACAATTCGACGATAGATCCGAGCGCGTAATTATCTTCGTAGTGGATGCATCAGGGTCAGCAGCAATGGCTCGATTAGCTGAAGCGAAGGGTGCCGTAGAACTAATGCTTACAAATGCATATTCGAAACGAGATTTTGTTGCGTTAATAGGGTTTAGAGGTCAAGTCGCAGAGATCCTACTAGAGCCAACACGTTCCTTAGTTCAGGCAAAAAAGAACTTGTCTTCTTTTGCAGCCGGGGGTGGTACTCCGTTAGCATCTGGTTTGGAAAAGGCTCTTAAAATGGCGGAGCGCTCACGACAAAATAGCAAAACTCCTGTAATCGCTGTATTAACCGATGGAAAAGCAAACATAGATTTGGACGGTAACCCAGGACGCGACAAAGCAATGGAAGATGCTCAAAAGATAGCCAGCATAGCCCGTGACAGAAAAATTTCCGCAGTTTTCATTGATGTTGGTCGACAATCAAATCCAAAACTTATCGATTTGGCACATAAAATGGCAGCGGAGTATATAAATCTACCTAGAGCGAACGCGAAAGATCTTTCTCAATCGCTCAAAACCTCGTTGGAAAAAGCGTGACCGTAATTATACCAAACTGGTGGCCAAATAGATCGAATTCCGAATTTATTAAGTCAGAAAATTACAATTGGCACATTCAGAAGTTTGGCTCTGACGGTAAAAAGTTATTACTTATTCACGGAACCGGCGCATCTTCACATAGCTGGTATCCGTTGATTGAAAATCTTAACTTGGAGTTTGAAATATTATGTTTGGATTTGCCAGGACACGGTTTCACTCGGGCACTTGTAAGGCAAAAAAAGCAACTAATGATTATTGTAGATCAAATTTCTCTTTTACTGAGAAATATCGACTTTTATCCCAACATAATCATGGGTCATTCCGCAGGCGCCGCTGTAGCCTACGAACTAGCAAAAAAAATTAAAACAAAACCAAATACAATAGCTATCAATGCTGCATTTGGCCAATTTTCAGGGCTAGCAGGCTTAGCTTTTCCCTATTTTGCAAAAATCGCTGCTTCTACTTCTATTCCAGCAAGATTTTTAAACCTACTTGCAAACAATGAAGAAATAGTCAGAAAGTTACTTAATAGCACTGGATCCATCATTCCAGAGCCGCAAATAAAGTGTTATCAATATCTCTTTAGTAATTCCGACCATGTAGACGGGACGCTGCAACTGATGGCGGATTGGGATCTTGGAAAATTTTTGGATCGACTGCCTGGAGAAATGTTACCTATCCATTTTTTAGTTGGAGAGAAGGATAAAACCGTTCCCCCTCACATCTCTAAAAGTTGGGATCAGTTGATGCCCAACTCGTCGCTTACTCAATTTGATGAATTAGGACACCTACTGCACGAGGAAAGCCCCAGATCTGTTTCATCTATATTAGGGAAAAATGCCATCTAATTTTATCTTGCAAAAATGGACAGATTATTCAGAAACAGAGAGCAAATATGCCCAAATATTCAGGACGTCAGCTTCTTTCTTCAGCTTAAAGGACATCTTAGACTTGGCTTTTTTATCGTCTAATTTATCAGCCAGAAACTTTTTAGGGTTTGCTACATAGGTAACAAACTCTGCTTCCGACCAAACAAATCCTGTTTCCCCGAGGGCTGCCAAGCTCTTTCCATATTTGAAGCCATCAACGCTACCTGCTGTTCTTCCAGAAATACCGTAGAGATTTGGACCTGTCTTACCGCCCTTTACAATTGTGTTTCCACCATCATCAACGATCATATGACAGGATTTACACTTATTAAATCCCTTTTTTCCCTTCGTAGCATCTCCCGCTGCAACGGCACTAGAGGCCACCATGGTTACGATAGCACAAATGTTCAAAACTTTATTCATATAATCCTCCACTAGTTCTAAAAAGAGAGTTAGTACTTGTTGTGTAAAGTCAACATAAAGTGATATATTATGCAACCGCCCTTGATACAGCACATTGCTTCCAAAGTGTACTAAGTGCAAATATCAAGTTTTCTATATCGATATCAGAATGAAGTGGTGATGGTGTGAACCTTAGTCTTTCTGTTCCTTTGGGGACAGTTGGATAGTTTATAGGCTGTACATATATACCATATTCATGCATCAAAATATCAGATATCTGACGACATTTTATTGGGTCTTTGATCATGACGGGAATAATGTGTGAAGAATTTTCCAGATGTGGAATCCCAGCTTTGTCTAACCCTGCCCTTAATTTTGCAACCTGCTCTCGCTGCCGTAATCTTTCCATTTCAGAAACCTTTAAATGAGCTACTGAGGCGCGCGCACCAGCAGCAATGGCTGGTGGAAGCGCTGTAGTAAAAATAAATCCACTGGCAAACGAACGAATGAAATCACACAAGTGACTGGATCCTGTAATATAACCACCTAATACACCGAAAGCCTTTCCCAGTGTGCCTTCAATTAATGTTATTCTATCTGACAGCCCAAGTTGTTCAGAAACTCCTCCACCCCTGGGCCCATACAAACCGACCGCATGCACTTCATCCAGATATGTCATTGCCCCGTGCTTTTCTGAAACTTCCACAATTTCTTGCATCGGACAAATATCTCCATCCATGGAGTAAACCGACTCAAACGCTACGATCTTCGGACGGTCATGGTCTATAGCGGCCAGTTTTCGATCCAGATCTTCGGGGTCATTATGTCTCCAAATAACTTTCTCAGCTCTTGAGTGCCTTATGCCCTCAATCATACTAGCATGGTTCGATGCATCAGATAGTATAACAGCCTTCGGCAAACGAGACCCCAAAGTACTCAATGCAGCCCAATTAGACACATATCCAGAAGTAAATAGAAGCGCAGCCTCTTTGTTATGAAGATCTGCAAGTTCCTTCTCTAAAAGTAAATGATGGTGATTAGTACCAGAAATATTTCTGGTGCCACCCGCACCGCACCCACATGAATCGATAACATCTTTCATTGCATTTTGTACAATTGGGTTTTGTCCCATTCCAAGATAATCGTTAGAACACCACACTGTAACTTCGTCTGGCGCATTGTCATCATAACTTTTAGCCTTGGGAAAGGCTCCTGACTGACGCTCAAGTTCTGCGAAAATTCTGTAATTGCCTTCCTCTTTTAATTGATTGAGCTGGGTGGCAAAAATTGCATCATAGTCCATGGTAATCCTTTCGACGAAAGTGGTCTTCTTTTTGTTTTTCTTGAGGTAACATCCAACGCCAGAGCTTGGCATCTGGGATGGGTAAAACCATTACCCAATGTTCTAAAAGTGCCATAGCCGTTAGAGACGATAGCAAAGTAAAGCCTGTGATATCATTAAGCAAATTCACTGATAACAAACGTTCAATCCAGCAACCTAATGCGAAGGTCAGAATTGTAACTGATAGAGGGAAAAACCAGTTTAAAGCTGATATTCTAAAATGACTTTTGAGATGAGATAGCGTCGCCGGTACAAATTCTACATTTATTCTCGGGACACCAAAAAACAAATTCAACTTGGCGCATATTCTAGCAAAATATAATATTACAAATGTCCAAACACCAAACATATTCTCAGCGGACCAGCATAGATAGAAAATTGAGCCAAGAGCGATAAGGAGTGCTATCTCGTGATAAGCTAGTGTCCCCCAAGCTCTGATAAACCGTTCAGCATTTGTTACATTCGAGGGACAATTTGATGTATTTGGCCCAGTTATTACTCCAATCAAAAAAACATATTCGAGCCAACCCCAAACAAGCATAGCACCAAGAAAAGACAGGTACACTGCCAATACTGAAACAAACTGTGACGAGTATTGCATCAATATAAACCCAGCTACAAGAAAGGGTAATGAACATATAGCATAAAGTCTTCTAGACCGATAACTGGAACCGTCTGAATAGCGGACAAGAAGCAAAATAATGCCAGTGAAGAACCACCAGCTAAATACTGCCACAAGGCATGCTATAACAATAGGATTTGACATCAGTAAGCAGGCTCCAACCGTGTGACCGAGGGAACAGAGTGTTTTTTACTTGGCACGGTGAATAACATTACAAATGCCAAACCAGCTCGGATACTGGAAGTTAGTTGCGCTAACTTCCTGCCCTTAGCCTTCGCATCTGCAAGATCTTGATTTGCCTTTTGTATGTTTAACAGACCTTTTTTCCAACGTGGATGATCAATATCCAGAGTAATAGGAAAAATCTGTTTGCTAAGCTTGGAAGTTTTTGTGAATACTTCATGAGCATACCAATCGGGATCTACGCCCAATGCCGCATGGAAAGCTGGTCGCTGATGATCTCGTATATACATAGTCGCGTAAACTGCGGTAAGAAAAAACTTTATCCACCAAACATTTATCCCTCTTGTAAGTTTCGGATCAGCCTTCATTAGCAATGCGAATGCCTCTCCATGTGAAAATTCGTCATTGCACCATTCCTCGAACCACTTGAAAATTGGATGGAACCTGTGCTGAGGATTTTCCTGAAGATGCCTAAAAATTGTAATATAGCGAGCATATCCAATTTTTTCCGACAAGTAAGTCGCATAATAAATGAACTTGGGCCTAAAATAGGTATATTTCTTTTTTTGCGTTAAGAAACCCAGATTAACAGCAACACCAGCTTCTCTAAGAGCATCATTGATGAAACCGGCATGCCGAGCCTCGTCTCTGGCCATTAACTGAAATAATTGAGTAATTTCTTTGTTAGATCCACGTCGCTTCATTTCTTTGTACAGAACACAACCAGAGAATTCAGCAGTGCAGGAACTAATTAAAAAATCTATAAATTCTTTTTTTAATTGCGGCTCCATATTATCCCAGTCTACCTGATCCCAATCATCATTTTTCTTAAAGTGGCCCTTATTTGGATCACTGAGCATCCTTTCTATCAATGGATCCCACTCGGATTTTATGTGGCTTACATCTACTGCATCGAGTTCATCAAAGTCTGTTGTGTAAAATCGAGGAGTTAGCAAGGTATTTTTCATTGCCACTTCAGTAGCCATATTGCTATCCAAATTTTCTTGAATGGCTAAAGCTTCCTCAGCGGTCGTGGCGTCTGCACTGTGCTTATTCATAATGTTGCCTCCTCAGAAAAAGAAAATTCGCATAGCTCCATCACTTCAAGGTCTCCAGTGGCTCGGGTCCAAAGTCGTTCAATGACACTCGCCCTTAAAATTATCGCACTGCGATCTTCTGTAACAACTTCACCAAAAGGCGCCATTATTTCTGGCCCCTCAACCAGCACTTCATCTCCTGGGTGCACCACTGCTCCATTATTAAATCGCACATGGGCATGTAGACTTTCAAACTTGTGACTGATTTCTACCGTACAAGGTACTTTTTCTCTTTCTCTAGTAAATATTCCCACTTTATTCCCCTTTCTTTGCTTTGGCTAAAAGCATGGCAAAAGCGCGAGAATTATCCGCGCCAAATCCCATCAAATCCGCTTGCCACGCGGTCGATGGATCATAGACAGAAATTCGTCCATTTTCTCTCCAGATTACTTCTATTGGCGCATTCAACTCCACGCCTTGTTTCTTACGTTCATAGTCAACAGCGCGGGCTACACCGGCTACAAAGCCACCTTCCTCACCACTTAAATTTGCAAGCAGGACACCTTGCGAATTTAGAACCCTCACAGCGCCACTTTTCTCGCTAAAGAGGTATAAAGAAGCTTTGGCCACAACTTCTGACTGGGGAGGTGTGCCAACAAGAGACAGTCCACTTACTCTCGCAACACTGACTGCAATTAGAACAAAAACTACCAAGGCAAACATCAATCGAAGCATTGCCTTAGGGATTTTTTCTGACTGTCGGTTTTGCATGGCTATATTGTTCATTTCTTCACCTAATTCACGACCATACCCACCCCTGGAGCATTAGGCTGGGTTTGGTTTTCCTTTTCAATTATTCTCGACTTTGCGGCTTGACCAAGAATTGAAGAAACCTCTTCAATATCAGGTATGCATCTGAAGGTAGGCTGTGGTTTACGAAAATACCATGCTCTAGCATGAGGCCACAGTACAAAGTAAGAAAACTTTGCACGACCCGCGGTTTCTAAAGCTATATTGCCAAAACCACCGCTCTTTTTGGCCACTGCGGCGTTATCAATTTGTGTGAAGGGTAAGTTCAATGTAACCGTAAGAGCAGCACCAATTCTCATAGCTACTCTTCTATTTGTTATTGTATATAAAGTCGCCCTTGCTTGAATATATCCAACTATACAGAGTAATAGCCCAACAAAACCGCCGACAAACAGAAATGGTATACTTAAAGAGAGTGAAGTTCCTAAGGGCATATAATCAATTACCGTAAGGAACCTCCAAGCTGCCAAAAGGCCAAAATATCCGATGACCCACCACAGGTTAAGTGATTCAACAGTTAAACGCCACCAATTTGGCCGACCTTGCCATAATATTACTTCTCCTTTTGGTAGAAGTTCTGGCAATCCCTCAATTGGTTCTACTGCAAAATCATCTTCAGACATTTTGACCCTCCCATCAGTCTTCTTATAGTTGCGGTTCCAAGCGCTCAGAGGATGCATAGAGATTACCTCCAGCGTAATACGCCGAAATTTTCTCTTCCTCCAAAAGAGTCACTTGATTAGGTGATTTGTGTTTTGGAACGTCGCTAAAATGTGATCCAAAAATAGACTTTATCGTCACACGGTCAGAATGAATTCTAGCCAAGGTCATTGGAACAAGGCGAGTACCGTCCCCATGAGATGGCGATAATTCAATTTCTAGATATCGAACGAGTTGTTCAGGCTCATCCACCCACATATCGGAAATTTTCCCAATTATTGCGCCGTCACCAGCCTCGACAGGTAGATCTCTAGGATCACGACCACTCGAAACGGAAAATTGGCCATTGGCAGACATTGGAATTATTTTAGGATGACCATGAGCATCTAACTCCGGAACGTCCCTTCTCGCAACCCAAGAAGCTGGACCCACTCCATCTTTCATCGGATCACCAGTCGGTTCAAGCGGGTAACCATTAGCCTGACTAGTTTGCTGAAGCGCAACCTTACGATTTTCTCCATTCGCATTTGGCACACTTACCTCGCCACGCCCATGAGGCAATTTGAATGTCTTTGGATCTGGCACAGGATACATGCCCTGATTAGGCGCAGCAGTTCCATCGTCATTTTCCATGGGATAACCTTCCCGCATGTTCTCCCGCTGGATGTAGATGATCAAAAGAGCGAAAAATATCCAGAACAGCCAAATAGCGGCACTCGCTAGATCAAAATTTGCAAAAAATGTAGTAGTCATTATAGTTTCCTTTCTAGGGTCACTTTGATCACATCGGGAAATCCGCAAGCCGAATACCGGCGGACCCCTGATCAGTTTTTGAGGCAATACCCTGCCCTTGCCTGATTAATGGAAACAGAACCAATAATGTGACAATGAGCAAAGCAATCTCGCTATGATAAACAAATGAATATCCCGTAGCAGGCGTGGCGAGCGCCTCTCCCCATGCACCACGCATTGCGTGGTAATTAATTAGGTCTCGTAAGAAACCTCCTAATGCAATTGATATACCGGCGGCTGTAGCCTGAGCTGCACCCCAAGCACCTATTGCTAATCCGCGACCAGCAATACCAGATATTGGAATTGTCATCGCTAAAATCAAAGTAGCAACGGAAAATAATCCAGCTCCAAAACCGATTAATAAAGCACCAATAAAAAATAATACCGCTGATCCCAATGGTGCAGAAAAGATTACTGTTGGGAACGCGATTAGACCGACTAATAAGCCTCCTCGCATCAGTCTTGTTGAATCTCCATTTCGATCTAAACGATGAGCTGCATATGCCAAACCAAGCAACGCGCCTAAGGCCCAAGATGCAGTAAGCCAAGTAGTTTTACCTACGCTAAGACCTAAAACCTCGCCTCCAAATGGCTCCAGCAAAACATCTTGCATATTGAACGCGATTGTCCCCAAAAATACAACAGAAATGAGTCTAGCAGTTTGGCCACTTTTGATAAGATCTGAAAAAGCTTCTCTAAAAACTGGTTTTGGCAGTGAGCGGTCCTCTTTGCTCATTGGTTTAATACTTTCCTGCTTCCAAAGTGCGATAAGATTAAGCAGAAGCCCTACTATTGCAGCACCTTGAACAACCCGTATCAATAATAAACTGGTGAAATCTCGAAGCAACCAACCAATAATCAGTGCGGATATACCCATACCAACAAGAAACATCACGTATAGTAATGCTACTACCCGCGGGCGATTTTCATCACTGGCTCGATCACTCGCTAAAGCCAAACCTGCCGTTTGAGTCATGTGCAAACCGATCCCTGTCATAATAAATGCAAGCGCGGCTAAAACTTCACCTGCCCAGCTTGGACCCAAGGTTTGATCACCAGATAAAACCATAAGGGAAAATGGCATTATAGCTAATCCACCCATTTGCCATAGTGAGCCAAACCACAGATATGGCACACGCTTCCATCCGATTGCAGATCGATAATTATCTGATCTAAAACCTAAAAGAGCCCTAAAAGGCGCGATAAGCACAGGCAAGGCTATCATGCTAGCAACGATGAGAGCAGGTACACTAAGCTCGACAATCATTACACGGTTTAATGTACCCAAGAGCATGACGCTTGCCATACCGACAGATATTTGGAATAGAGATAACCTCAACAATTGACCAAGCGGAAAATCTGAACTCGCTGCATCCGCAAATGGCAGCATCCACCGCGTAATATTTGGTAAAAGACGAGGTGACCGATTTTTCATTTTCGACACCCAATTGCGTGTGATATATAGAAGCCACAGTTAATGATCCCGAGATCACTCAATTCCAATTTCCCGTTAAATTCTCTTTCAATCGACTTTAGGGAGTGCGGCACCATAACTGGCGAGCGGTCACCTTTTGGAGCTAGTTTCCCAATGTACCACATAAGCATTAAGAGCATGGTTTTTGGTGCTAATGTAAAATAAACAGACTCCGATACTCTTGATGATAACTCAAGTAATAGCGCCCGAAGATCATTCCTTCTGTAGTAAATCAAACTATCCATAGCGATCACATAATCAAACTTACCGAGCTCACTACTGACCATATCTCCTGCTATAAACTCTATGTTTTGATGAAGATGATCCGGAATTCTGGATCTCGCTACATTTAAGAGCGACGGACTTATATCAGCCGCTACTACTTGGCACCCACGCAAAGCAAGTTCTTCACTAAGCTGACCGGTACCACATCCCGCATCCAGAACTCTCGCTCCAGATAAATCCTTTGGAAGCTGTGAAATTAGCTTTGTTCGCATTTGATTGCGGCCATCACGAACAGATTGGCGTATACGAGAAACCGGCGCCGTGGAAGTCAAGCGCTCCCAAGTCTTTAGGGCCGTTTTATCAAAATACGTCTCTACACGTGAAAGTGTTTGATCATAATTCATTAATCAAATCCCAATAATTCAAAAATATCCCTATCTTCCATAGGCGCAGGCGCTAGTGGCTCAGTTCCATTCCATAATGTCTCTGCCAATTTTATGTATTCTGCCTGTACAGCAACAACCTCATCATCCGCATCCATTTCGAATAAAGTTTTCTTTTTCAGACGAGAGCGCCGGATAACATCTGCATCTGGCATATGAGCAATGCGGCTAAACCCCACCGTTTCACAATACCGATCAATCTCATTTGTTTCTCGAGATCTATTAGCAATACAGCCTGCAAGCCGGACCTTGTAATTGTTAGACTTGGCCTGCACCGCAGCAATAATGCGATTCATAGCATAAATACTGTCAAAGTCGTTAGCTGTGACAATTAAAGCTCTATCTGCATGCTGTAATGGAGCAGCAAATCCACCACATACTACGTCTCCCAGAACGTCAAAAATCACTACATCAGTATCATCCAACAAATGATGTTGCTTAAGAAGTTTAACAGTTTGGCCAACCACATAGCCACCACAGCCCGTTCCAGCCGGCGGTCCGCCAGCCTCCACACATTTTACTCCATTAAATCCTTCAAAAACAAAATCTTCTGGCCGTAACTCCTCTGGATGAAAATCAACTTCCTTCAGGATATCAATAACGGTGGGGACTAACGAGCCTGTTAGAGTAAACGTACTATCATGTTTAGGATCACACCCAATTTGCAGAACTCTTCTACCCAGTTTTGAGAAAGCCGCTGACAAGTTCGAACTAGTCGTGGACTTTCCAATGCCACCCTTTCCATAAACTGAAAAAACCTTTACTCCATCAATGCTTACGCCAGTATCTTGATGTACCTGTACGGAACCTTCACCATCCATCCCGCGCAATTGAGGAGCTTCTTTATCTAATGGGCTCATTATCGATGCCTTTCATTTTATACTTCGTTTCAGTCATTGTGCAGCAATGCCTTCCATTCTATCTTCGAGCGACTCCGCCGCATTTTGTAATGCTTCGATTGTTTCGGCATCTGGGCTCCAGTAGGAGCGCTCGTTTGCCTCCAAAAGTCTATTTGCCATTCTAGAACTTGCAGTAGGATTTAAGTCTGCAAGACGATTACGCATCTCTTCATCAAGAACAAAAGTTTCACTTATTCTTTGATACACCCATGGCTCCACTTTACCCGTGGTGGCCGACCACCCCATTGTATTCGTTACGTGCGCCTCAAGTTGACGCACACCCTCCGCACCATGTTCAAGTAAAGCTTCATAAAATTTTGGATTAAGGGAACGCGAGCGAGTTTCAAGCGCTACTTGATCAGATAATGTGCGGATTTTACCTGATCCCTTGGTATGATCTGAAATATAGACTTCAATCTGTTCGCCACCGCGCGCCCTCTTTACCGCTCTAGAAATACCCCCAAGAGTATCAAAATAATGATCCACGCTAGTGATACCTAATTCGACGCTTTCTAGGTTCTGATAAGCAATTTCGACGTTAGATAGCGCTGATTGAAGCAATTTTTGATTTTTTTGTGGCTTGCCCGACATCCCATAAGCAAAACCTTTTCTCGCTTCATATGCGTCAGCCAATTCATCTTCGTCATCAAACGATGAACTATCTACTAACTGGTTTACGTTCGATCCGTAAGCGCCCTCCGCATTCGAAAAAACTCGCAACGCAGCTGTTTCCAAATCTACACCGGTATTTTTCACATACTCCAGTGCATTTGCCCTTATATAGTTAACACTTGGATCTTCATTAGCAGATGCCGCTTTAAAGGCGGCTTCAGCCAACATCCGTGTTTGCAACGGGAGTAAATCACGAAAAATCCCAGATAAGGTCATAACAACATCAATTCGCGGCCGACCTAACTCGGACAATTCAATTAAATCAGCGCCGCACAACCTTCCAAAACTATCAAAACGTGGTTTTGCACCTATAAGAGCAAGAGCCTGAGCAATTTGGGTTCCATCCGATTTAATATTGTCTGATCCCCATAAAACCAGGGCTAAACTTTTAGGGATGCCGTCATATTTGTCGAGAAGCATTTGGGCCTGCTCAAATCCTTGCTTACAGGCAAATGTTGTTGGCATCCGAAACGGATCAAAAGCATGGATGTTTCTGCCCGTTGGAACAATTTCGGCAGATCTTACAAGGTCACCACCTGGCACAGGTGCTATATAATTAGCACCCAAAGCATTTAGAATGGCAGGAATTTCACTATTTAGCCTTAAATTTTCAACTAAGCGTTCTTTACTGTCGGATGATGTACATCCGGAAGCATTTAGATAGTTTTCAACTTGATCATCACTCAACGGCTTACCTACTACGTGCAAACCTTCAGGTATTAATGCATCCTCAGTTTCTAAAAGTTTAACCCACAATTCCTCAATATTTTGATCTTTAAGATCTACAGCCTCGGCTTGCTCAGCAATTAAAAGCTCAAGCTCTTTGCGAAGCGGGTTTTCACTGTCCATCTCACGCCAACGAACCAAACTTTCTTTTAATTCTAGAAGACCCTTGTATAACCCACCACAGGTCAACGGCGGTGTTAAATGACTAATTATTGTTGCATTACTCCGCCGTTTGGCCAGACTTGCCTCAGACGGATTGTTACACGCATACAAATAGATATTGGGTAAATTACCAATTAATCTATCTGGCCAGTCTTTCCCGCTCAAGCCAGTTTGTTTTCCAGGCATGAACTCTAGGGCGCCATGCATACCAAAATGCAAGACAGCATTAGCGTCAAAATTTAGTTTTAACCACTGATAAAAAGCTGAAAAAGCATGCGTCGGAGCAAAGCCTTTTTCAAACAAAAGTCGCATGGGATCTCCCTCATAACCGAAGGTAGGCTGAACACCAACAAATACGTTCCCAAATGTCTTACCTAGTATAAAGACAGATTTTCCATCAGATTGTATCCTTCCAGGAGCAGGACCCCATTGCTCCTCTACTTCAGAAAGCCAAGGCGTATTTTTTACTATCCAATCTGCACTAACCTGGCCTTCTACATTTGCTTCTTGACCATATACTTTGGCATTTCCTCCTATTACCTCAGCCCTTAGCTCAGCACATGATTTTGGCAGTTCTATTTCATAACCAGCATCCTTCATTGCCGTCAAAGTATTAAAAAGAGATTGAAAAACTTCTAAATAGGCAGCTGTACCAACAGCTCCGGCATTAGGTGGGAAGCCGAATAGAATAATAGCAATTTTCCTCCTCGAAACCTCCAAGCGCCTTAATTCTGCAATTTTTACTGCGCGGGAAATTAATGCATTGACCCTTTCATTATATGGCAACATTGCCTTCGTCGTATCAGCATCTCCCTGCCTGCCAGCGTACACAGTCGGCACGGTTGCTCCATCAAGTTCTGGAAGAGCAACAAGCATAGTTGTTTCTATTGGCCCCAACCCAGTTGACGAAACTTCCCATTGAGGCAAGGTTTGGAACTCAAGGGGATGCGCCGAGATATACGGGACATTCAAGTTTGAGAGAGTTTTTACTGCGGCATTTGTATCATTATATGCTGGACCTCCAACGAGCGAGAAACCAGTAAGGGAAACCAGAACATCAATTAACGGCCCGTCTGCGCCAATAAAATATTTCTCTATGGCTGGCCTGCCATCCAAGCCACCAGCAAAAGCTGGTATAATTTTGACGTTTAAAGCCTCAAAACCTTCTATAACCTTATCATAATGTGCAGTATCTCCGCTTAAAACATAAGAACGCATCAATAATAAACCAATTGTTGCAATTGGCTTTTTGACTTCTGGAATATCAGTCAGATCTTCTGAAATACGACCCTTCAAATTTGGATGGTATACACCAACATTGGGATATTCTCGTGGCGGCTCAGCTTTCACACCCCGCCAACTATCAATATGTGAATATCGCGAAATTAAGAATCTGAGCATTTCCTCGATGTTTTCGTCTGTACCTCCTAACCAGTACTGCATTACCAAAAACCAAGCGCGTAAATCTTGGGCTTTACCGGGTATAAACTTTAAAATTTTTGGCAACCGGCGTAACATACGCATTTTTTTCTCACCGGTTTCAGAAGATGGTTTCGAAGAACCTCTTAATTTTTTTAATAGTGCTACCGCACCGCTTTCTGGGGCCTGCATATCCAATGAGCCCATTCGAGTCAGTTTTACTAAATCAGCGTCACAAACTACACCAATCATCGCATCACACTTTTCTCTTCTAGCCTTTAACAAGGGTAAAATTGGCTTGATATGGTCTTCCAGAAAAAGAAGATTTACAACTATTATATCTGATTTATCAATTGCGGCTTTGGTTTGAGCCAGGGCACTGGGATTTTCGCCCCATTCAGCGGCTGCAAAAATTGAAACTTCTAAGCCATCAAATTCTTCCAACAGATTAGACCAAGCGCGCTTACAGGGCATTGCATTATGCGAATCCAATGTAATTATTGAAATACGGTATGATATTTTATCGAGGCGATTATCTAGCATAATGAGCCTTAGCCTCGTATAGTGTATCGATTGAAATTTCTAAAACACCTTTGTCAACGGCATATCTTTCAGTATTTCGCTTAGCTTTTCCACGAACAAAGAAGGGGATTTTCCGCAACTCTTTTTCAGCATCGCTCATCCAAATCACATGGGAGGATCCAGTTTGAGACGAAGCCTCTTCAACTATAGTTTCTTTTTCAATGGTTTTTGGCTGATGAGCAGCGTGATGGCTTGGCCCGTTTGCATCCGAAAACTCAAAGTCTTCCCTAAACATTGTTAGTAAATGCTCTTCGAGTCCCATTACTAATGGATGCACCCATGTATCAAAAATTACATTTGCACCCTCTGGCCCCATCTGAGGAGAATAGCGAGCAGGAAAATCTTGGACGTGGACTGGCGCGGAAATGACTGCACATGGAATACCCAGTCGTTTACCAATATGCCTTTCCATCTGTGTTCCAAGAATAAGCTCAGGCGCCAGCTCGGAAATTTTTGCCTCCACCTCAAGGTAATCGTCGGTAATAAGTGCTTCGAGGGCCAAAGATTTCGCGGCGGCTCTCACAGGGCGAGCCATCTCTCGATTAAAACAGCCTAAGCCAGCAACTTCAAATCCGATTTCATCCGCTGCTATCTTCGCAGCTGCAATAACATGTGAACCATCACCAAAAATGAATACTCTTTTACCAGTTAAATATGTACTATCGACTGAGGCAGAGTACCAAGGCAATCTTGATCCAACTTTATTTTGCAAATCCGTGAGGCCCGTTACCTCTTCTATTTCACTGACAAATTGAGAAAGAGCGCCAACGCCTATAGGAACAGTTTTTGTATATGGTTGATCTAAGTTCTTTTCCAGAAACCTACATGCACTTTCTCCCGTTTCTGGATACATCAAAACATTAAAATGAGCAGCCCCTAAATTTCTGATATCTCCAGGATTTGAGCCCATTGGGGCTACTACATTCACCTCAATTCCCAAATTTTGGAGAACTTTTTCAATTTCTTCGACGTCATCTCTATGCCTAAACCCAAGGGCAGTAGGTCCTATTAAGTTACAACTTATATTTTTAGTCCTGGGCTGAGGAACCGCTAATTTTTTAACAATTTGGAAAAATGTCTCGTCAGCACCAAAGTTTTCTTTTCTCTGATAGCTAGGCAATTCTAACGCAACGACTGGAATTGGTAGACCTAGCGCTTCAGCTAATCCTCCAGGATCATCTTGAATTAACTCTGCCGTACAAGAAGCCCCTACTAGCATTAGGTCTGGCTTAAATCGGTTGTAAGCATCTTCACAAGCAGACTTGAATAAAGTTGCAGTATCAGACCCCAAATCACGCGCCTGGAAAGTAGTATAAGTTACTGGTGGTCTGTGATTTCTTCTTTCAATCATTGTAAATAATAAATCGGCATAGGTGTCGCCCTGCGGTGCATGCAAAACAAGATGTACCTTTTCCATGCCTGTAGCCACTCTTATGGCTCCTACATGCGGAGGGCCTTCATATGTCCAAACAGATAGCTTCATTTAAGGGCCCACCTTGAGCAATTCTGCTCGTTTTAAGGGGCGTGCAAACAGACTAGCCAGATCGGCAGCCTGTTCATAAAAATGAATTGGACTGAATACTAGTTCTATAGCCCATTTCGTTGACAATCCTTTTGACTCCAACGGGTTTGCCAACCCTAAGCCACAAACCGTAAGGTCAGGATTATAATCGAAGACCCTATCTAACTGTTTATCAACATCCTGCCCCTCTGAAATTTGAGTTGGCGCTGGTAAGTCCTCTAAGTCTGCATGAACTAGAGATTTGTGTATAAAAGGACTGCCAACTTCTGTTAACTCCATTCCACATTCAGCAGATAAAAAACGCGCCAATGGAATTTCAAGCTGACTGTCAGGGAAAAAGAAGACTGATTTTCCCCTAAGTCCATCAGCGACCGCTGCTACCGCTTGTTCCGCTCTCAATTTTGGAGCGGCCACCACCGTATCGAACTTAGCTTTTGAAATACCAAACCTCTCTGAGATTGCCCATAGCCACTTTGTGGTGCCTTCAGCCCCAAATGGAAAATTTGCACTTATTGGTTTTGCACCTCTACGAACCATTTCTTCATAGCTGGCACCCAAGAACGGCTGCACACAAATAAATTGAGTATTTTTCCCTATAGAAACGTCATCATCAAATTTTACCTGAGGCAGCACAAAAACATTTTTCAATCCAAGCTGCTCCAAAAGACGCATCATTTGATCCTGTACAATGTCAGGAAGTGCTCCCAGAACTGCCAGTTGTGTCTTTTCGCTCGAAGGCAGCGAGCGAATCACCGCCTCCAAACAAGCGTCTTCGCCCTGGGTAAAAGTAGTCTCAATACCTGAACCCGAAAAATTAATAACATTTACATTAGGAAAATATTTTTCTGACAATTTTTCAGCCACAGTAGCCAAATCCAACTTTATCACTTCAGATGGACATGAACCCACTAGGAAAAGTCTTTTTATGTCAGGTCGCCTTGACAGTAATTGACTTACATTACGATCAAGCTCTTCGTGGACATCGGCCATCCCCGCTAAATCTGTCTCTTCAAGAATTGCTGTTGCGAACCTTGGCTCTGCAAAAATCATTACACCAGCTGCACTTTGAAGCAAGTGTGCACAAGTACGTGAACCGACTACCAAAAAAAAAGCATCCTGCATTTTTCTATGAAGCCAGACGATTGACGTTAAGCCACAAAACACCTCATGCTGACCCCGCTCTTTGAGAATAGGTGCCTGAGCACACCCAAGTTGTGGTGCATCTTTAGGCATAGCTATCCCCCAGATTTGATTGAATTTTTGCAGCTTTGAATTTCAAAAGAAATTGACCAGCATTCACGACGTAGGCAAAGTAAGCCACCAATGCTAGTATCATAAGCGATTGTTCTGTAAGGTAGTTTGCCCAAAGAAAAGCAACGTATGCCAAGTGCAAGAATATAACGAAAAAGCTTACAATATCTTCCCAGAAAAATGCTGGTGCAAGCAGATACTGACCAAAAACAACCTTTTCCCATATAGCTCCAGTGACCATTATTGTAAGTAAAAGCGCGGTCTTAACGAGCACTGAAATTGTAGCTAATCCATATCCGTCACCGGTCCACAGATACCAAATCACAAGGACTGTTGAAATTGCAAAAGCAATAAATTGAGTTGGCGCAAGTACACCCTGAATAAGGGTCCAGATGCTTTCATCACGTCGCTTTTTTTGCTCAGACGTGTAGAGTTGAGGCGGCTGCCTCGTCCCACAATTTTGTTTCTGCATGGGTGTCCCCCCAAGGCCGTTTTAAAGCAAGGATATTGCTCGGTAATACCGAATGTCAATTAAAAGTTACACTTTTTGGTTAAAGAGTGTATAAAGGTATTTACAGCTAATGTACGAACAACACGTATCTCGCGTTCGGAGCAAGCAAACATGACAAGACATTTTTTTAATCTGGCCAAGAAGTTTAGTCGGATAAATTTGACAGATCGCGCGCATTCTGTAACACTCGGCGTGGGACAATTTAGTGCGGATAACGAGAAGTTAGCCCCTCGGGAAACGCACACCGAAAGCGCTTCAATGTCGGACAGAGAAATATCGTCGACTTCAAAGAGCGATTTGAAACTGCAAATCGACGATTTGGCAAAGAGAGCTTTGTCCGGTGTTCGGCAGAAATTACAACCCAGTGAACAAAAGAAGATTACTGAAACAGCCAAATGGCTAACACGCTACTGCGTATCGGGAAATTTTGATCTTGATTTGGCTCTTGACGCATTAGATCAAAAACTAATTCCAGCTGAAATTGTTATTGATTATTGCATACCTATGGCTGCGGAAGAATTGGGTGATGACTGGGTGGATGATTTGAAAGGTTTTGGCCAAGTGACCTTAGCGACTTCACGGCTGCAAATGATTTTAAATAATGTGATTAATTATCAGAACAGCGAGTCCGAAATTGAATCTGCACATGGACTTTTGCTCATAGTTTGTAAAGATGAGCAACATACACTTGGACCGTCAATCCTTGCTGATAAGCTAAGAAGACGAGGGCATTCTGTTAAATTTCTTCACTCCGCAAATTCAAAAGAACTTATAACGCTGTGTAAAGACCATGAATTCTCAGCTGTTCTATTTTCTTGCTCCGGCCACCACTCAATCGACTACATTACCAAAAGCATCAATTTGATTAAACAAGAGGTAGCACAAAAACCCCTCATCTTTCTGGGAGGCAAAATTCTAGATCTTGAACCAGAAATTAAGGATAAAGTAGATGCAGATGGATTTTCTAACAATATCGATGTTGTTATCTCAAAAATAGAGAACTATAAGGCAAATGAACCTGCGATTTATATAAAAAATGGGGCTAGCAAATGAAGACTAGCGCAAGTACCTTTTGGGATTTTGGCTCAATACCAATGATTGAGCCAGAGTTTTTAGGAAACATCCTAGCGACATCATCAGATATTGCCGTGATGATAGATCTACAGGGCTCAATTAAATCAGTACTCGTTAATCAAAGCGAACAGTATTATGGTGATCTATCCCACTGGGAAGGGAAAAATATTACTAAATTCCTAACGATTGAGAGTGTGCCAAAATTTGAAAGGGCTTTAGAACAGCTCAATTCCGGAAAAACCATACTACACTCGATTGAGCTAAACCACCAAGATAATGCAAAATGGCAGTTTCCCGTTCGCTATAATGCCCATTTGGTAGGTCAAAATCATAATATTTTGCTGTTGGGTAGAGATCTGAGGACCATATCTGAAACGCAGCAACAACTCGTACAAGCACAAATTGCAGTTGAGAAAAGTCATGAAGAGCGTAAAGAGTACGACGCTCATTACAGGTCAATATTTTCAACTGCAAGTGAACCTATTTTTGTTCTAGACGCAAACAGCGGGAATATAAGACAAGCGAACCCAGCCGCATGTACACTGCTTGGAGAAGATACAGATACATTATTAACCCAACCGTTTGCAAGATTCGTGGCTTTAAAAGATAAAAAGGAACTTACTGACAAAATGGCAATGGCAGCCATAAATAAGACGACATTAACAATTACCGTCAGTCATAATGGCCAAAGTACTGAAGCAAGTTTATACCCTGTTATATACAGAGCATCAGGACAAAAAGTCCTTCTTGTAAGGCTGAACCTTCAATCTAGCCAATTGAGCCCTAATGATCCTCTTTCCCAAAATCTTATTGCTTTATACAAAAACGGAACAGACGGAATAGTATTTACAAACCCCAATGGGGTTATAACCTATGTGAATGAAAGTTTTTTAGAACTTATAAACACAGCTCAAGGATCAGAGATTGTAGGACGAAGTTTAGGAGATTTCCTTTCAAAAGGACAAATTGACCTCGCAGTTATGCTTGAAAATGTCCAAAGAGCTGGTCCGATGCGTATATATTCTACTGATCTAAAAAATGATTTTGGAATAAAAACAGCCGTTGAAGTTTCAATGACGAAAATAGCTAACAGCACATTGAAACAAATTTCTTTTGTTATAAGAGAAATTTCTCGCACTGAGCAACCAGTGCCAACCAGACCTGCGTTAGCTTCAAATGATAATAATCCATCTGTTGCAGAGTTAGTTGGCAGTGCATCACTAAAAGAAATAGTAGCCGAGACAACCGATGTGATTGAAAAAATCTGTATTCAGACTGCCATTGAAACCACAAATAACAACAAAGCAGCGGCAGCTGAAATGCTTGGCCTCTCAAGGCAAAGCCTTTATGTAAAACTACACAAGTACGGTTTGGTAGATACTGAAGAAAGCTAAGCCTTCAATTTTGACCCATAACAAATTGAATTGGTAACGATATTTAAGCAGGTTTTTCTTGAAACAAAATTAATTGTCAATAATATATGACACATGAGTGTCAATTATATTAAACAAAACCAATCTATTTCTAACCCGTTAGCGGTGCTTGAGCTTATAAAGCCAATTACTTGGTTTCCACCTATGTGGGCATATGCTTGTGGAGTAATATCTTCAGGTATGGGTATTCTGCCTAATTTAGCGTTAATTATTTTGGGCATTGCTTTGGCCGGACCAGTTGTCTGTGGAATGAGTCAGGCAGCAAACGATTGGTGCGATAGGCATGTAGATGCGATAAACCAACCGGACAGACCAATCCCATCAGGCCGTATTCCGGGTTTATGGGGCCTTTGGATAGCAATAACCATGAGCCTGCTAGCGTTGGTTATTGGATGGCAACTTGGTATCTGGGGATTTTGCGCCACTTTATTGGGCGTAGCTGCAGCCTGGGCTTATTCTTGCGAACCGATCAGATTAAAAAGATCCGGCTGGTGGGGTCCAGGCATTGTAGCACTTTGCTATGAAGGATTGCCTTGGTTTACCGGTGCTGCTGTCATGAGCCAAACTTTTCCAAATTTTAATATAGTAGTGATTGCTTCACTTTATGCTGTGGGAGCTCACGGCATTATGACCCTAAACGATTTCAAAGCTCTTGAAGGTGACAAACAAACGGGAATTAATTCTTTACCCGTTAAATTTGGGCCAGACAAAGCAGCTAAAATTGCCTGTTGGGTAATGACCACTCCCCAATTAATAGTTGTAATGTTGATGGCCAGTTGGGGCGCGATTGAATACGCGATTGTTGTAAGCTGCTTAGTCGCGGGTCAATTCGTAGCAATGCGTAGATTATTGAAAGACCCTCTCAAACTTGCACCGTGGTATAATGCAACCGGAGTATTAATGTTTGTGCTCGGCATGATGGTTTGTGCTTTTGGCCTGAGAAATTTTGGGGCTTTGTAAGATGACACTTTCATGGCTTTCAATTATTCGATTGGGTTTGGTGCAAATGTGCTTAGGCGCAGTAGTCGTTCTAATGACATCAACTCTCAATAGATTGATGGTAGTCGAACTTTCATTAGCAGCCACAATTCCTGGCGCTTTGGTAGCAATTCATTACTTAGTTCAAATTTCTAGACCCAGATGGGGATTTATCTCAGATGTTCAAGGAAATCGAACTAAATGGATTATTTTAGGTATGATAATACTAGCTCTTGGCGCAAACTTGGCAGCACTTTGCATTCCTCTATATTCACTTAACACCACCGCTGCTACTTTACTCTCCATCCTAGCATATATTTTAATTGGTCTGGGAGTTGGTGCCTCAGGCACCTCATTACTTGCTCTCTTAGCAACTCATACTGCACAGCGCAGACGCGCTGCCGCTGCAACAATTACTTGGCTAATGATGATTTTTGGAATTGCTCTAACCGCCACTATTGTTGGAAAGTTGCTTGACCCTTATTCAGTGCAAAGAATGATAAAAATTGTCTTTGGTCTCACAATGCTGACAATTTTACTTACAGGGGTGGTAACTTTAAATATAGAAAGAGGGCTTGAACGCGTAAAGAAGAATACCAATCAATCTCAATCATTTATTTTGGGCTTGAAAATAATTTGGTCTAATAGCCAAACAAAACGTTTCACCATCTTTGTATTTTTATCAATGACCGCATATTTCATGCAGGAACTTATACTTGAACCCTATTCAGGACTTGTGTTTTCTTTTACACCTGGTCAATCAACGTCACTTTCTGGAATGCAAAACGGCGGTGTATTTCTGGGAATGCTAGCAGTTGGAATAGCCTGTACTGGCTTTAAGTTTGGCGCTTTAAAAAATTGGGTTTGGGCAGGATGTATGGGATCTTGCATCAGCTTAATTCTTATAGCGTTAGCGGGTCAATCCCCTGAAATTTCTCCACTTGTTCCATTGGTATTTGGACTTGGATTTTTCAACGGGATGTTTGCGGTAGCTGCGATCGGCTCGATGATGTCGTTAGCTAGCCAAAACAATGATAAAAGAGAGGGTACACGGATGGGATTATGGGGAGCAGCCCAAGCTATTGCTGCTGGTTTCGGCGGCCTGCTAGGCACTGTTCTTGTTGACCTGCTGCGTCTAATAAATTTCAGTCAAGCAGATGCATATGGAGCGGTATTCATTTTCGAGGCAGCTTTATTCGCGTTGGCAGCAACCATAGCAACCAGAAGTATAACCAACGCATTTAGTGGGGCAACCCAAATGGTGGGAGAGTAATATGTTTGATGTAGTAGTTATTGGTGGAGGACCATGTGGGTCAACGGCAGCAAGCTATTTGGCCAGCCTAGGACACAGAACAGCATTATTGGACCGAGCGGGCAGAATAAAGCCCTGTGGTGGCGCTATACCTCCGCGGGCAATCATAGACTTTGAAATTCCCGATGAGCTATTAAAGGCAAAGGTTACCACAGCTAGAATGGTTTCTCCAACCAACCGTTCTGTAGATATACCAATTGAAAACGGGTATGTTGGAATGGTCGACCGAGAAGAGTTTGACGAGTTTTTGAGAGAACGCGCAGCAAAAAAAGGTGCTACAAGATTTACAGGAACATTTGAAAAAATAACTCGAGACAATTCAGGAACTACAATTCACTTTCGAAATCACGAAAATAGGACCGTTGAACAGCTTAAAACAAGATATATTATAGGAGCCGACGGAGCTCGTTCGAACGTAGCAAAAGCAGAAATTCCTGACAGTGATAAAATACCATATGTCATTGCATATCATGAAATTATAGAGGCTCCAGAGGCAACCGGAAAGTATGACCCTGAACGTTGCGATGTGATATATGACGGAATAATATCACCAGATTTTTATGGCTGGGTATTCCCCCATGGCAAAAGTGCATCTGTTGGGATGGGTACCGGGCACCATGGCTTTGACCTAAAAACGGCAACATCAGAACTACGAAGCCGAGCAGGCTTAGATAAATGTAAAACAATTAGAAAAGAGGGAGCCCCGATACCACTAAAACCATTGAAACGATGGGATAATGGAAAAGATGTGCTTGTAGCTGGAGATGCGGCAGGTGTTGTAGCGCCAAGTTCTGGAGAAGGTATTTATTATGCGATGGCTGCCGGACAGATTGCAGCAGAAACAATTGTAGAAACTTTAGTATCACGATCTCCAAAGACTTTGAAATTAGCAAGGCAACGCTTTCTTAAAGAGCATGGAACTGTTTTTAATGTCTTAGGTGCGATGCAAAATGCTTACTATAAATCGGACAATAGGCGAGAGCGGTTTGTCTCGCTTTGCCACGATGTAGATGTACAGACCCTCACATTCGAGGCGTACATGAATAAAAAACTGGTGAGCGCACGACCATTAGCGCATTTAAAAATTATGTTCAAAAACCTCGCTCATCTTACTGGAATAGTATCGAAGGAGTTCACATGAATATTATGATACCAGCGTGGGTAGATGGAACACTTCAACCGGTAGAGAAACTTGAAGCCCATAAACTTGGCTTAAGGCACAAAGCTATATCTGTTTTTTTATTTCACGATAACAAAATATTACTTCAGCGACGAGCCTTGGGCAAATATCATACCCCAGGTTTATGGGCAAACACATGTTGCACTCATCCCTATTGGAATGAAACAGATATTGACTGTGCAAACCGGCGGCTATTCGAGGAATTGCACTTAACTGGGTTGGAACTAAAAAAGAGAGGGAAAATTAAATATCGCGCTGATGTCGGTCAAGGACTTATAGAACACGAAATTGTTGAAATATTCACAGCAACCTGTTCAACCCCTCCAAAAGTTACCCCAAATCCAGAAGAAGTTATGGAAATTAAATGGTTAGACCAAATTGAACTGGCCAACAAGGTTGAAACAAACCCAGATGAATTCACTCCATGGCTTCGCATATATATGTCACAGCATTTTGAGCAAATATCTGGTACAATAACTGCGTAGTTAACAGATAAAATGAACTACAAATCTACCTATTTTTCATATCCTAATGGTGGCAATATTTGTGAATAAAATTCTCATTTTGGGCTCTGGCCCAAATGTAATTGATATATTAGAACAAGACCTCTCAGGCTATGATAAAATAGTTGTTATTAATAACGCTTGGAAGGTTATTGAAGGGTGGACAGATCACATATTCCCTCATGATTTTCCAAATCAAAACAAACCCCAGGTCTTAAAATCATCACAAA
The DNA here is from genome assembly GCA_002457055.1 of Rhodobacteraceae bacterium MED-G08. Lineage (GTDB taxonomy): Bacteria > Pseudomonadota > Alphaproteobacteria > Rhodobacterales > Rhodobacteraceae > Salinivivens > Salinivivens marinus. The sequence goes on from NTKT01000009.1 coordinate 40,026, forward strand.
AAAAAGTTGATGAAAAACAGTTTGTAGATATTCAAAATCAGTATGGTGGTTTCGTTTACGCCGGTGGAACGATGGCATTCACCGCACTTTACTGGGCACTTGGCTACTATTCACCTAGTTCGATAGATATTTTAGGTTGCGATATGGTTTATCCTAAAACCGGTTCAACCCATTTTTATGGCACTGGTACAGCCGACCCTTTAAGGGAAGATATTTCACTTCGCTCACTTGAAGCAAAGTCAGCAAGGGTCTACTCGATTGCCCTAAGGCAGGGCTGTCAAATAACCAATTTATCAAAGGCTGATAGCAAACTAATTGCACCAAGGCGAAAATCTGTAAATTCACCTGCTCCTAAACCATTTAAAGTAAATGAAAATAAATTTAACCAGGCCAAACAAAAGGAGGCTACATTAGGTTATTTTGTAGAAGACGGTAAATACTGGGAGAAAAGTGACAGTTTTAATACTGATGAAATTGATTCACTTGATTTTCTATGGAGAGAAACAGTTTCTGTAACTTAAATTTCTTTTTCTACAGCGCAAATTAGTTCAATCACATCAACCTGGATAAAGACCTGCCGTCCTAGCTCGTAATTTAATAATTGCTAATACAGTATCTATGGTTGGCGTCGTCGTTTTTGTAATTTTACCCAACTCTTGGACTGAGCCTAATATCGCATCGATCTCTAAAGGACGAGCCAACTCCAAATCTTGTAGCATTGATGTTTTATGAGAGCCAACTGCGGCTCCTCCATTTATTCTTTGATCCACGTCAATTGGGAAATTTACCCCTAATTTTTCACCGATCGCTTTGGCTTCAAGCATCATTGCGCGAAGAACTTGTCGTGTATCCCGGTCTTCACATAAAATATTTAGGGTTGCGTGTGTTAAAGCTGAAATTGGATTAAATGATAAATTACCCCAAAGTTTAACCCAAATTTCATCACGAATTTTTTTCCTTACGGGAGCTTTTAGACCCGCAGATCTTAATGCCTCTGAGAACTGCAAAGCACGTTGGGATTTCTCTCCACCAGGTTCTCCCAGCGAAAATTTATAACCCTCAATATGCCTAATTACTCCAGGTTCAGTAACTTCTGCAGCGGGATAAACCACACACCCTAACACACGTTCTGGACCAAAAAAGTTCCATTGTTTATTATCAGGGTCCACTGAAGAAAGCCTTGTCCCCTCAAATTCACCGCCAACTTTGTAAAAATACCACCACGGAACACCATTTACCCCGCTTACAATTGTAGTATCCTCGCGGAATAATGGCGCCATACTCTCAGCAACAGATGGCACTGAATGGGCTTTCAAAGTGACAAAAACAAAATCCTGAGCACCCAATTCTGAAGGATCTTGGGCAACTTTGATTTTTATTCTTCTAGGATTTAGGCCCTCTTCTAATAAGGTTAGCCCATTTCTTTTCATTTCCGACAAATGCGGACCTCTGGCAACCATACTTACCTCAGCTCCCGCTTCAGCAAGCTTTGCGCCAACAAACCCCCCTATAGCACCAGCACCAAATATACAAATTTTCAACCTATGGTCCCCTTTTAAGTCAAACCAAGCGTCTCAGCCAATCCGATCCTCTGGAGTTTACCAGTCGCACCTTTTGGTATTTCTGAGAGAATAACAATCTTTTTTGGTACTTTGAAATCTACCATTCGATCTGAAGCAAAAGCCTTCAGGTCACTCTCCGTGACCTTTGAGCCATCTTCTAGGACTACAGCTGCTGCCACATCTTCTCCAAGTTTCTCATGAGGCACTGCAAATGTGACTACTTGTACTATGCTTGGGTGATCCATCAGAACCTCGTCTACCTCAAGGGGACTTATCTTTTCACCGCCCCGATTTATAATTTCTTTTAGCCTTCCTGTTAAACTTAGGTACCCATCTGCGTCAAAAGCACCCTGATCTCCAGTACGAAACCAGCGCTCACCCTCAAAAGTAAAAAAGCTATTCTTGTTTGCCTCCAGATTATTTTCATAACCAGGCGTCACATTCGGACCACAGATAACTACTTCACCGGTACCATCAATTAGATGATTTTCAGTTTCGTGAGCAATTCGGATTTTAGGCCCAGCTTCAAGCCCTACAGAACCTGGTTTTTGCTCAAGGGGAGGAAGCGGATTTGAAGCCATTTGGTGCGTTGCCTCTGTCATTCCATATCCCTCTATTATCGGTGCTCCAAATACCCGTTCTAATTCTTTCATCACCTGCGATGGCAGTGAGGCAGAAGAAGATCGGAGAAACCTCAATTTATTTCGATCGATTATATCTCTATTTCGCTGAGCTCTTGCTAAAATTGTCTGATGCATTGTCGGTACTGCTGTAAACCATGAAGGTGAAGCATCATCCAACCATCGGAAAAACTTTAATGCATCAAAACCGGGAGTGCACCACACCGATCCACCGGCTGCTATGGATGCAGATACAGCCGCAATCAAACCGTGTATGTGAAATAGAGGCATTATATTCATGCACAGATCTTCCTCCGTCAACCTGAGAGATCTTTTTATATTTTCTGCCGACGAAACTATATTTGAGTGAAGAATTGGTACGATTTTTGGCCGAGATGTGGTACCTGAAGTGTGCAGAATTAAAGCTACATTTGTTGGAGTAGGTACTTGCTGCGATGTGACAGGATTATTAAAATCACAGTGGAGCTCAAATTCTCCGGCAGAATGCTTTGAATTAACACTCATTCTAATTACTAAAATATTCAACTGAATTGCTGCCGCAAGCGCTGGACCGTTGTAATCTTTTAATACTACAAGAGCTTTCGCCTTTAAGTCTTTCAAATAATATAAATATTCTTCTTCCCTATAATTAGGGTTTAATGGTGCAGTCGTGCAGCTTTGCGCCATTGTTAAAAAGGCACTCGCCATCTCAGGACCGTTTGGTAGTATAATGGCCACCCTATCTTCAACTGCTATACCATAAGACCTTAGCTGCGAATTGACGTACGAGGAAAGTGTTTTGAGATTGCCAAACGTAGACCATTTACGATTTGGTGCACCGAGTATGTTCAGATCACTTTTTTGTGTATTTATCAGTTCATTAATAGTCTTATTCATTAGAGTTTACCTCAAATATTTTTAGCAGCCTCAAAATACTGACAACTCCCAGATGCCCATTTCTGCCAACTTTTTTAGGTAGCATTATGTTTAAATAAGTCAGTAATTGAAAAGCTTTTAAGTCAATTAAATGGACCCGCCTTCTACCATGAAATTTCCCGCTGTACACATTTTGGCATCTTCGCTTGAAAGGAAGGCAACCATATTTGCCACATACTCAGGCTCTATTGGTGTAGGAATACACTGCCTATCAAGTTGCTTTTGCAAGGCCTCGGGTGTCACCCATAAATCTTTTTGCCTTTTTGTCATAATCCAACCAGGGACAACAGTATTAACACGAATATTATACGCCCCTAGTTCCCTTGCCATCGTTCGTGTTAATCCATGAACCGCGGACTTAGCGGTAGCATAAGCAGGAAAACCTGCGCCACATTCCCACCACGAATTTGAACCTATGTTTACAATGGATCCACATCTTTCATCTATCATCCAAGGCGCAATCTGCTGAATGGCAAAAAACATATGTCGCAAATTAATATCCATTCGCTCATTCCAGTAATTTGCATCTATATCGCGCCAATCATGGCGATCATCCCGTGCAGCATTATTTACTAAAACCTGCGCTTTTCCTATTTTTCTTTCAAGGTTCGAAATGGCTGAAGTCAACTCATCAATATTGCGTAAATCACATTGTACAAATTGATGGGGCCCATCTAGATCGGTTATAAGCTTGTTGGCTGATGCACTATCAATGTCTAATATTCCAACAACTGCGCCCTGACGATCAAATGCGCGAACGATTGACGCACCAATACCCGATGCTCCCCCAGTGATAAAAATTATTTTATCTTTTAGACTTGGATAAATTGCAGACCCTGGCATTAACCATCCCTCTCAAGGATCCATTCAACCTCAGGAGCTGGCAAAAACCGCCACTTCCTGAGGGGACCCGCCATAACATTCAAATAATACATTTCAAAGCCATAAGGTGCTCCACAAGGGTGATGACCTTTCGGGACAAGAACAACATCGCCATCCTCTACTGGAATAGCTATGTCTAAAGATCTATCGTCAGTATACACACGCTGAAAACCAAATCCATTTTCAGGGTTCAAACGGTGATAATAAGTTTCTTCTAAATATGTAATCCTAGGAAAATCATCTTCATCGTGCCTATGACTCGGGTAAGACGACCAGTTCCCAGCAGGTGTAAAGACTTCGGTTACTAGCAAACTGTCACAAATATCTAAATCTTCCATTGCTATGTTGTTAATATACCGTGTATTAACACCCTGCCCTCTTTTGGTGAGATTAATTTTATCCGGCCCCACCAAACAAGGCTCATAATTCCTCCTACCGGGAGCGGAACATACGGCCACAGTGCATTCTGTGGATGCCTCCACTTCCCATTCGTGATCATTAGGGAGATACAGGGAATGGGGTGGGGTTTTCTCAAACACAGACATACGATCGCCAAGAACACCCCAATCGTTTTCACTGCTTTTAATATGCGCCTTGCCCTCTACGATAACAATAATCACTTCACGGTCTCCCGTGGCACCATTTGCAGATTGTCCGGCAGATAACCTGTGCAAATCGAAACCCACATATCTCCAACCGGCATTTTCTGGAGTTATATTGTGGACCAAACCGTTATTAGTCGTCGGCTTAAGATGTAAACTATCCATTTGACGAATTCCTTTAGCTTGAATTGGCAAATAAAATTAATTGATTGAAAGATCAGCTTTTTTGCACACTTTCAAAATATGATCGTATCCCATTTTGGAATAATCATAAGGCGGCGCCTTTGCAGGATCTTGTTCGGCCTCAACGACAATCCAGCCCGAATAAGACATTGCCGCCAATGAATTTGATACAGCTTGAAAATCAATGCAACCGTCACCAGGGACTGTAAAAGCACCGGCAATTACAGCATTCAGGAAGCTTTTATTATTTTTTCTAACATCTCCAACAATACTTGGCCGAATGTCTTTATAATGAACATGATGGATGCGATCACCCCATCTATCTAATGTTGCCATTACATCACCTCCACCAAAAAGTAGGTGACCAGTGTCAAAACATAAATTTAAATCCCTGCTGGATGCATCCATTAGCCAGTTCACATCATCCTCAGTCTCAATTATTGATCCCATATGATGATGATATGCCATCGGCATTCCCTTATCAGCGCACCACTTTGCTACCTCACTAATTTTCAAAGCATAGGAGGAAATTTCATCACGCGTTAATTTAGGGCGGCTATTAACAGGCGTTTCTATTTCGCCCTGAACTGTATTTGAACATTCAGCGTATACGATGCATGGACTGGACAATTCTACGAATTGATCAACTTGCTGACTAATTGCCTTACACTCCTCAGAAAAATTATTTACAAGACTATTTCCTGAGCACCAACCACCACAAAGTTCAATCTTTGCGCTCTCAAGATAGGTTTTAAGCCCCTCTGTATCATGAGGCATACGCTGACCTCTCTCAACACCAGTATAGCCGATTTCTCTAGCCTCTTGTAAGGCCTGCTCCATCGTATAGTCTTTCGTTAATTCGGGAAGGTCATCGTTTTGCCAAGCAATCGGCGATATACCAATTTTAACACTCATTTTTGAAATCTTTCTTATTAATTGACCGCAATATTATACCACTATCGATGTGTCTGTAATTCTGGCTTCTATTAATTATGTATGTTTCTTTACTCATAGAAAGTTTGCTATCTCTACCTCGGAACCCTTCTCGGCTGATGCAGCCGCTGCTTCTGCAATCGCTAAAGCAGCAATCCCATCGGATAATGAAACTGGCATGGGGGTTTTCGTTTTTAATGCTGTAACAAATGCTGCCCATTCATTTTGATAAGCAGACTTATATCTCTCTAAAAAAAAGTACTCCGGTTTTGAGCTTTCAACGCCCATTTCAGTTGACTTTACCATACAATTTTCAACCATATTCTGAACCTGTAACAACCCTTTGGAACCCAAGATTTCAGTCCTTTGATCATATCCATAAGTTGCTCGGCGCGAATTTTTAATCACCGCCAACCTGCCGTCCCTATATTTCAAAGTTGCCACAGCAGTATCATAATCTCCTACCGCCCCAATTTTTTTATCAATAATTGCGCTTGCAGAAACAAAGATGGATTTTGGCAACTCTCCATACAAAAAATTTACCATATCAAAATCATGGATCATCATGTCTTTAAAAATACCGCCAGAAACTTTTACGTAGTCAATAGGTGGCGGAGCAGGGTCAAAAGAAGTAATTGATAGCAGCTCTGCTGTCCCAATTTCACCTCCATCAAGTGCGTTTTTCAAAGCAACAAAATTTGGGTCAAATCTGCGGTTAAAACCCATCATAATTGAATGTTCATTTGATTTTGTATTTTCGAGGCACCGTTTTGCGCGAGCTAAACTCAAATCAACTGGTTTCTCGCAAAGGATTGCCTTTCCAGCTATAGAGGCTTTTTCTATAAAATCAGAGTGTGTATCCGTTGAACTGGCAATTAAAACTGCCTCGATTGAATTATCCTCAAAAATCGCATCTACTGATGTTGGATTAACTCCATATGTTTCTGCCAAATTTTTGGCGTTTTCATCAACACTATCTGCAACTGCTACTAACTGTGACCCTTCATCTTGCACAATCGTACTAGCATGTACTCGCCCAATGCGTCCTGCCCCAATAAGTCCAACAGTTAACATTATCTTTCTCCAGTTCTAAAGTTTATTTTCGTCACTAAAAATTGGAGGCCTAGCATCAACCCATGAACCATTTTGCTTTGCGGACTTCACAGCCGCATACACTGCCGCCATCGATCGAAGACCGTCTTGAGCAGTTGGCAAACCATCTCTATCACTTCCGCTTATCGCATCAGCTAAATCCATATACATGTTAGCAACGGCGAGTGGAAAACCTTCGGGATGAGCTATTGCAACCCTAGTTAAACGTTTAGCATCTTCATACAAATCAGCCTCACCCTTTTCAATTATCTGGGTTCGACCTGACAATGGAGTATAGATTAACTGATTTGGTTGCTCAGAGGCCCAACGTAATCCACCCGTTTCACCAAAAATTTGTATATCAAAGCCGTGCTGCCTGCCAATTGCCACAGATGAAGTCCATAAACGCCCAACGGTCCCTTTACTGAGGCGAAAATTAACAAAAGCATCGTCTTCTAAAATTCTTGTAGAAATAGTTGACGCAAAATCTGCGCTCAAACTATCCACGGTATCATCAGAGATAAAACTAGCCATATGCATTGCATGAATACCACAGTCAGCAAACTGACCAGAAACGCCAGCCATCTGCGGATCGTAACGCCATCGCACTCGTGGATTTTCTGCATCCTCTGCATCTGCATGGTGCCCATGACTAAAATTTGTAATTATTAGCCTTAATTTACCAATATCACCGCTTCGCACCATTGCACGAGCCTGCCTCACCATTGGATAAGCAGAATAGCAATAGTTAACTGAGAAGACCTTACCACTTTTTTGAGCGATTTTGTAAATTTCCTCGCCTTCTTCAACTGTCATAGTCATCGGCTTCTCGCACAAAACATTGAAGCCAGCCTCTAAAAAAGATTTCGTTATTTCAAAATGGGTGGCATTTGGGGTCGCAACAGTTACAAGGTTAATTGCATCATCTCTATTTTTCTCGCCATCAAGCATTTCTGACCAGCTACCGTAGGCTCTAGAACTATCAATACCTAAGCTTTCAGCAAATGCCTTACCTTTTGCCGGCCTGTGATCCAAGGCGCCGGCCACCAACTCAAAACGACCGTCCGCTACTGCTCCCAGCCTATGTGCTGGACCGATTTGGCTTCCTTCTCCGCCGCCTATCATTCCCCATTTTAATTTTGTCATACTTAGTCTTTCTTGGAGGTTTAATTTCGTTTTTAAAAGTTCTCAATTGATTTTAAGCCAAATTAACCCAGGATCTTTTTTCTCCAGAATGAAGAGCAGCATCTACCACCTTAGCAACCTGCAAACCGTCTTGAAAAGATGGCCAATACGATTTATTTTTTTCAATTGCGAGAAGAAAATCACGAGCTTCAATTATTATCTGGTCCTGATATCCAGTCCCATGACCTGGGCCTTGGCAAAAAGGTTCGTAGTCAGGGTGCGCAGGTCCAGTTAAAATCTGTTTGAAACCTCTCTCAGCTTCTGGTCCTTCTGATCGATATAACCATACTGAATTTTGATCCTCTTGATCGAAACGAACAGATCCTTTAGTTCCATGGATTTCGTAAGCATATCCCATTTTGCGACCAGTCGCTACTCGACTAAAATACATGTGCCCCATAGCCCCGCTATCAAATCGACACATAATTTGAGCATGATCATCGTTAATGACATCTCCACCCGGACGCTTTTCATGTACTGTTTCGTACTCACACATTAACGATCTGATCGGTCCCATCAGTGCCAAAGCTGCATTTATCATATGTGGAGCCAGATCACCCAGCGTACCATTTGACATACTAGTGCATCGCCATGATGCGGGTGTTTGTGGGTCAGAAAGAAAATCTTCTGTATGCTCGCCACGAAACCAAGTCACCCTTCCAAGTTCACCATTAGCCAAATACCTTCGTACAAACTGGCTTGCCGGCGTCCGAATGTAATTAAAACCTACCATATTTGGCAGTCCACTTGCATCTGCGGCGTCAGTCATTATTCGAGCATCTTCCAAAGAAGATCCCAAAGGTTTTTCGCAGAATACTGGCTTACCCTCTGCAAAGGCTGCTAAAGCAATTTCACGATGTTCGGTTTGTGGTGTCGCAATAACGATTGCTTCCACAGCAGGGTCTTTCACTAAAACATTCCAATCAGAGGTTGCTGTTTTGAAACCATATGCCTTTCGATATTTCTCAGCAGTCGTATTAGTCCGAGCGCAAATCATTTGAAGTCTTGGCCGTAAGTAGGTATCAAAAATAGCTCCAACCGAAGACATCGCAACTGAGTGGGCTTTTCCCATATAGCCGCCCCCGACAATGCCTATTCCAATCTCACGCATTTTTAGCTAGAACCTCTGCCAAACCAAAATATAAGCTTTGCAGGAACGCGTATCACCAGTTTGGAAAGACGGCAACATAAAAGATTTTGTATTTTACACACGAAATAATGAAAGAAATTTTAAGGTAATGAACGATTTATTTGAGGCTATAAAAGGCAAGAAATTCGCAGTATTTGGAAGAGCAGGTATTGATCTATTTTGTGATGAAGTAGGCGTAAAAAGTGAAAACTCTCAAATTTTTAGGTCCGACTTGGGTGGATCTTCCGCAAATATATGTGCAGGATTGGTAAAGCTTGGCTCACAAGCGAGCTTAATTACTTCAGTTTCCGATGATGCAATTGGACGGTTTGCACTTAACCGATTGAGAGACTACGGAGTGGAAACAAAATATGTAAAGGCGGTTTCTGGAGAATGCCGCACTTCTCTTGCTATTTATGAAAGTACCTTAGAGAATTTTCAGAACGTTATATACCGTAATAATGCAGCAGATTTTCAAGTACAAATAGCGGATGTAGACTTAGTTGATTACAGTAACTATAGTGCGATAATAACCGCGGGGACTGTGTTTGCTTCAGAACCTTCTCGGGCTTCAACATTTCATGCCATCGAAAATGCACGCCAAGCCGGTATGCCCGTGATATTTGATATTGATTATCGACCTTACAGTTGGCCATCAGCTGAAATTGCTTCTGACGTATTATCGAAGGCCGGAATGAGTAGCGATCTTATTGTTGGAAACGATGAAGAGTTTGGCTTTATGGCCGGAGACTATGGCAAAGGCCTCGATAAAGCGAAAGAGTTAGCTTCTTTGGGAAAAACAGTAATTTATAAAATGGGTGAGAAAGGTGCTATTTCATTGACGGAGGAAAAGGAAATTAAAACTGGTATTTACCCCACTTCGGCGATTAAGCCAGTTGGTGCGGGTGACAGTTTTATGGCAGGATTGCTCGCTTCAATAGCAGATGGCTTCAACCTCAAAGATTCTGTTCTTAGGGCCTCAGCCTGTGCTGCGATTGTAGTATCCCGACCTGGTTGTGCTGGAGCAATGCCAACGGTAGATGAATTGGGGGCATTCTTAAAAACCCACTCGTCCAAAGCAACATAAAAAGAAAGCTAACCTATGCATATTGCCCCATACAATAACAAAAACATCCCTATAGTGAATGTGGACCATGATCTCGTGCCACTAAATTACTTCAACATCGTAAAATTAACGAAAGGTGAAAATTTTAAATACAGATTAAACAAGTATGAAACTTGCATAGTACCAGCTACTGGCACCATCAATGTTGATGTTGATGGTCAACATTTCAAGTCAGTGGGAAATAGATCTATCGACGTTTGGGGTGGAGAACCAGAAGGTGTCTATGTCCCCACAGATACAAAAGTTTGCTTTGAGTGTATTACTGATACAGCCGAGATTTTTATTGCTGGGGCGAAATATGAAAAAGTGTTAGAACCTTTTGCAGTAAGACCCAAAGATATAGATTTAGTTCAATACGGATCGGACGAAACAAAAACCCATCGCAAAATAAAACATATCTTGGGTGCTAACCAAAGAGATAAAGTTGGAAGACTACTCGTAAGCGAACTTTATACAGTAGGCTCTGGTGGCTGGTCTGGCTTCCCATCTCATAAGCACGATACTGATCGTTTGCCTCAGGAGACCCGACATGACGAAACCTATAATTTTAGGTTTAAGCCAAATTATGGCTCTGGCCTACAGATGCTGCAACGCGAGGATAATAAACCGGGTGAAGCTTATCATATAATTGATGGCTCGACAGTCTTAATCGATAAGGGTTACCACCCCTGCTGTGCACTACCGGGCTACGAAATGTATTACTTCACAATACTTGGCGGATTAAGCCAAAGGCCATTAAAACAATATTTTCAGCCAACGCATGAAGAGCAATTAGCCACAATACCAGGCATCATGGATATGGTGGCAAAATTTAAATGACAATTGCTAGACTAACCGACGTATTACAGCCTGCCATGGAACAAGGATACGCAGTTGCCGGGCTGGTAACACTTGGATGGGAAGATATGCGAGCCTATGTTCGCGCAGCAGAAGAAGAAAATGTTGCAATTATTCTTCAAGCGGGCCCTTCTTGCAGATCTCATACACCTTTGCCAATCTTAGGAAAGATGTTCAATTATTTAGCTAGTGAGGCAAGCGTGCCTGTAGTAGCTCATTTAGATCACGGGTATACAGAGGAGGAGTGCAAAGAGGCTATTGAATGTGGATTTACCTCAGTAATGTTTGACGGCTCGAGACTTTCACTTCAGGAAAATATAGACCGAACAGCACGTATCGCTGAGTTGGCTCATGAAGCGGATATTTCGTGCGAAGGTGAAATTGGCTTTGTAGGTTATTCAGATGGAGAGAAATCAAACGGCACGAATCCATCAGAAGCAAAAATATTTGCAAAAGATACAAAAGTCGACGCAATGGCCATATCCGTTGGAAACGTTCATTTACAAAGACACAAAGAGGGTAACCTGGACGTGGAGAAGATCAGGCAAATAGAGCAAGTAACTTCTATACCACTAGTGATCCACGGAGGATCCGGAGTGCCGGCAAAACAACGATCTTTTTTATCAATAAATTCAAAAATATGTAAGTTCAATATAGGCACAGAGTTAAGAATGGCCTTTGGTCACGCTTTAAGAAAAGCTATAATATCTGATCCCGATCAATTTGACCGCGTGGAGATTTTAAAAAAGACACATGAACCATTGGTGCAAGCTACAAGAAAAGTTTTAAATGGATTTAAACCAAAGAGTGAGAAGTAAAAACAAGAAGATGAAGTCTGGATTAAAAATCATTGTATTTTTAGCTTTACTGTTTCCATTAACAGCCAGCGCCAAGCAAATTAAAAACTATGAATCTGAACTCATCGTCGTTTACGGGGATATATTAGCCACCAGAAACTTAACTAAGGAACCAAACCCAGATTTTATAGGGTGGTATATTAGGATTACTCCACAGATTGCATTAGAAATTAATGGAGCGCATTTTAACTTAGATGATCAAATGAAAGAAAAAATAAGAGCCGGGCTTTACTTTTGCAGTTCTTCGTATTGGAAAACAGGAAATGCCCTAACCATTTCATGTTCAAATTCCGAAGCAAATAACTAGGTAATATTTAATATATTTACATTGCATGAAAATCGGTATCCTTTTTAATTCGTCTTCACACAAAAATCACTGTAGATAATAAAAGAGCGATTAGATTATTATGTTATAAAATAGATAACTTCGGCTGAAATGCAAAACATAATAATAAATGAAAAATATAAACTCCTCAAAAAAAATCTAAAAACAGGTTGCAAAAATAAGATTCAATCTATAAGTGTTAGCGCTAACTGTGGCTATTTCGTTAGGTAAAAATTGACCATCTTTGTCTTTTGATACTTTAACAAAATAGAATCAGTTGATACAGTAATTCGGTACGTAAGTACTTATTGGGAGAAAATTATGAAAAAATTAGTTATGGCGGGCGCTGCGCTCGCAATGATGGCGTCTACAGCAATCGCTGAACGTTATGTAATGATTACACACACACAGGGTACTGACCCATTTTGGCCAGTAGTTGAAAAAGGCGGTAGAGATGCCGCTGCTGCAATTGGTGCAGATTTTGAATATAACTTCGACCCATCCGGCGATATGTCTGGCATGGCAAAACTGATTGAGGCGGCGGCTGCATCTAACCCGGACGGAATCGTTGTTTCTTTGCCTGATCCTGACGCACTCGGCGGTGCAATTCGTGCTGCTGCAGACGCTGGTATTCCGGTAATCACAATGAACTCAGGCCTTGAGAATTCAGCTAAAGTTGGTGCATTGATGCACGTTGGCCAGCCAGAGCTTCTAGCAGGGCAAAAAGCTGGAGAGCGTGCCAAAGCTGAGGGTGTAACAAACGGTCTTTGTTTGAACCAAGAAGCTTGGAACACCGCACTTGTAGATAGATGTGAAGGTTATTTCTCAGGTCTTGGCGGATCATTGAACATGATCGACGTGTCCAACGATGTTCAGCAAATTGAAACCAGAACAGCAGCTGCATTGTCAGCAGATCCTTCAATTGACGGAATTTTGGCTGCTGGCCCACATGTTTGTGATGCAGCTAACAAAGCTATCAAAGATGTTGGCGCAGATGTACACTTAGCATGTTTCGACATGTCAGATGCTGTGACCGCGATGCTTAGATCTGGTGATGCATCATTCACGATCGATCAGCAACAGCGTTTGCAAGGTTACATGCCGATCATCGTACTGCATCTTTACAATACAAACGCTGGTATGTTGCCAGGTGCTAACATTCCATCAGGCCCTGGTTTTGTTGACGCTTCAAACATCGATAACGTTGCGTCTCAGGCAGGCATAAACCGCTAATACCTTATGCATTAGCAGGTAATTATAACAGGCGAGCGAAAGCTCGCCTGTTTACTTAAAAGACACTAAAAATAGATATCAGAGGTTAAAATGTCAGAACGTAATGAATCTGATCGTCTTCAAGAAGAAAGCTGGATCCAGCGCATGATAAGAAGACCCGAAATCGGTTCTTTCATAGTCATGATCATAATTATTTTGGCCCTCGGCTTAGCATCAGAAGGAAAAGCTTTTAATGCTTTGGGATTAAAGAATAATATAGCCATTATCGCCCAATTGGGAATAATAGCGGTTGGAGCTGCTTTATTGATGATTGCTGGCGAGTTTGATTTATCCATTGGGCCAATGATTGCCTTCGCTGGGATGTCCATGGCCATAATGTTGAAATGGGGTTTGCCATTCGGTTTAGGAGAGGCAACGCCTTTCACGGCTTTTATAATAACTATGTGCATGACACTTGGGTTTGGATGGCTCATTGGAACAATTGTGGTCAGGTCAGGTTTGTCAAGTTTCATAGTAACCCTGGCATTTTGGTTTTTTCTTCGCGGTCTTACAGAAGTTTGCTTCAGACTAATTAACCAAAACACCAACGTGTCTGGACTGCCTGATTTCAAACAAGAAAGCTGGTTTGCCGAGCAAATGGGTGGTGAAGTTTTTGGTTGGCTTTACGATGCTTGGTTCTGGATTGGCCAGAAGGTAGCAGCCGGTTTGGAATTCACGGCCGGGATGACCAAAGACGAAAAAATTGACCTTATAAACTATTTAAGCTTTTTAAATATCAATCGGAAAATGGAGCAATGGGTTACTGGATTTGATGCGAGACTTCTCTGGTTCATCATTATTGCAGGCGTGGCTTGGTATGTACTTGCAAAAACACAGATTGGAAATTGGATTTATGCCACTGGGGATAATAAAGAGAGCGCCCGTGCAAATGGGGTGCCAGTAAACAGAGTGAAAGTCGGACTTTTTATGTTTTCTGCTTTCTGCGCAACAATTTTCGCGGCATGCCAAGTCTTCGATACTAACTCATCTGATGCTGCAAAAGGAATGTTTAAAGAGCTAGAAGCAATTGCGATTGCAGTAGTGGGCGGGATCTTAATGACAGGTGGCTTCGGCTCAATAGTAGGGGTAATTTTTGGAGCGGTTACTTTTGGCCTTGTTGCTAATGCCGTATTCTTTATCCCTTGGATAGATGGGGCTTGGTTTAGAGTTTTCGTGGGTACAGTTCTACTAGCGGCCGTTTTCGCCAATGAGCGTATTAGAAAACGTATAACTGGGGGAATATAGACATGGCACCGAAGAGTTATATGCGGGTCGAAAATGTCACTAAGAAATTTGGTCCCTTTACGGCATTGAATGGCGTTGACTTGGAGGTATATCCTGGTGAAGTTCACGCATTGTTAGGTGACAACGGGGCTGGAAAATCTACACTGATCAAAATTTTGTCAGGAGTTCATCAGCCAACAAGTGGTACTATTTACATGGAAGAAGTAGAACGATCTTTTCGAAGTCCTCGAGATGCTTCAGCTGCAGGTATTGGAACTGTTTACCAAGACTTAGCGATCAATCAATTAATGAGTGTTACTCGAAACTTCTTTATGGGGCGTGAACTTACTTCTACTCTGGGCAAACTTAGAATAGATGAAATGGACCAAATTGCACATGATGAGATGCTCAAAATTGGAATTGATTTTTCAGATCCATCTCAAGCAGTTGGAACTATGTCAGGTGGTCAGCGCCAAACCCTTGCAATTGCACGCGCGATTTATTTTGGTGCGAAAGTTCTGATCTTGGATGAGCCAACATCGGCTTTGGGTCAAAAGCAGCAAATGGAAGTCCTCAAAACCATTAAACGCGTCAGAGCAAGAGGCGATATCGCAATTATATTTATCACCCATAATGAAATACATTCTCGGCTCATCGCAGATCGCTATACTTTTCTAGCTCTCGGGCAAGTTATAGGTCAGGGAACTAAAGCAGAGTTAGAGGGAGGTGATATTAGGAGGCTCATGGCAGGTGGGGCAGAAATTAAGGATTTAGAACAGGAATTGTCTAAAATCTAAATTTAAATACCATAGGTGAGATATAGGACATCAATTAGGGCCAACATATCTGGGTATAGACCTGGGCACATCTGGTTTAAGATGCTTACTTGTGACCCAAGCCGGCAACTTTTTGGGAGTTTCAGATCAGAGCTATTCTGTATCCAGTATATCATCCGGATATAATGAGCAAAATCCTAAAGATTGGATAGAT
The DNA here is from genome assembly GCA_002457055.1 of Rhodobacteraceae bacterium MED-G08. Taxonomy (GTDB): domain Bacteria; phylum Pseudomonadota; class Alphaproteobacteria; order Rhodobacterales; family Rhodobacteraceae; genus Salinivivens; species Salinivivens marinus. The sequence goes on from NTKT01000009.1 coordinate 55,781, forward strand.
GCTCTCAAAGCCGCCTTGAGCGAACTAAGAAGAACAAACGCAGAGGCTGTCGCTAATCTTGATGCAATTGGTATTGCAGGTCATATGCATGGTGCAACATTGCTTGATAAAAATGGTGCAATCCTACACCCTTGTATCTTGTGGAACGATACTCGAAGTCACAAACAAGCATCAAAATTGGATCAAGATAAAAATTTACGAAATATAACTGGGAACATTATATTTCCAGGTTTTACCGCACCAAAATTACTATGGGTGCAAGAAAATAAACCAGAACTCTTTACAAATATTGCAAAGGTTCTGTTACCAGCTTCGTATCTTGGATACTACCTAACAGGTGACTATTTCATGGATATGTCTGATGCGGCGGGAACCAGCTGGTTAGATGTCAGAAATCGCTGCTGGTCAGACTATGCTTTGAATGCAGGTAATATGAGGTCAGACCAAATGCCAGCTCTATTTGAAGGCTCTCAGCTCGCCTCAAGTGTTTCAAAATTTATTGCTGATGAGTTAGGCATACCAAGAGGTGTGTCTGTAGTTGCGGGAGCCGGAGATAATGCCGCAGCTGCATGCGGCGTTGGCATTATGCAGGAGGGTCAAGGTTTTGTCTCACTTGGCACGTCTGGTGTTATTCTGACAGCTAGAAGTGAATGTAATCCTTTAGCCGAAGCAGCGGTTCACACATTTTGTCACGCCCTTCCTAATACATGGTATCAAATGGGCGTTATTTTATCCGCGACAAATAGTTTAAACTGGCTATCAAGCATTATCGGACAATCTCCAAGCCAATTGGCTGCTAAATTAAATGATGAGATTGATGGGCCTTCTTCTGAAAAATTTTATCCGTATCTGTCAGGTGAAAGAACTCCTTTAAATGACGCCCATATCCGCGGTGGTTTTGCCGGATTATCAACCAATAGCACCGCCACAAAACTGACTCAGGCGGTAATGGAAGGGGTAGCATTTGCGTTACGTGACTGCCTAGAGGCGCTGAAAAAGGCTGGCCCTTGTCCAGAACAATTATTGGCTATTGGAGGAGGTGGCCGATCCCGGTACTGGTTAGAGACTATAGCGACTTGTTTAAACACACCCATCGCCTGTCCCACGGACGGAGAATATGGTGCAGCTTTGGGTGCCGCGCGTCTAGCTATCTTGGGGAAAACCGGCGAACCCATAAAAAATATTTTATCACAGCCATCTATCTCAGAAATGATTGAACCAAGACAGGACTTAATTGATGACTATTGTCAAGCGTTCAAAATGTACAAAAACGTACCCTTACACCTCAAAAGCATTCAATGAAATTTATAATTTATTTGTTATTTGCCAACTTTCCAGGCCGATCTTGGTTGGCATCAATCGTCCCAAGTGCTATTTTTAAAATGATATTTTGTGATTAATTTATGAGGCAATGCATATGAAAGCAGTAGTAAATAGCTGGAATGAGTGGGACCCACTTAAACATGTTATTGTTGGGAAAGCCGACAATTGCCATATACCGCCCGAGGAACCCGCATTGGACGCGAAAGTGCCAGAAGATAGCGACATGCGAGGCCAATGGGGCAGGAGACCACAAGAAACAATAGATCGAGCGAATGAATTGTTGGATGACTTCGCGTCACTGCTTACGAAACGAGGAATTCGTGTTGACAGGCCAACACCAATAGATTTTTCGCTGCCAGCATCGACGCCAGATTTTCATACAGAGAGTCAATTTGGATGTATGCCACCCCGCGACGTTTTGTTGACAGTTGGGTCTGAAATCTTAGAGGCAACGATGTCTTACAGATGCCGCTGGTTTGAATATCTATGTTACAGACCACTCATGCAAAAATATTGGGAAGACGATAAAAACTTTAAACATGAAGCCGCTCCCAAACCACGTTTGACAGATGCAGACTATCATGAAGATTATTTGTCAGAAAAAATTGGAGTAGAAAAGCGGTTAAAATGGACTGCAGAGAAATTCTTTGTCACGACTGAAGAAGAACCATTGTTTGACGCTGCAGATGTTTTGAGATTCGGTAAGGATCTAGTTGTACAACATGGCTTCACAACTAATTTAAAAGGAATTGAATGGATCCGCCGACATTTTTCTGATCACAGAGTCCATGCCGTAAATTTTCCTGGCGACCCCTACCCAATCCATATCGACGCTACTTTTACACCCCTGCGACCTGGTTTGATATTGAATAATCCTCAGCGCGGGCTGCCTGAAGAGCAGCGGAAAATGTTTGAAAAAAATGATTGGGAAATTATTGACGCCGCTCAACCAGCTCATAATACTCCGCCACCATTGTGCTACTCATCAACCTGGCTAAGTATGAACGTTCTTGTATTGGATCCTAAAACGGTTTGTGTTGAAAAATCTGAAGTTTATCAAGCCGAACAAATGGATAAACTAGGAATGGAAGTAGTTCCCGTCGATCTTAGAGATGCTTACGCATTCGGTGGAGGGTTGCACTGCTGTACGGCTGATGTTTTTCGCGAAGGGTCATGCGAAGACTATTTTCCAAACCAAGCTTAATCGGTTAAACTTAGATTTAGACAATTTAAATCTAAGTCTTAGATGGTTAGTATCAATGTGAGATTCCGAAATGAGCACTAATCCTGTAAGAATTTTTGTTGATGCTGATGCCTGTCCGGTAAAGTCAGAAGTTGAAAGAGTTGCAACCCGCCATAAAATTCACACTTACATTGTAAGCAATGGTGGCATTCGTCCGTCTCCGAACCCGCTATTTAAATTGGTCGTAGTGGGCAATGAATCAGACGCCGCTGATATCTGGATATCTGAAAATATAGTTGCAAATGATATTGTAGTGACTTCTGATATTGTTTTAGCCGCAAATATTATTGAGCAAGGGGCCAGAGCCATTAAGCCCAATGGAGATATTCTAGATAGTAAAAATATTGGAGAGATTTTGGCAATACGTGATTTGATGCATGATTTAAGGTCAGCAGACCCATTTCGTCAGAGCGGTGGTAAATCGTTTAGCAAAAATGATAGGTCAAATTTTCTAAACGGATTGGAGCGTCTCGCCAGAATTAAAGTTTAAGGACAATCATTATTTGAAATAAAACAAAAAGCACTCTATGTAGGTTGCCTAGATTACTCACAGATACTGGCAAACCACCTTGAACAAAAGTGCATATCGTATAGGATTTTTAATTTTCGATGGCTTTCCAATGGCTTGCCTGACATCTGTAATAGAGCCCTTGAGAGCGTCGAATGAAATCTCAAATACTAATAGCTTTGAATGGAAATTATACTCTGAAGATGAGCACAAGGTCAAAGCCAGTGCAAACGTATCATTTGAGACTGATGGACGAATTACAGAAGTAGAAAAATTAGACGCCTTAATTTTACTATCACCTCCAAGTGCGCAGTTTTCAAATAGCAGAACTGTTGGTGTCTTGAGAAAATTAGAGAGACATGGCTGCACACTAGGCGCTGTGTCTGGAGGAGTTTTTTTATTAGCAAAAGCTAAAGTTCGTCTGGACATTAGATACTCTGTGCATTGGTGTTATGCTGCTGCTTTTGCAAACCAATTTCCAAACAATATTTCATCTGAACAGGTAATAGAAACGGACAAAAATATAATAACAGCGTCAGGCGCGGCCGCGGCATTTGATCTTGCGCTGTTACTGATAAGTGCGAGGTTAGGATCAAGTACAGCAGCGGAGGTTGCATGTTGGTTTCAGCACCCAATTATGAGGAACCAAGACGTAAAACAAATTATTCCCAGTTTGAGTGAGTTCGAAGGGTCAGAGGAGATGCCTGAAATAGCTCAGAAAGCAATTTCGCTTGTAAATAAAAAAATCAATTATCCTCTCCAAGTGAATGATATTGCTGATGAAATTGGGATTACTTCTCGACATTTATCTAGGATCTTTAAGGAGTCAACGGGTGAAAGCCCTCGGCAATATTTTCGAAAACTCAGGGTAAATGCTGCGCGGCAAATGGTACTGTATACAAACGAAAAGATAGGTAAAATTGCTATATCAGTCGGATTTCCAAGTGCGTCTATTTTACGTCGCCATTACATTGATTTATTCTCTTTATCTCCAGAGGAAGAACGAAAAAGAGTGAATTTATTTAGAGTTAAAGACAACTCTCCAATACCAGCGACCTAATCAAATCACTGCCTTCAACGCCGTTACAATCGCATGATGCAAAGAATTAGCAGCAGATCTTGGACCTAAAATAGTGACATTAGTCAAATCACGGCAGATTAGAAAACAACCCATATGATCCATTTGACAGCGCGTGACTTCTCCACCTTTGAAAGCTGGGACATCTACGTTACACAAAAGAGCGAGTGGTGATGCCAATTCTTGGCCGTTTAAATCAAATCTACACCATGCGTCCGTTTGCTCAGTTACTGATGCCTTTCCGTTAGAAATTTCAGTGAGCTCACCAGCCAAGTCTTCATGGGTTTCCACAGAGGCTTCAATTAACCATTGAGACGGACCTATCCAAAATGAAGAAATTTTGCCAAAATTAGACGACATAATATCTGGAAGTGAACCCTGTATAAACTGCTCAATGATTTTCCTTGCATCACCTTCAGTTCCTTTTCGTAAAGTAAATGACGCCAACGAAAAGGAGGTAATTTCTGAGAGAGTATATAAGCCAAACTCCTCACTCAACGGTTTTGTGTTTCCTAGCGGTGATATGGGATTTAAATTATGCACGTAAACGCTCTCCTTCTGGATCTATAAAGTGAGCACTTACAACCTGGACATTATGATCCTGCCCCGTAAGTGGACTAACAAGACGCACTACTTCTCCAATTCGAGTATCGCCTGCCTTTAAAAATCCTATTCCAATATGGCAATTTAAATTCGGCGAAAAGCATGCTGATGTTATATAACCTTGGTCATGCGCTGCATCCACTGGACTGCCAGTACTCATTAAATGCGATCCCGCAGGAACTCGATCATTTTTATTTACAGGCATAAAGCCAACCAATTTCAAAGCATCCTGAGTGTTAAGACCTTCACGCTCTGACATAACGGATCCAATGCTATCCTTCTTTTTCGAGACCATTCTGCCCATTCCTAGATTTAATGCAGAGGTAGTTCCGTTTAGTTCGTTTCCTGCCGCATGTCCTTTTTCGATACGCATTACTCCTAGAGCCTCAGTGCCGTAAGGGACTATATCAAATTCCTCTCCAGCCTTCATTATTTCACGTATTAATGAGTCACCATATCGGGTGGGTACTGCCAGCTCATAAGCTAACTCCCCAGAAAAAGAGATCCTAAACAACCTAGCTCTGAGACCCCCGCAAACAGTAATCTGTCCGCACGCCATAAAGGGGAATCCCTCGTTCGATATGTCATATTCTTTATCGACAATTTTTCTTAATACACTTCGGCTGTTGGGCCCTGCGATAGCGAATTGAGCCCAAGCTTCTGTGGTAGAAATTAACTGAACATCCATTTTTGGGTACAAGCATTGTCTAACAAATTCCATGTGTCGATAAACTGATACAGCATTTGCAGTTGTCGTCGTTACAACAAAATGATTTTCATCTAAGCGAGCTGCAGTCCCATCGTCCAAAGCGATACCATCCTCTCTCAGCATCAAACCATAACGCGTTTTACCAATCGCTAACTGTGCAAATCCATTACAATAAATTAAATTAAGAAAGCTAGCAGCGTCTTTTCCTTGTACATCGACCTTTCCCAAGGTGGTTACATCACATACTCCAACTGATTTTCTGGTTTGAAGAACCTCACGATCTACCGATTGCCGCCAATGAGTTTCACCCTTTTCTGGGAACCATTGCGCACGCATCCACATTCCAACCTCTACAAAAACAGCCCCCTTTTCTTCAGCCCATATATGGCTTGGGGTTTTCCTGACAGGCCTAAAGTCCTTATCACGTGATCTGCCAGCAAACGCACCAATGGCTGTTGGGGTATATGGTGGCCGATAAATAGTTGTTCCGACTTCTGGAATTGGCTTGCCAAGTAGATTAGCCATTATTGCTAGACCAGAGATATTCGCTGTTTTTCCTTGGTCGGTTGCCATCCCTAAAGTCGTATACCTTTTTAAATGTTCAACAGAGGTAAAATTTTCTTGCTTTGCTAGCTTTATGTCTTTTGCCGTCACATCATTTTGCTGATCAACCCATCCTCTAGAAGTGCCCTGTACCATCCAGAAGGGCTCTATAGCTAACTCGTCATCTCCCTGTGTTTTCGGCAAATCAATTTTTTTGGATTTTACGTTCAATTTATCTAGTGCTTGTTTTGCCGACTCATAGCCAGACCTTATAACATCTTCTAATTCCATAAAGCCATTTGCTGAGCCTGCTATGAGCATACCGCTTGGACTATTATCATCAGGAATGAATGACTGAATAGCTTCATTCCAGATTGGGCGTCCACGATGATGACTGCTTATATGAATGTTAGGGTTCCATCCACCGGATACACCCAGAGCTCCACATTTTACAGTCCTTTGGGTGCCATCCTCGTGTTTTATATTGATACTATCCAGACCTAAGCGGCCATTAGTATTAGACACAACAGAATTTGAAAATGTTTCATAGTCAGGAGAGTCAATTTTTTGCTTTCTTGTATCAATAACAGCTGCAACATTTACACCTTTATTAATGAGCGCGCGCGCAGTCTGATGGCCATCATTATTATTTGTAAAGATTGCCACATTTTGATTAGGCGTTACCGCCCACCTGTTAACATAGTTTCGAATAGCGCCTGATAACATTATACCGGGTCGGTCGTTATTCTCGAAAACTATTGATCTTTCAGTAGCACCGGAACAAAGTATGGTTTGCTTCGTGTAAATTCGCCAAAGTATTTGCCTGGGCTTTCCAGGATCTGGAGTTTTAAGATGATCCGAAACACGCTCAACTGCTCCGTAAATACCATGATCAAATGCACCAATAACTGTTGTTCGAGTAAGAACCCTCACATTTTTAAAACTACACAACTCGTCAGTAATATCTTGTGCCCATTTACTGCCTGGTTTGTCATCCAAGATATAATTCTCTGCATTAAGGCGGCCTCCAGTTACAAAGTCCTCATCAACAACAATAACTCTGACACCCGATCTCGCAGCAGTAAGTGCCGCAGACAAGCCAGCCGGACCAGCTCCGATAACCAAAATATCTGCATGGAGAAAACCTTTGTCATAACAATCTGGGTCTGGCTCCAAAGACGCAGAGCCCAAACCTGCAGCTCGTCGAATTATTGGTTCATATACCTTTTCCCAAAAAACAGATGGCCACATAAATGTTTTATAATAAAATCCTGCGGTCAAAAAAGGCGCTAGTAGATCATTGATTCCTAAAAAGTCAAAATTCAAAGAAGGCCAGCAATTTTGTGGATGAGCTACTAGTCCATCATAAAGTTCGGTTGTGGTAGCACGAGAATTAGGTTCTTTGCGACTTCCAGTCCGCAATTCCACAATTGCATTCGGCTCCTCCGAACCCGCAGATATCATACCCCTTGGCCTATGATATTTGAACGAACGTCCGACTAGCCTTACATCGTTTGCAAGCAATGCTGACGCGAGTGTATCACCCTCAAACCCTTGCATCGATTGCCCATTAAATTCAAAAGCCCATGGATTTTTACGGTTGATTAGACCACCTTCTAATCTATTTTTTTGTGCCATACTACCGACCCTCTTTGATAGCCACATCGCTGGCCAGTCTGACTTCTGTTATCTCATGACTCACCGTATCGCGTGTGACCACTAACCAGGATCTATCACCGTATTCGTGGAACCATAGCTCACGATGCACACCGGCAATATTATCGCGAAGGTAGCCATAGTCTACGAAGTGTTCTAAGGCACTGTCTTCTTGCCAATTTGGACGATTTATCAAATTTGCGTCTCCAAGATACACAAATTCAGAGCTATCGCGTGGTCCCAATAATGGATGATTGATAATCATAAGATCTCCTAGTGCAAATTTGGCTGGTTACCCATGCCTTTTTCATCGATCATTAATCCTTTGGAAAATCTGTCAAAACGGAAAGCACGTGCCGTTTTATGAGGCTCTTTGGTTGCCAACAAATGCGCGTACACCCACCCTGAAGCTGGTGTAGCTTTAAAACCACCATAACACCATCCACCATTAAAATAGAGGCCAGAAATATCAGTTTTATCTATTATTGGAGAACCGTCCATAGACATATCCATTATGCCACCCCACATGCGGAGCAATCTCACTCGACCAAGCATGGGGAATATTGCCATTCCACCTTCACAAACATCTTCGACTACTGGTAAATTTCCCCTCTGCGCATAGGAATTGTATCCATCAATATCCCCACCAAATACAAGCCCTCCTTTGTCTGACTGACTGCAATAGAAGTGACCTGCGCCAAAGGTAATTACTCCCGGCAATAGCGGTTTTAGACCTTCAGATACGAAGGCTTGCAAAACATGGCTTTCTATTGGCAAACGCATACCAGCCAGTTGCATCAAACGACTAGATGAACCAGCAACACAGGCACCGACAGTCTTTGCCTTAATGAACCCTTTTGTTGTCTCAACCCCAAGGCACGTGCCATTCGCAATCTTAAAGCCAATAACTTCGCAATTTTGTATTATATCCACACCACAGGAGTCGGCAGCTCTTGCATAGCCCCAAGCAACGGCGTCATGTCGGACTGTACCGCCTCTATGCTGAGCTAAACCACCTTTGATCGGAAAGCGAGCATTGTCAGTATTTAAAAAGGGATACCGTTTCTTGATCTGTTCTGTCGTGAGCAAATCTGCATCAGCCCCGTTAAGAAGCATAGCGTTACCCCTGCGAACGAATGCATCTCTTTGAGCATCACTGTGGATCAGATTTAAAATTCCTCGCTGAGAAACCATTGCGTTATAGTTAAGTTCCTTTTCCAAACCTTCCCAAAGTTTGAGTGAAAACTCGTAAAATGGCTCGTTTCCATCCAAAAGATAATTTGAACGAATTATAGTTGTATTACGCCCGACATTGCCGCCGCCAATCCAGCCTTTTTCTAGTACTGCTATTTTAGATTGCTTGAATTCTTTCGCCAAGTAATATGCAGTAGCCAACCCATGACCGCCACCACCAATTATTACGTAGTCATATTCACTACTTGGATCAGGAGAACGCCAAGCAGGTCCCCAACCTCGATGGCCAGTCAACGCTTCCTTGATAACTCTAAACCCAGAATACTTCATTTCAAAACTCCCTTGCCACTTATGTGACTCAAGAATCTCGATTACAATTTACAAATCGGACATGTTTTCAAATAAATCGGACATCAGCGAAAAATTATATGAATATCGATCTATTTGTTTTTATTTATGGAGTTAAAATAGTCGACCCAGTTGTTTCTCTTCCCTCAAGCATATCATGGGCTTTACTAATATCTGATAGCGGAAATTCTTGGCCAACTAGCAGATTAATAGTGCCATCGCTGACTTTTTTGAAAAGTTGATCTGCCATCAGCTGACAGGTGTCACGATTAGAAATGTGGGAGAATACTGTTGGCCTGGTAACTTTCAGGGATCCTTTTGCTGCCAGTATACCGATATCAAATGGTGGTACTTTACCACTCGCATTACCAAAACTGATCATCATTCCTAGGGGTTTCAAGCAATCTAAAGATCCCTGAAATGTTGATGCGCCTACAGAATCCATTACAGCTTCCACACCCGCACCATTAGTAATTTCTTTTACTTCTTTTACAAAATCTTGGCTTTTGTAGTTTATGCAGTATTTTGCACCATGTTGCAGTGCCAGTTGGCACTTTTCATCTGAACCCGCAGTAGCTATTAAATTAATACCTTCCGATCTTGCCCACTGACAAGCAATTAAACCGACACCACCCGCAGCGGCATGAAACAGCACAGTATCTCCGCGATTAAGATGGGTTGTCCGATGAAATAAGTACTGAACGGTCAGCCCTTTCAACATTACTGCTGCACCAATTTTGAAACTTATATCATCAGGAAGCTTACAAACCTGTGCAGCCACCAAATTTCGCGCATCAGCATATGCGCCTGGCTTCCCACTGGCATATGCAACCCGATCACCCACTTTTAAGTGTGCTACACCATCACCTACTTTTGTCACAACACCGGATGCCTCTACTCCTAAAGCAGTGGGTAACTCAAGCGGATAAAGACCGGTTCTTTGATAGATATCTATATAGTTTAAACCCACCGCCTTGTGCTCTACCGTTACCTCGCCAGAAATTGGGGTTTCTAACGAAAATTCGGCTATCTCTAAGTTCTCAGAGCCACCGAATTGTCTGATAATTACTTTTCTCGGCATTGGGTCCTCCGTTATGATTACAAATTTCTGCTGCAGGCCTTATAGATTGTATTTGCTAGATGCAACTAATCAAAGAATACCAGTTTATAAAAAATTTTTATGAAGTTAGGCGAGGTCGCTTGATGGGAAGAGGAATACCAAGCGAACTCGCCGATACAACTAAACCAGGTTGTATGTGTAAGGTACTATATATAGCGATGTTTGTCAAAACTTTTCTAAATTTTGTAGAAACTTATAAATGTAGTAATCCGCAATCTATGCAGCTTAAAATATAGAACAAATCATAAACTAAGCGTTACTTATTATTGGCTTTTGCGCAATCAGAGATAATGAGACGGCTTTGGGATTATTGGAGTAAAATAAATACATAAGAATAGATATAGAGGCTTATGATAACTGACTCTCACTCTCTTTTTCTATTTCTAAAAACCCTCAACGATTGTCTGAACGCTGTCTGACGCTGCTTGTCTTTTCTTTTTCGCCTCAGAATACTTTTCCGAATGATACCAATTCATAGCATGATCATAGCTTGGGAAACGAATTATCACATTACGATCGCCTGGAGGATCACCTTCATAACTTGTTGCTTTACCCCCACGAACCAAAAATTCGCCATAAAAGGCATCTAGTGTTGGTTGCACCATATTGACATATTCTGCATATGCTTGTGGATCTTTGATTGAAATTTGAGCAATAACGTATCCGTATGGCATTTAATAAAGTCTTTATTTCAGAGTTCTTTAGAGACAGCCCAGTCCGGCTCAAAACCTAGTACAATCGTTTCATTTGGCAAATCGGGATTAAATAAACGGTTATGCGCCATAGTGGACTGGTTCAGAAGGTTTTTAGGTGTTAGCATCCAAACTTTGCAATAAAGCTCGAAACTTTGAGAATACGCAGAAAAAATCAATCGACAGTTTTCCGCGGCTCGAATTTTTGTTGCACCAGGAGAATTGGGAGGGAATGTAGAGGTGAGAATGTCTGAAAATTGTTTATGTTTCTGATAATATGTAGCAGAGAAATATTGAATGGCTTGATTACGACGCTGCGCCGGATCATTAGTTTTGCGAGCCATGTGAAGCATTTCAGGCGTCTCAGAATATCCAGGTAGTTTGTTCAGAATGGTAATAATCGCTCCCATACTTTCGTCACTACCCTCTATCAAGACATCGGGCATTATAGAATTATCGGGACGACCCATATTGTCTCGCATCATTAACTGGCGGCAATGACATTGCCACTTTAAAAATCTCTCCTTCAACGGATGATTTGTATAACTGTCACCTAAAAGTGATGCAACCGAACTCATGTCCTTCCTATCCTCTCATTTTTAACTAGTAACTTTGTAATTTTGATCATGCGACAAACTAGGTATTCTTGCGCGCACATCTTTTACTTCATCAAGATCGATACGAGCCTGAATAAAGCCCCTCTCCGCCTTACCATCAGCCAAAACTTCGCCCCAGGGATTGACAATTAAACTGTGACCATAACTTTCACCGCCCCCTGGTATTTCACCTACAGCGCAGGGAGCAACTATAAAACATCCATTCTCAATTGCGCGAGCGCGATTCAATACATGCCAATGAACTTCGCCAGTTTTTTTCATAAACGCGGCAGGAACTGCAATAACCTCCGCACCGGCTTGAGCTAAATCTCTAAAAAGTTGTGGAAAACGTAAATCGTAACAAATCACGTGCGCTAATTTAACATCATCAAAATTGATTATTGACGCATTATCTCCCGCGATTACAGTTGCACTTTCGCGATAAATTTCGGTCGGTGATATTTGGACATCGAAAAGATGGATTTTATCATATCGGCTAATTACCTTTCCCTCGGCATTAATCATTATCGCACGATTTATGATTTTATCGCTAGCAGAAGATACCGCAACGGATCCCAACGAAACACAGACCTTGGTTCGCCTTGCAAACTGCTGAAAAAGTGACACCATTGGATGATCCGCTTCAGGAGCAGCTGGAGGCTTCAACACACCCTCTTCACTAACCAGACCGGAACAGTACTCTGGAAGAAATAGGATGTCTGCCCCCGCCTCTACTGCTTCCTCGGCTATAGGCAAAGCCTCATCAATTGCTTCGCCTATAGTGGCTTTGGGACAGGTTTGAAGGCACGCTATACTCAGACGTCGTGCCACAAACTTAGAACTTCATATATGCTTTACGCAACCTAGCCAAAGGATGGCGATCAGACATTTGAAATTTTAACAGGAGTTCGCGCGCGATCATGTCTCGATCTTGCTGATTATCAGGCAAATCAATGCTGCTTGGAATTCGAACCCAACCGTTATTGTTTCGATCAAAAACTGCCGGTGCCCCTTCTTCGTAACCCATATGAATGTCTTCGAGCCAATTTAAGTCATCCCAGCCCATAATTTCCATGTATTTTTTCAAAAATGGGGTGAGCCTAGACTTGTCAGGCACTAAATTTACGTCATACCGATACCCGATATGCTGACCTATTTCTTTCTCACGTTCACTTTCTAGGCCATCAGCATCATCGATGAATTGATTAACATCTTTAATTTCAGACCCGCGATATTGTGTTCCAGCCATATTAATTACTCCTTAAAGATGATGGTAATCTTCGATACCAACCGTATGGTTGGTTCCAGCCAAAGGTACTCCTGCCATTGCAGATGCTTCCATAGTCAACGCGGCCAAATCTTCTGGCTCTAGACTATGTAAATGTGTCTTACCGCAAGCACGCGCGAATAGCTGCGCCTCTATGGTCAGAGTGTGTAAGAAATTATATACACGCTCAGCAGCTTCATCAGGATCAAGACGTTTACGCAGCTCCGGATCCTGCGTTGCCACACCAACTGGACAACGCCCAGTGTGGCAATGGTAGCAATATCCAGGCTCTGCACCAATTTCTTCAGGAAAATTGGCTTCTGGGATATCTTTGTTACAGTTCAATGCCATCATGGCTGAATGACCAATCGCAATTGCGTCAGCCCCCAAGGCGATAGCTTTTGCAATATCAGCTCCATTTCTGATACCACCGGCATAAACCAAACTAATTTCACCTCGTTTCCCGAGGTCATCTATAGCTTTGCGTGCTTGTCTAATAGCCGCCATCCCAGGCACACCAGTATCTTCGGTAGCTAAGTGTGGACCAGCTCCGGTACCACCTTCCATGCCGTCTATGTATATAGAATCTGGATCACATTTTACCGCCATCCGAACATCATCATAGACTCTTGCAGCACCTAATTTAAGCTGAATTGGAATTTGCCAATCGGTTGCTTCGCGAATCTCTTGAATCTTTAATGCAAGATCGTCTGGACCGAGCCAGTCTGGATGTCGAGCTGGCGATCTTTGGTCAATTCCAGCAGGAAGAGAACGCATTTCAGCAACCTGATCGGTAACCTTTTGCCCCATCAAATGGCCACCTAGACCAACCTTACAACCTTGACCAATGAAGAACTCGCATCCATCCGCCAATACTAGATGGTTCGGGTTGAAACCGTACCGTGACTGAATACACTGATAAAACCATTTGGAGCTATATCGACGCTCATCTGGGATCATACCACCTTCGCCAGAACAGGTCGCAGTTCCAGCCATAGTAGCTCCACGAGCAAGAGCCGTTTTAGCTTCATAGCTTAGGGCTCCAAAACTCATACCAGTTATATAAACGGGTATATCAAGTTCAAGCGGACGCTTTGCTCGAGGACCAATTACTGTTTTTGTCTCACATTTCTCACGATAACCTTCAATAACGAAACGAGTAAGCGTTCCTGGTAAAAAAGTTAAATCATCCCAGTGTGGAATTTTCTTAAATAGTGAAAACCCACGCATTCTGTAACGTCCAAGTTCAGACTTTATATGAATATCATCCATCACACGAGGCGGGAATATAAAGCTATCCCCGATACGGTTTACATCGCGGTCCAGTATTTTTTTTCTAGGCATATCTCCGTCGGCCATAGGTTCTATCCTTTCATTAAACTTATAAAATTAATTTCTTTTCGTTTGGTTCCAGATTGTCGTAGTTCCAGAGCTGTTTACCGGCCACAATCTTTGTAAAATGATCAACGCCCTTTTCTGGTAACATTCCATATTGAACTAGCTTGCTATTCAACCAGTTTCGGTCAAGCTCAGTAAGTTCAGCCGTTACTGCGTCAACCCCAAGGGATTTGATTTCACCACCAACAAATATGGTGCCATCATACATAGAGTCTCCAAGATTTTTACCAGCATTACCGCAAACAATCATACGCCCTCGTTGCATCATAAAGCCTGAAAGAGCCCCGGTGTCCCCACCAACAATTATCGTTCCACCCTTTTGATCGATACCAGTCCTAGAGCCAACAGATCCTCGACACACGAGATCACCACCTCTAATAGCTGCGCCAAAAGTTGAACCTGCATTTTTTTCGATTACAACTGTACCAGCCATCATGTTCTCTCCACACGACCAGCCAACACGCCCATTGATCCGTACATTAGGACCATCGATCAAACCTACTCCAAAATACCCTATGGAACCCTCGATAATAAGGTTTAGCCGACTGAGAATGCCAACACCAAGTGAGTGCTTCCCGCGGGGATTCTTCAATACGATAGTTCCGTATCCCTCTGCCATCAGAGCTCTGATATTAGAGTTTACTTCGGTAGTGGTCATATTATCGGTATCAAGCTCGGTCCGCTTATTGTAATCGACATCTGGAGCCCACGGGTATGTGAAGCGCTCCTCCGCGTCAGGATCAAACTCGATGTAAAGCGATTTTCCGCTGAGCGCTTCAGTTCTCATTCCGAGAGCTGTTACACGCTCTTCTTGTGTCATATTTTTCAATTCTGCATCACTTACGCTTTCCATACCCGAACCTCCTCATCATATGGATCATATGTATCGATTTCTTGCGGCAAAATAGCACGTATAGCGACTTCCTCAGAAGCCATCGCTATCAAATCATCACTTTCATAGAGCACGAGCGGCTTTGCTGCCATCGTATCTTTTGCCATACCAAGGTGATCTTTTGTGGCCACCAAATAGGTAAAGACGCCATCAATTTCCTCTATCGAGTTACGCAACGACTGCTCTAGTGTCAGGCCATTGGCTAAATTATGTGCCGTATAGACTGCTAAAAGCTCACTATCGCAATTTGACATGAAACGATGTCCTTTCCGCTCCATCTCTCTACGCATAATCCAATAATTAGTAATCTGACCATTATGAACTACACTCACGTCGTTATATGGGAAGGCCCAATACGGATGAGCAGACCTAATATCAACGTCGGATTCGGTAGCCATTCTCGTATGACCTATTCCATGAGTGCCATTGAATTCATTCAAACCATAGAGCCCAGCCACATCAGCCGCATCGCCCAGATCTTTAATTAATTCAAGCCCATTTCCGAGTGAAAGAATTTCAACATTTTCCGTCTCCTCGATATGCTCGGCCAACTCAGCAGTGTCACCATCATGCGAAATCAGATAACGCAACGCGTATTCGGTGGACTGCTCTTTTGAAATCACCTTCACACCATGTTCTTCCATTATATCTTCTACTGCAGAAATCCGATCAGCAAGCACTTTATGTATACCCCGACCTGTAGCCATGTCCTCAGCTTCTCCAACCTTTAAACGAAGCACATAGACACCCTCTTTAGACTCACCATAAACAGCATAACCTGTAGAGTCTGGGCCTCTATGTTTGAGAGCTTGCAGCATAGCTGTCATCTCGCCCCCAACATTCGACCTTTTACCCTTATGTATTAATCCAGCGATACCACACATAGTATTCTTCACCTCCTCGCGGCTATATAAAAATCAAGCATTTCATTGCCTTAAAAAATTACTGGTGTGCCCTATGGGAGGCACTCCATGTACATATCGTTATCCCAATCAGTGGCTGTAGACATAAAACGAGCCCATTCATCAAATTTGTACTCATGGTACAATCGATACATTTCACCTGGCATACCTTTACGCACGACGTCACTCTGCTCAAGATAGCTAAGAGCTTCACCTAGCGACATAGGAAGCTTTTTCACATCTTTACCTTCTTTGATCGCCTCATAGATATTTCTCTCCTCTGGCTCTCCCGGGCTGATACTATTATCAATGCCGTCGTCCATAGCCGCCAACAACGTTGAACCCATTAAGTAAGGATTGACCATAGAGTCGACAGAACGATACTCGAAACGCCCAGGCGCTGACACGCGAAGACCTGTTGTTCGGTTTTGAAAACCCCAATCTGCAAAAACTGGCGCCCAGAAACCTGTATCCCATAGCCTCCTGTAGGAGTTAACTGTTGAACACCCAATAGCGGTCAAGGCTTGAAGGTTTTTAACAACACCACCGATCGCGACTAATCCTTCAGCACCAGGCATTTGTGGATCATCATCATCTGGCATGAATGTGTTACTACCGCCCTTTACATACATGTAGTTCTCGCGCATTCCTGGGAGATTATCAGGATCATTTCCACATTTAACGAACTGATCTTCGCCACCTCTCCAGAGCGACATGTTATGATGGCAGCCAGATGCTGAAACACCCATAAATGGTTTCGTCATGAAACAAGCAAATATACCATGCTCTCTAGCTACTTGGGCACAAATTTGCCTGTAAGTAGTGAGCCGATCTGCATTTCGCAAAACATCGTCAAACATCCAATTTAGCTCAAGTTGACCCGGGGCGTCCTCATGATCGCCTTGGATCATATCTAGGCCCATTTTACGAGTGTACTCCATAACCTTCATAGTAACTGGACGTAGGCTTTCGAACTGATCAATATGATAGCAATAGGGCTTTGAAAAACCATCTTTTGGCTTGCCTTCTTCATCAAATTTTAGCCACATCATTTCTGGCTCTGTCCCAATCCTCAACTGTCTGCCATGCTTCGCTTGGAATTCTTCGTGCATGCGACGCAAATTCCCACGACAGTCAGCGGTTAAATATGCCCCCGGATCTGTTTTTTCCTCGCGGTTGCGGAATAGCGTGCAATAAAAACGACCAATTTCCGGCGCCCACGGTAATTGCATAAATGTTTCGGGTTCTGGTATTCCCACCAACTCTGCCGCTTCCGGACCATACCCCAAGTAATTACCTGCGCGGTCAGTGAACAGATTAACAGTTGCGCCATAAACCAGCTGAAATCCCTTCATAGCGACTGATTCCCAATGATCGGAGGGTATCCCTTTACCCATGATCTTTCCGGTCACTGATACGAATTGAAGGTACAAGTACTCAATTCCCATCGAGTCAATCATCGCACGCACTTGTTTAATTTTCTCATCGCGCCCAGGCGCCTCGACAAAACGTTCAATATCCATTTCAGCCACTTTAACTCTCCCTGTTTAGTATTCCTGGCACTTAGCCATT
This sequence comes from Rhodobacteraceae bacterium MED-G08, assembly GCA_002457055.1. Lineage (GTDB taxonomy): Bacteria > Pseudomonadota > Alphaproteobacteria > Rhodobacterales > Rhodobacteraceae > Salinivivens > Salinivivens marinus. The sequence goes on from NTKT01000009.1 coordinate 73,425, forward strand.
TGAGTTTATGTTATCTTCTTACGCATCTTAGCTCCAAGGATATGGACTATTCGATACAGGGTGAAGATTACCCTTCTCAAAACGATCAAACCTAAACGGTTCGAGAAGTTCTTGGCTCTCGCCCAATAACTCGTCAGCTATAAGGTGACCAACTCCGATCATCTTCCACCCATGATTGCTGTCAGCGATTAAAGTTGCATTGTCATGAAAGTGATCAAAAACAGGGAAACTATCGGCTGTAAAGCAGCCAATACCGCCAGATGCCTCCCTATGGTATTTACCCATCATGCCCTCAAATCTTTTATGACAATGAGCGAGCGCAGATACCCACATATGTGCAAATCCTTCGGAGGCAACAAACTCCGGTGATGAAGGGCCGTATGGATCAATAGCCACTTTGTCTACCTCCGTGTCGACTTTGTATGGAGAGGCCCCACCCTGAATACCGTTGAAGTGCCAATCAGGCTTGTAATAAATCCCCCACATTTCATCTGAAATTAGCGACCCATCAACACAAGAGTGTAAGGGTGCATCTGTATCTACATGCACCACTGGCGGGGTTTTGCCATCGTTCGTCTGCAAAACCTCTGGTGGCAATTGCAGAACGCCCTCTTCAAGTTGCCAGAACCGCCACATATCAATATCATGATGCAATTCACCAGATAGATCCTTCAGACTGATCTTTTTCGGCATGCCCAACATTTCCCAAAAGTCACGCGCCCAGGGACCTGGAGCAACCACGAGCTTGTCACACGATACTATTCCATGCGAAGTATCAACTGACTTTATGCTTGAAGAACCACTTTCGGTATTTAGGCCTTTCACCTCGACCCCAGAAATGATGCGCACCCCTCGGTCTTCAACTTTTTTGGCCAACCCATACATCGATTTAGTGTTGTTAGAGTAACCGCCTCTTTTTTCATGTAGAACAGACGTGATATTCTGTGCCTGCCAATCGCTAAACAGATCTTTCATGTATGCGTCTGAGGCACTTGCACCTTCTATAAAAACACTTTCATACCCAATGGCCTTCTGCTGCTCATAAATTGAGGCCACATCCTCATGCATAGATTCACACGAAATCTGCATGTAACCTACTGGGTGATAGCTAAGACCCTTTGGATCGCTTTCCCAGACATCTACGGAGTGGGCCATCAACCGACGCATTGCTGGCTGATAGTAATTGTTTCGCACAACGCCACATGCAATCCCAGAAGCTCCAGAAGCAATTCCTGACTTATCTAAAACAATTATACGTCCTTCGACAGCTTCACCTATGGAACTCAAACGCTCTGCTAAACGCCAGGCAGTTGAGAGACCATGTATACCAGCCCCTATAATTAAATAATCCGCATGCGTTGGAAATGCCATAAAACCTACTCCCCTTCTAATTCAAGCGAACAACTGACTTCGCACTATTTGGAAACCCTATCCCAGTATATTTTTTGTGAATAGTGAACCAAAAGTCAACCTTTTTTATTCCAATACTTGATTTATTTTTCAAATTTGTATATATTGGTTCAAAATTGGAGCAAATAATGGTTGTGATGGCGGAAAATAAAAAAAAGTTAAATGCAGCTAACCTTGCTTCTCTATTGCGAAGCGAGATTAATCTTGGCCAATATGTTCGCAATGACAAACTTCCAACAGAGCGAGATATGGCGGATACTTATGGCGTTTCCCGAGGCACAGTACGAGAAGCACTAACAAAATTAATGGAAAATGGACTAGTTGAAATTAAACATGGTAGTGGTACATATGTAACTTTTGACGGAAAATCATCCACACCAAACGCGATCCAATCAGCGAATCCATTAGAATTGATAGATGCACGTTTTGCTTTAGAACCCCACATTTGCCGTCTTGCAGTACTACACGGTAGGCGGGAAGATTTCGACAAATTAACCTTGCTTTGTGACAAAATGGAATCGAGCCTGCATGATACTTTAGAATTTTCAGCAGCAGATACAGAATTTCATCACACGCTCGTAAAATGTACACGGAACGTTTTATTAATTTGGATTATTGACCAAATCAACTCAGTGAGAGGGCAAACTGACTGGAAGAGAATGCGCGGACTGACACTCAATCCGACCGTAATTGATCAATATAATAAACAACATCGTAAAATACTCGAAGCCCTATATAGACGCGAGCCTGAGGCAGCGGCTAACAGTATGAAAGAGCATTTAGAAACAGTTAGATTATCTTTAACACGAGCTGCAGCAGCCTAGATTTAGAACTAAGGCTTAAACGCGCGCAGAAGTCTGGAGCCAATTAAGATAAAGACGTTCTGCCATCGTATTAAAATCATTCATATGGACCGCGCAATCTTTCTCAAGTTTTTCCTGCCCGCTGGGGCCTAGGGCTGCTTTCAAACTGTCGGCATATTCAGAAATAGTTGCCCAATCAGCAATTGTAGAGTGCTCGATTTCGACGTGAAACTGCATCGAATAGGCTCTAGGACCCCAACTCATCGCTTGAACTGCACAATTTTTAGAGGTCGCAAGCACTTTGGCACCTGCTGGAAGTTTCTTTATCTCAGCACCATGCCATTGGAGGCAGGATATTTTTTCGGGTATACCATCGAATAAAATTCCGGACGCTCCATCTTCGGTCAGTTGAACCTCCATGACACCGACCTCAGCAGTTTCTGACTTACCAACAACACCACCGAGAGACTCAGCTAACAATTGATGACCCAAGCACAAGCCAAGGAATGGTATGCCCTTTTCCTCTACCGCCGTTTTAATGAAAGCTTTTTCCTTTTTAAGCCACGGGTAATCCTGTTCTTGCCATACATCCATTGGCCCACCTAATACCCACAAACCATCGAAGCTATCTATCGAAGGAATCTCTTGACCCTCATCAAGATGAACAACTTCCCAACTGTGACCATCCTCTTTAAGAAACTTCTGAAATATTCCCGGATGCTCAATCCGCGCATGCTGTAAAACGAGTAAATGCATTTATCCTCCATTCCTGCAGCAATTAGACATGTCTAAATAAAACAAGCAAGACAAAAAAATTAAAGTTGATTAGGTATGAATGAAACAGCTTGTATAGGCTCTCCCAAAATCTTCCAAGGGACTTTAAAATAGAAATCTTTGATTACAAAATGCTTGTCTCTGGGACCCTGATGCTGTGTATTTAGAACAACAAAACCGGAGGTTACTGTATGGCTAGAAAATTAACGGCGTGGTTGTCAATTGGCAGCACATATTCTTACTTAACTGCGATGCGTATAAAAGAAGTTGTCAAGGAAGAAGATATCAATCTTTCGA